>CAZQRD010000061.1:0-15864 GCA_964595535.1 uncultured Flavobacteriaceae bacterium | reverse complement strand
TTTTTCTTTGAAGTTATTTCCAAAAAACAAAAACCCATCACAAAGATCATCTCTTTATCATGGGTATTTGCCGAAATATTTAACTTAAATTCGATTACTTATTTCACATTTTCATGTTCCAAAAGTAAAATTCAAGTTTAAATTTCTTTAAATCTTCTGAGCCTTCACTTTGATCTGTCCAACCGAAGTCCTGACTTCTCAAATACGAACATTCAAAACATTTAATTTGCAACCACTAACCTTAAAATCTAAATATTTATGCTAAATACATTGATCTTGGCTTAAGACCAGTGAATTGCGCCAAAGTTTTCACTTTAGCAAAACAAAGCTTTTCTCCTCTTTAAGCTGTTCCGAAGATTTGCACCGCCGAAAGTCACTTAACTCAGAAACTTCTCTTTATTTCTGTTACCGAAAGTAAGAAGTAAATATCTATTAATCAAAAATTTGGAAGTTTTGTTCT
Source organism: uncultured Flavobacteriaceae bacterium (assembly GCA_964595535.1). GTDB lineage: Bacteria > Bacteroidota > Bacteroidia > Flavobacteriales > Flavobacteriaceae > Lutimonas. The sequence goes on along the minus strand of CAZQRD010000061.1, from coordinate 15,404 downwards.
TAACAATGTATCAACTCCTTTTATCAACTTTTGTTCATAAAAAAGCCCCTTTAATCAGTTGATAAAGGGGCTGCAAGTCTATAAAGCTTCGATTAAAATCTTTTCTCTTTAATCTGTGCTTTTTTACCTGTAAGATTTCTAAAGTAGAATATTCTAGCTCTTCTTACTTTTCCTTTTTTATTTAACTCTATCTTCTGAATAGCAGGAAGGTTGATCGGAAAAATTCTTTCAACACCAATAGTACCCGACATTTTTCTGATGGTAAAGGTTTCTGAACTTCCGCTACCTCTTCTTTGAATTACGACACCTTTAAAGAACTGAGTTCTTGTTTTAACGCCTTCTTTAATTTCAAAGTAAACGGTGATGGTATCACCTGCAGCAAATTCAGGAACTTCATTTTTCGCTACAAATTCACTCTGTACAAAATCTAATAAATTTTCCATTATAATATTTTAAAATGGTTGATCAATCACCAACATGCACGATTTTCGTCAGAGGTTGATTTTGAGTTTGCAAATTTATAAAAAACTTTTGATTAATAAAGTTAGCTTTAAAAATATTTTTAACGATTTAAAAAAGGTGTAAAATACTTTAGAACCGTATGTTAGCATAGAGTCCTATGGTATTTTCCTTGTAGGATGGACTTATTATGGTACTAATCTTCTTGTTTTTAAATGGATTCCAATCCTTTAAGGGCTCAAATCGGTAAACGAGATCAGTCACTATTATACCAATACCAGCTCCTACCAACACGTCAGATACCCAATGTGCGTTGTTCAAAACCCTTAAGGCACCGGTAGCTGAGGCAAAAACAAATCCACTATAAGCCAATACAGGCTTTGTTTCTTTGAATTCATGGAAAAGGATAGTTGCCATCATAAAGGCGTTTGAGGTATGACCGGATGGAAAACTCAGGTCATTTTCTCCGTTGGGTCGGGTTTCGTTGGTAGCATATTTTAAGCCAAAGGTAATTGCATTGGTCGCTATAGCCGAAATAAACAGAATTTTGGTTTGGGTAAAAACATCATTTTTACTTTCAACTTTAAACAGGTCAGCAGTATACATGGTAAGTATAGGGACGTACTGTAAAAAATCATCGATATCAGTATTAAAATCCGGAAAGGCATTGTTGATATGTTCCTGTAGATTTTCTTTACCTATAGCTCCATCTGAATAATTAATGATCAATCCGGCCCCAATCAAAGAAAGTGGAACGATGCTTTGTTTTAAAAAAGGTTTTTGGTGAGCAGGAGCTTTGACAGCTGTACTATCTATTTGCCCGTTTACATGAAGATGAAAAAAAACGAGTAGCACTATATATAAATATCTAGGTCTCATAGTTGTCGTCATTTAATAAATCAGGGCGTATTAATTTTGTTCTGGAGAGCGCTTTCTCATGCCGCCATTCCTCAATTTTAGGGAAATTCCCTGAAAGCAGAATTTCCGGTACTTTCATTCCATCGTATTCAGCAGGTCTCGTATACACGGGTGGCGCCAGTAGGTTATCCTGAAAAGAATCAGTCAAAGCCGAGGTTTCGTCACCAAGAACCCCAGGAATCAACCTGATAACTGCGTCACAAAGTACTGCAGCCGCAAGTTCTCCACCCGAAAGCACATAATCTCCGATAGAAATCTCCATGGTAATGAATTTATCCCTAATTCGTTGGTCAACCCCTTTATAATGACCCGTTAATATGAGGAGGTTCTCTTTATCAGACAGAATATTCGCCGTTCTCTGGTCTAAAGTCTGGGCATCTGGGGTCATATAAATAACCTCATCATATGGTCTCTCTCTCATTAATTCGCTAAGACATTTGTCTATAGGTTCAATCATAAGTACCATTCCGGCTCCTCCACCAAATTGATAGTCATCAATTTTTCCGTATTTATTGATAGCATATTTCCTCAGGTCGTGAAAATGGACTTCCGCCATTCCTTTTTCCTGAGCCCGTTTAAGAATGGAATATTCGAAGGGGCTTCTTATCAATTCAGGTGATACAGTAACTATATCTATACGCATGGGGCAAATATATTTAATTTTTAATAGCTCTGATCATGCGGTCGGCTCCGTAAATATCTTTTTTTAATTCAATTTTATCGAAGCCAAGATTTTCTAATAGATGCTGAAGATCTTTTCCAAGGTATTGGTTGATCTCGAAGTACAAAGATCCCTGCGGTCGAAGTGCTTTAAATGCCAGTTTTGCGATGTGCCTGTAAAACAAAAGAGGGTCATTATCTGAAACAAATAGCGCAAGGTCGGGTTCGTATTTTAGCACATTATTATGCATTTGTTTCTTTTCACTTTCCCTTACATAAGGCGGATTTGAAACAATAATAGTATAGGTTTTTGTCAAGTCCGCTCCGCTTAATACATCATTCTGAATAAAACCTATGCTTACTTTATTGAGAATGGCATTTCTTTTGGCGACTTCAAGTGCTTTTTCAGAAATATCCATGGCGTCTATTTTTGATTTGGACAAATGTTTGGCCAAAACGATAGCGATACATCCGCTCCCTGTTCCTATATCCAAGAGAGAGTCTGAATCATTTTTGCGATGTGTTTCGATGATCCAGGAGATCAGTTCTTCTGTTTCGGGTCTGGGAATCAATACCTGTTCATTTACCTCAAACTGAAGTTCCATAAATTCGGTTCTACCGATAATATATTGGATGGGATATTCCTTTTTGAGCGCCTTTAATGCCTCTAAAAAATTAACCTCGACATTACTTGTTAATTCGATGCTTGGTTCTAGCGCAATATCAAGTCTGTTTTTGTTGAGATAAGCTTGGCAAAGCAGGTAAAAAAAGCTGTAGATCTCTTCCCTGGCGTAGATGCCATTCAAATCATAGAGAAATTTTTCTTGTACTGACTTTATGGTCATTTTTGAGACCTTTTGATTTAATTGTTGAAATATACTGTTTAATTATGAAACCCCTGTTGCTTGGTTTTATCACAGCTATCGCCATAAAAACAAAGAAAGTAGATTAAAAGAAATTTAATCTTTTTAATTTCGCAGTATGAAAAGCTTCTATGAGCGAACAAGATAAATTCATGACAAGATGCCTTGAGCTGGCAAAGAACGGACTGGGATCGGTTTATCCAAATCCTATGGTGGGGAGTGTGATCGTTTATAAGGGTCGTATTATAGGAGAAGGATGGCATCAAAGAGCAGGAGGCCAGCACGCAGAAGTGCGTGCAATTGATTCTGTTAAGGATAAGGAATTACTCCCTGAAGCAACACTTTATGTGAATCTTGAACCCTGCTCACATCATGGAAGAACCCCTCCCTGTGCTGATCTCATTCTTAGAAATGGGATAAAAAAAGTTGTTATTGGCTCGGTCGACAGCAATGAAAAAGTAGGAGGAAAAGGTGTAAAAAGACTGCGGGAACATGGGGTAGAAGTGACTATTTCGGTAATGGAAAAAGAAAGTAGGGAATTAAATAAACGATTTTTTACTTTTCACGAAAAAGAAAGACCCTATGTGATCCTTAAATGGGCACAGAGCGGGGATGGGTATATTTTTCCAGAACCTGAAATGGTTGAAAAAGGTGTTCCCTATTGGATCTCAAATGTTTATTCGTTGCAACGGGTTCATCAATGGAGGGCAGAAGAAGCTGCTATACTCGTAGGTAAGAATACAGTGTTGCAGGATGATCCGCGACTAAACATAAGAGATTTTACGGGAAACTCTATTCTTAGAATAACCATTGATCGTAAGCTTGAAATACCAGACAGTGTAAGTTTGCTCGATCATTCTTCCAAAACTATTGTTTACAATGGAGTAAAAAATGAGCTGCACGGAGAAATACACTATGTAAAACTCGATTTTCAGAAGGAGCTTATTGGTCAAATCATGTTTCATTTACATAAAATAGACGTTCAGTCTTTGATAGTAGAAGGGGGATCCTATACGCTCAATTCATTTATACAGTCTGGATTTTGGGATGAGGCAAGAGTTTTTAAAGGAGAGCAGAATTTTAACAAAGGGGTTAAGGCACCAGTATCAGAAGGTATTTTGGTAAAAGAAGTACCTATTGACAATAATTGGCTCTCTATATATAAGCCTGTTTTGTGATGGAAGAAAACAGGACTGATTTGTACCTTACTCTTGACAAAGCGAGCGAAGTAGGAGTGTACAAGGAAAAAGGAAGCAAATTTTTAGCTTATGCCTACCCGATAACGAGTGCTGATCAGGTAGATGATCTTTTGCAGCTTCAAAAGAAATCACATCCCAAGGCGAGACATTGGTGTTATGCATGGCAAACAGGAGTGCAAAGTCCTATATTCAGGTATAATGATGATGGCGAACCTAATAACAGTGCCGGGAAGCCCATCTACGGGCAAATACAATCTTTTGGTCTTACTGACGTGTTGATTGTCGTGGTTCGTTATTTTGGTGGAACAAAGTTGGGAGTAGGCGGCCTCGTTACTGCGTATCGGTCGGCTGCAAGGCTTGCTTTGGAGAATGCCTCTCTTATTGAAAAAATGCTTTTAGAAGAGTTGACGCTTAGAGTTGATTATGCCAATATGGACAAGGTCATGCGTATTATCAAGGAAAACAGACTTGGCATTGTAGATCAAAGATTGGAACTCGACTGTTTTTTTAAGGTTTCGATACGGAAGAGCAAGTTGGAACAAATTATACAGCAATTTAATGAGCTCAGGTGTGTTGAAGTTAAAAAGGTTAATTGAATAGCGCGTAAATTTGATCGAGCAAGTATTGAGGAGCTTTGATTGGTTTGTTTTTTTTCATGTCCATAAAGACCAAACTTGTAAACCCTGTTGTGAGTAAATCATTATTTTCATTGTGAACTTCGAAATCGAATTCAATTTTAACCAAAGGTTTTTTATTCAATATTGTGGTGATAGTTAATAAGTCATCGTATTTGGCGGGCTTCATGTAGTTGATGTTCAGGTGTATAACCGGAAGCATAATTCCAGATTCTTCAAGACTTTTATAACTCGCACCCAAGGCTCTTAACCACTCTACCCTGCCCACCTCAAAAAACTGCGCGTAGTTTCCGTAATACACATAGCCCATTTGATCGGTTTCTCCGTATCTAACACGTATTTTTGTTTGGTTTGTAATCATTTTATTGTATTTTGCAGTGGCACAGTTTAATCAAAAAATAATTAAGAACAAGAGCAATTTTATTTTTTTATAATAAACTTTATTCACAAATTTGTACTGGCAAAAGAGATACCAATTTTGCCAAAAAAAAAAGGGACTATACTTAATTCAAAATATTGTTGTTAAATGACGAGAACAGCCTCCTCTGTATGGAATAATTGCCTGCTATTTATAAAGGATAATATCAAACCCCAAGCCTATAAAACATGGTTTGAGCCTATAAAACCAATAAAGATAGCGGGAGATGTTTTAACTATACAGGTACCGAGCAAGTTCTTTTTTGAATGGTTGGAAGAGCATTATATTAAATTATTAAGGGTTGCCCTAGTAAGAGAGCTTGGAGATCATGCAAAATTGGTATATGATGTGAGGATGGAGAATACCTATAGCAACAAAAAGCCTCATACGGTTAAATTCCCAAGTTCTAATAAAAAACCGTTTAACTCTCAAGGAGTTACTATTCCACTTGAAATCGATAAAAGAGAATTGAAGAATCCATTTGTGATTCCTGGAATTCAAAAAGTAAAGATCGAGTCTCAGTTGAATCCAAATTATAATTTTGAAAACTTTATTGAAGGAGATTCAAACCGTTTGGCAAGATCTGCCAGTATGGCGGTGTCTAATAAGCCAGGTGGAACTTCCTTTAATCCATTACTAATCTATGGAGGAGTAGGCTTAGGGAAGACGCATTTAGCTCAGGCTATTGGGGTTCGGATCAAGGAAAGATATCCTGAAAAAACGGTTCTTTATATATCTGCAGAAAAATTCACACAACAATTCATTGATTCTGTAAAGGCGAATACAAGAAATGATTTTATTCACTTTTATCAAATGATCGACGTGTTAATTGTTGATGACGTTCAGTTTCTTTCTGGAAAGTCTGGAACACAGGATGTGTTCTTCCATATATTTAATCACTTACATCAAAATGGCAAACAGGTAATTCTCACCTCTGATAAAGCTCCTGTTGATATGCAGGATATTGAACAACGTTTGTTATCCAGATTTAAATGGGGTCTTTCTGCTGAGCTGGTGGCTCCTGATTTCGAAACAAGAATCAGTATCCTCAAAAGCAAAATGTTCAGAGACGGCGTTGAGATACCTGAAGAAATTGTTGAGTATATTGCGAAAAATATCAAAACCAACGTTAGGGAACTTGAGGGCGTGTTGATTTCACTTATTGCTCAGGCTTCATTTAACCGAAAGGAATTTACACTTTCACTCACCAAACAGATCGTTGACAAGTTTGTTAAGAATACCAAGAAGGAAGTGTCGATTGACTATATTCAAAAAGTAGTGTCCAAGTATTTTGAAATGGATGTTACCACCCTTCAATCCAAGACCAGAAAAAGGCATATTGTTCAAGCCAGACAACTGGCCATGTACTTTGCCAAAAGAATGACTAAGGCTTCCCTGGCCAGTATTGGCTCGCAGATAGGGAGTCGTGATCATGCAACTGTGCTACATGCATGTAAAACGGTTGATAATCTTACCGAAACAGATAAGCAATTCCGAAAATATGTTGATGAATTGACAAAAAAACTTACCTTTTAAAATAGTAGAATTTTATGGTTAAGGTTTTAATGGTATGTCTTGGGAACATTTGCAGGTCACCATTAGCCGAAGGTATACTTAAGTCAAAGGTTGATAGTACTGCCGTGCACGTGGATTCGGCCGGAACAGGAGGCTGGCATATAGGCGCATTACCTGACCCCAGATCGGTTGATATTGCAAGAACTTATCATATCGACATTACTGATCAACGATGCAGAAAATTTATAGCCAAAGATTTTGAGAATTTTGATTGGATCTACGTGATGGATAGGTCTAATTACTCCGATGTTCTTTCCATGGCTGAAACTGAAAATCATTCGAGAAAAGTGAAATTAATCCTTGATGAATTAGAGCAAGGATCTAAGCTGGAGGTTCCGGATCCTTATTATGGAGGTGGAAGAGGATTTGAAAAGGTATTTGAACTGCTGGATGAGGCATGCGAACAGATTGCAAAAAGCTTAAGTGATGAAAACTAAATTTGGTAAACTGTTTTTGATCCCAACAACTCTGGGTCTCAATGAACCTTTGGAGGTACTGCCAATTTCTGTTAAGAAAAGAGTTGAGGAAATAGATTTTTTCATTGTTGAGAACGAAAAATCGGCCAGAAGATTTATCAAAAAGATTGCTCCACGGAAATCTCAGCCATCGTTAAGACTTTTTGTACTTGATAAATATACCAGTGAGTTTGAATCCAAGTCGTTTATTGATCCTTGTTTTCAGGGGATGAATGTTGGTTTACTATCAGAAGCAGGTGTTCCTGCCGTCGCAGACCCTGGAGCGAATATTGTGATGATGGCACATCTCAAAAATGTCGCAGTGGTGCCATTGGTTGGTCCTTCTTCAATCATTTTGGCCATGATGGGTTCGGGCCTTAATGGTCAGAATTTCGCCTTTAACGGTTACCTTCCCATTGATACGGCAGAACGTAAAAAGAAGATCAAAGAACTGGAAAAATGGTCCAAAAAAAACAATCAGACCCAAATCTTTATTGAAACACCTTATCGAAACCAAAAGCTATTCACCGAATTGAAGAATTCACTTACACCCTCCACCTATCTTTGCATTGCAGCAGATCTTACCTTGAATACAGAATATATCAATACCTTAACTGCAAAAGAATGGAAAACAGAAAATATAGATCTTCATAAAAGACCTTGTATTTTTATTTTTCACAAATATTAAATGCTGGCGTTTTTTACAGGCTTGATAAAAGAGGTGTCATAACCAGCGAATCTTTTCATATACTGTTGCACGTCTGTGCCGAAAGCGTCGTAAGCGTTTATTTCACCATTACTTCTCAGATACTTTTTTACATTTCCTGCTCCAGCCAAATGGGCGGCAGCCAGAATTCCTGATTCGGTTATCTCAACTCCGTTGATCTTTTTACCAACACTTCTTTTGATGTCTCTGATCAAGATCCATTTATTCAGAGAACAAAGCGCATAGAAGGCATCTTCCTGTAATTTAGGATCATTGAGAAAAGTGTGCGTGTCATAAATTCTGATACGATTCAAGGTAGATTCTCCAAATTGATATTTGCCAAGATAACCCAGTTTGTTGACCTTTCTGTAATTACCTCTAGATTCTTTAAAAGCGAGAGCTTCCTTAAAGCCAATGTACAAATTGTCAGCGCTTGGAGTGTAATGGACCTCAAATGGTTCAATGCTCTTTTTTACCGTTACTATAGCATTAGCTATGGGTAAATTGTAGCGGACTATTTTGTTGCCGTTAAAGAACAGAGACTTGTCTTGATTGAACGCAGTAAATACTAAGGCGCATAACGCCACAAATAGTAGTTTCTTTTTCATAGTTGTATTTTCTAGTTAGGGAGTGCCTAAAAATTACATTTCTGCTACAAAGATAAGGTATTTTCAATAAACGGGTGCAAACAGGCTAAGATCGACGTGAAATAAAGGGTTCGTTAAAAGTATAGAAAATGAAATTTAAAGTCTCCGTTGCTTCTATATTCAAAGGTGGGAGCAGGTATTTTAACAAAATTAAATACATTGAATACTGTTTTTAAAAAATCTGAATTGGTTTTGATTTTTGTAAGGTCAATATCAACGCTAGCGAAAAATTGTCTATATGACTCTATAGGCACTGGCGGAAGCGCAGAATAGTCATAACTTCCTTCAGGCAGTCCATTGGCGCCATATCCAAGGGCAACATTCAACCATTTTGGAATTTTACTTTCCTTGAAAAACGACCATAGGTTCACCGATAACCAATAGGTTTGCCCATTATAATCTTTTAAGACCTGCTGTATATCTGTACTCCCTAGTTTGTCGGGGTTATTGTTGGCATATTCTGTATGTTGAAAAGAAAATTTCATTTGTATTCTTTGCTCATCCCATAATAACTCCTGACCAATAAGTAAACCCGTTCCAAAAGCATTCGCCATCACATCACCAGTTGAGAAGCCCCATTCTTCAGAAAAACCATCGAGTATTTCAATAGTCGTGAGAAAGGCAAAACCCAAAGTAGCCCCATAAATCAACTGATTTTTTTTTGTCTCACCTGTCCAGGCAAGGGCATCCATACCCATCTTACCAATGTAATAAGAGCTAAAGGTATGACCAAATTTATCCATTTGCATCCATTGTGCATTGTCATTCAATGAACGAAAACTTGACCTCTCATATTGAGCGTACCAGGCCTCATTGAGCGCAATAAGAGTAGCTGTTGCTAAGACGGCCTCCGTAACATATACGGCTGTCCTTCTTTTTTTGTTAAGGGTGTCAGCTTGTTGAAAAAAAGGTGTTTTGTTTTGTGCAAACAAGGAGTCTTTTCCCGCATAGATAAGAAAGAAGAAAAAAATTAAATAAACATATGATTTTTTAAAACTGATCATCGGTTAATACCTTGTTGACTCACCCATTTTTGATAGGCAGCTGCGTTTATATTATGTTGACTAAGTGTTTTGGCAAATTTGTGAAAACCAATTTTTTCAACACTGGCGCACATATAAAAAAACTGATGATCCTCAGGGTTTAACACGGCTTCAATTGAAGAAATATCAGGCATTCCTATCGGACCCGGAGGTAAGCCAAAATTAACATAGGTATTATAAGGTGAATCTATGTCGAGATCTTTATTGAGAACTCGTTTGTATTCTTTATCCTGTCCATTCTTTTGTTTAAGCGCAAAGATGATCGTGGGATCCGCTTGAAGCGGCCAGTAATCATGCAGGCGGTTGAGGTAAAGCCCTGCAACGGTTTTTCTTTCTCTCACTACAGCAGTTTCTTTTTGTACTATTGAGGCCAGGGTTGAGACCTGTAGTGGTGTTAGATTTTGTTGTTTTGCTTTACTCATCCTTGATTCGCTCCAAAATTGTTTGTATTCTAACAACATTTTTTCGCGAAATTGGTCGGCGTTTGTATTCCAGTAAAAGTCGTATGAATTAGGGATATACATGGCGATAGCCGTTTTTTCATCAAAACCACTTTTTGACATAAATGTTTCATCATAAAAGGTTGCTAATAAGGCTGTGGAATCAGCTTCAATCTGTTCGGCCACCCTTCCGGCCAGTTTTTCAAAGCTATCCTGATTGTTAAAAACGAGGGTTACAGTTTCCTGTTTTCCTCCCCTCAAATGGTTGACTAATAAGTCATTACTCATTCCTTCATCGATCCTGAATTTACCCGCTCTGATTTTGTTAGGATAGTTTTTCTTTTCTGCTACCCAGATAAAACTCTTGATATTGCCCACATGAGGTTCTATGATTTTGATCAATCCTTCAAAATCTGTTCCGGTACGAATCAAAACACTTACAGATTCAGTAACATTTGCTTGATAAATTTTTCGGTAATAGGAATATCCAACAATGGCAGTAATAAGAAAAATAATTCCAATCGCAACACTTAACTTCTTTTTCATTGATGATCCGGATTTATTAATTGTAATAATGATACGTCATGGAATTTCCCTTTGACTTTGATCCATTCTTTTTGGACGCCAATTTGTTTAAAATCAAATTTGTTGAACAACTTTTGGCTATTTGCATTCATCAATGGGATGTTCGCGTATAACTGATGTATATCCAGGTGTTGAAAAACATAGGAAAGAAAGACCTCCAATGCATTTGTGGCATAACCTTTATTTTGGTGTTTTTTTAAGATCAAAATTCCAATTCCGGCCCTGTTATGCTGAGGATTAAAATCAAAAAGATCAACCATACCCAGGATGCAGGCATCCGATTTCCTGGTGATGACAAGTCGTAATTGTTTTGCTTCGTAGATGTCCTGCTGGGCATTTTTAAGATAATTGACCAGTAGTTCTCTTGAATAAGGCGCAAGGGTATTACTGATCTCCCAGTAATTACTGTCATTCTCAACAGAGAAAAGTAAGTCAAGGTCATCCGGCTCTAAGGCTCGCAATCTGATTACATCATTTTCAAGAAGCTCCATCATCTGATATTAATAGTTCCTTTATACACAAAAGTTGCAGGGCCCGATAGAATGATATTCTTATAACCCTTTTGTCCTTCTTCAAATTCAATTTTCAGCGTACCACCTCTGGTTTCAATATAAACCTTTTTTTTGGCAGTTTTTTCAAGATGAAAGCTCGCCAGGGCAACAGCTGTTACCCCTGTACCACAGCTCAATGTTTCGTCCTCTACCCCGCGTTCATAAGTTCTCACGCTAAAGGTGTTATCATTTATTTTTTCAACAAAATTCACATTCGTTCCTTTTTCGAGATAAGGTGCACCATACCTGATTTTGCGTCCTTTTTCAACCACATCGAAGGTCGAAATATTTTCAATAAATGTTACGTGATGAGGAGATCCGGTGTCAAGAAAAACATGGTCATTGTGGATCTCAATTTTTTCAACATCGATCATTTTAAGAGCTACCTGCTCAGCTGTTATAGTCGCCTGATACTTTTCCCCCATCGCGATAAAGCTGGTGGAGCTGTCAAAAATATTCAGAGCTTTGGCAAAAGCCACGATACATCTTCCCCCGTTACCACACATAGATCCTGGGCGCCCATCGGCATTAAAGTACTCCATTTTAAAATCGGCATCGCTTGCATTATCCAGTAGTATAAGCCCATCGGCCCCAATTCCAAATTTCCTATCACAAAATCGTTCAATCATATCGAAATCATCTTTTGGGAAAATCCCCTTTCTGTTGTCGATGATCACAAAGTCATTTCCAGCTCCCTGATATTTGAAAAAGTCTGTTTTCATATTGCAAATGTAGGAATTATTGTAGCAAATTGCTGCTGTTAAAGTATAGTTAAAGTAGTCGACACTTGAATTTTTTATATTTAAATTTGGGTTCGTAGAAAAAAAATAGGCACAATATGAAAAATATTTTTAAGATTTTAGTTGTTTCGGCCCTTGGAGGCATGTTGACTTTGGGCGGTTATATCTTGTTTTTTGAACAGCAGGTTACTCCAGGAGAATTTCCAACGACTGAAATGCCCATGACCATCCCGGCAAGTTATGATGCCACCAGTATCTCGGCAGCTGAAAAAACTGATTTTACAGTAATAGCTGAAAAATCTATACACGCAGTGGTTCACGTGAAAAACCTGAGTAATTCGGGTTCCAAAGTCAATCCATTATTTGAATTCTTTTATGGACAATCCGGAGGATCTGAAAAACAGATTATCGGTTCAGGTTCGGGTGTGATCATTTCTTCCGATGGATATATTATTACCAATAATCATGTGATAAAAGGTGCCCGTGAACTCGAGGTTACCCTGAACAATAAAGAATCTTATCAAGCTGAAGTGGTGGGAGTTGATGAGAGTTCGGATATTGCCTTGCTAAAAATTGACAAAACTGACCTGGCCTACCTTCCTTTTGGAGATTCTGACCACTTAAAGGTTGGAGAATGGGTTCTTGCAGTTGGAAACCCCTTTAATCTTACGTCAACAGTAACTGCCGGAATCGTAAGTGCCAAAGCCAGAGATATCAATATAATGAATAACAATAAACGAATAGAATCCTTTATTCAAACGGATGCTGCCGTAAATCCTGGAAATAGTGGAGGGGCTTTGGTTAATACAAGGGGTAATTTAATCGGAATAAATACAGCGATTTCCTCTCAAACCGGTTCCTATATTGGTTATTCTTTTGCGGTTCCATCTAATATCGCTAAAAAGGTGATAGAAGATATCCTGGAATTCGGTAATGTTCAAAGAGCATATCTAGGCATTAACTATGAAGAGTTAAATAGTGTAAAAGCAAGTGAATTCGGTGTGGCAAGTACTGAAGGTGTTCTTATAACAAGGGTTTTAGATCAGGGAGCTGCCAAGGAAGCCGGCCTGATGGCAAACGATATCATCGTTAAAATGGACAATGTTAAAATTGCTAATTTTTCTGATTTACAAGGGTTTTTAGGATCTAAAAGGCCGGGAGATCAGGTTGAGGTTGCAATTTTGAGGGATGAAACCCCAAAAATTTTAACCTTAAAATTAAAGAATCAGTTTGGTAAGTATAAATTTGATAATTCTGATTTTTCAAAATATTTCATTGGAGATTTGGCTCCAATAAGCAAGAGTGATGCCAATAAATTTGATATTCAGCACGGAGTTAAAATTATAAGTTTAAAAAATGAAGAAATAGAAAGGACCTACGGGGTGGGTGCCGGAGATATTATTCTAGCCGTGGAAGATCAAAAGGTAAACAATGCTGAGGAAGTTGACAAATTGCTAAAAAAATATCAGAATAAAGATTATTTTGAGTTGCAGATCCTTACCAGGAGCGGTAAGCTGGGATACATTAGGGTGAGGTCAAATTAGGTATATGACGGCAATCTGGAATAATTAGGTAAATAGCAGGTAATTAAAATTATGATAAAAAACCACTCATTTTGAGTGGTTTTTTTTATGAATAACATATTATAAAGACATATTTTTACGTTCTCAATAAAATAGAACAGTTTGATATGAAATTAATGAAAAGTTACGAGGAACAATTATCCAAGGAAGTGAAGCAAAGAAGGATGACCGTTGAACTGATCAAGTTAATCAGTGATCTATGGTATGAGAATAACATAGAACTGTTCTTGTTCAGAAATCAACTCATTGATCGTAATGTGAGTGAAATATTGAATTTACTTGAGTATGCCAAGGGATTTGTTCAAAAGCCTATCTCAATAAGCCATATGTTAAAGATCGCTCAAAAGATACAGGAAATGGATCTTCCTCCTGCCAAAATCGATATAGGAAAGCTGGCTTATGTTTTTCATTTGACCGGTGAGACAAATGTGGATGATTTTGTCATTAAGAAATTAGGAGATGCCCACAGTAAAAATGGGATTAAACCTAAGGATGTTGTTTTATATGGATTCGGTAGAATAGGAAGGTTACTGGCCAGAGAGCTCATGTCACGAACCGGTAAGGGAGTGCAAATGAGATTGCGTGCCATCGTTACACGGGGGCAGATCACAAAAGAAGTATTGGAGAAGAGGGCTTCCATGTTGAGAAAGGATTCGGTTCATGGCTATTTTAAAGGCTCGGTCAAGGTTGATTTTGAGCAGCAAGCGCTTACCATCAACGGAACCACAGTATTTGTGATCTCGGCTGATGGTCCTGAAGATCCTGATTATACCAAGTACGGTATTCACGAAGCTTTGATCATTGACAATACAGGTGCGTTCAGAACTGAGGAGGACCTTTCAAGGCACCTCAAGGCAAAAGGAGCAGATAAAGTATTACTCACGGCTCCGGGAATTGGAAACGTTCCGAACATTGTATATGGAGTCAATCAACATCGTTTTGATCCTGACAAGCACAGTATTTTTTCAGCAGCATCCTGTACAACAAATGCCATCACTCCGGTCTTGAAAGTGATTAATGACTCACTGGGTATTAAACATGGGCATATTGAAACCATTCATGCCTACACCAATGACCAGAATTTGGTCGATAATATGCATAAGAAATACAGAAGAGGCAGAGCAGCAGCTTTGAACATGGTAATTACCGAAACTGGAGCGGGCAAGGCTGTTTCAAAAGCAATTCCTGAATTATCCGGGAAATTGACCTCCAATGCCATAAGGGTTCCTGTGCCTAATGGATCTTTGGCCATTTTAAATTTGAATCTGCAAAGCAAAACAAGTAGAGAAGATTTGAATGCCATCATGAAGAAATATGCTTTGGAAGGTGATTTGGTAGAGCAGATACGCTATTCGATGAGTAATGAACTCGTGTCATCTGATATAATAGGAACACTTGAACCTGCCATTTTTGACAGCCATGCCACCATTGTTTCCAAAGAAGGAGATCACGCTATTTTATATGTTTGGTATGACAACGAATATGGTTACAGTCATCAGGTTATGGGCCTTGCGAAATACATTGCAAAGGTGAGAAGATTTTCATATTATTAATTTTATAGAAGACTTTAATGGTATTTGGGTAGCAGTTGTTAAAAGATTTTTTATTTTTAACGATTGTAAAGAACCTAATATACCCCTATGAAAAAATCATACTTACTGTTTACATTAATCGTTTTAGTTTTATCCTGCAAGGATAAGACGCCTCCAGTGATGCCTCCACAGCCTTTTCCGGTTTATGAAATTCAAACCAAATCAGTTCCTATTTATGAAGAATTTGTTGGTCAGGTGTATGGTGAAAAAGATATTCCTATACGAGCCAGAGTTGTTGGTTTTTTAGATGGTATCCATTTTAAGGAAGGAGCAAGGGTTGAAAAAGGACAATTATTATATTCAATAGATCCTGATCCCTTGATGCAGGAATTAGC
>CAZQRD010000060.1:0-16048 GCA_964595535.1 uncultured Flavobacteriaceae bacterium | reverse complement strand
CTCTACCATCTCCGAGGTCAATAACCTCTCTAAAAACTTTTGGTTTCATAATTTTACTTTAGAATCTACTTCATAGAAGTAAATAAATTAATTCATGGTTAAACTTGTAGTTGTGTTGTCTGACCTATTTTAAAAAGGTCATAGTTTGCCAATGAATTACTCTAGTTTCCATTTCTTTATCACAAAGAATGGCCTTTCGGATTTTTTAACGAAAATAGACAACTTTTGATCTAAATCCTAAACTGAATCAAAAAAGGTTCAAAAATAAAAGAGAGGCAAAATGCCTCTCTTAAATCTTATTTTCTTAAACCTAGTTCTTTTACGATTGCACGGTATCTTGTAATATCCGATTTAATCAAATAGTTCAAAAGATCTCTTCTTTTACCTACCAATTTCACCAAAGATCTTTGGGTATTAAAATCTTTACGATTTCCCTTTAAATGATCAGTCAGATGATTAATTCGCACAGTGAATAATGCAATTTGTCCTTCAGAAGAACCAGTGTCTGTTACAGATTTTCCATGTTTTTCGAAAATCTCTTTCTTTTTTTCAGTTGTCAAATACATGCTAACATTAAGTTTAAATTAATAATTTTTATGTACTAATATTTAATTAGGCGGCAAAGATAACATTATTATTTTGATTGACAACAAACTATCTATAGCTGAAAAAAAATGGACCTTGAGATTAAACCTTTTCTAAAAATCCCTATCCAATAATAAACCAATTTTAAAGTTATGAAGAAATTTATCGAAATGAAAACATCTGAAAAACAATTATTCCGAAAGATTCCTACTCTATTAGGAATATTTCTATTCATTACCCTCTTATTAAGCTCTTGCGATAGCCACGATAGCTCCTCAGACGGAGAGTTCAGTGCCACAATTCTTGACACCGCAAGCGAAATTACCGAAATTGATGATACCAGCGAAAACATCAATGAGATTATTGAAAGTGCCTATTTGGAAGTCGCGACGTCTGATTTTTTTAAATCTTCCGAATATAAAAATCAGCAAGACAAACGTTTCCTCTCTGATTGTGTCGTAGTTTCAAAAGAATTCATGGATGATTATATTGAGATTATTCTCGATTATGGAGAAGGTTGCACAACCAAAAAAGGGCATGAAGCTAAAGGGAAAATAATCATTCATGTAGATCTGAGCTTAGAAAATGCAGTTGTCAACATGAGCTATACCTTTGATGAATTCTATATCAACAATAAAAAAATAGAAGGTAATGTTCAAAAAAAGAGGTCTAGAACAAACGAAAACGGGAATCCGCAGTCGCAAATCAACAGAGAGATCAAAATTATCTGGGAAGATGCTTCCTATTCAACAATTAAGGGAGAAAGAATTAGAGAATGGACAGATGGAAAGGAGAATGACATTTGGGGTGACAATATTTTTAGTATTACAGGAAGTTGGGTTATCACTAAAAGAGATGGTACCTTAATTACCGATACTATTACAGTACCCCTTGTAAGAAAGCTGGCCTGCAGGTTTATTGTAAGCGGAGTCGTAGAGATCATTAGCAATGACAAAACAAATATACTTGATTATGGCAATGATGAATGTGATGATTTGGCAACCATAACTAAAGAAGATGGAGCTTCTTATGAAATTCACATAAATCGGAAAAAGTGGAAATAAAACAAAAAGACCTCTTCCTTATCGGAAGAGGTCTTTTTGTTTTATTTATCGCAGTTAATCTTATTTTCTAATCGGATTGTTTTGAATCAAATCTATATAAAGATTCACTTGTTCTTTCAATATTTTCCTTTCAACAATCTTGTCAAGAAAACCATGTTCCAAAAGAAATTCAGAACGCTGGAACCCTTCTGGAAGATCTTTTCCGGTTGTGTCTTTCACAACTCTTGGGCCCGCAAAGGCAACTAAGGCATTTGGCTCAGCAATGTTAATATCCCCTAGCATAGCGTAAGAAGCCGTGGTTCCTCCGGTAGTAGGATCGGTGCACAGAGAAATATATGGAATCTTCGCTTCTGCAAGTTGTGCCAGCTTTGCAGATGTCTTTACCAATTGCATCAACGACAAAGAAGCTTCTTGCATTCGTGCCCCTCCAGATTTGGAGATCATTAAAAAGGGAACTTTCTTTTTTATGGAATAATCAATCGCTCTTGCAATTTTTTCACCAACAACACTTCCCATAGAACCTCCAATAAAACTAAAGTCCATAGCGGCTATAACCAAGTCTTTACCTAAGGATTTCCCAATAGCAGTTCGAACAGCATCGTGTAAATTTGTTTTTTTCTGTGCTTCCTTGATCCTGTCTGTGTACTTTTTTGTGTCTACAAATTTCAAGGGGTCCTTAGCCGTTAACTTTGTATCCAGCTCCTTGAATTTATTATTATCGAACAAGATTTCAAAGTATTCGGCACTGCCAATTCGAACATGGTATCCGTCCTCCGGACTAACATATAAATGAGCTTTTAAATCATCCGAATCAATGACTTTACCGCTTGGTGTTTTATACCACAAGCCTTTGGGTGTGTCTTTTTTTTCGTCTGTAGGGGTTTGTATTCCCTTATTCTGTCTTTTAAACCAAGAACTCATACCGTCTGTTTTACATTGTGATTATTCTGCCAACAAAGATTATAAAAATTAAGTTAAACCCGCAAGTTATAAAAAAAACGGAGTACCTCTTTAAAGAGGCACTCCGTTTTTGCAGTTCTTAAAACTAGAGCGTATCTACGTTGTTAAGGTCGCTAAACGCTTGCTTAATTCTTGCCTTAAAAGAATCTTCTCCTTTTCTTACCCAAGCTCTTGGATCGTAATATTTTTTATTAGGAGAATCAGCGCCACCAGGATTGCCAATTTGTCCCTGAAGATAATCTTTTTTGTCAAACATATAGTCTCTTATGCCTGCCATATAAGCGTATTGCAGATCCGTATCAATGTTCATTTTGATCACGCCATAACCAATGGCTTCTCTGATCTCTTCTAAAGAAGAACCTGATCCTCCATGAAATACGAAATCCACAGGATTCTTATCAGTTTTGTATTTTTCTTCAATATACTTTTGAGAATTGTCAAGGATTTTTGGAGTAAGCTTCACATTTCCTGGCTTGTACACCCCGTGAACATTTCCAAAAGAAGCTGCGATCGTAAAACGAGGACTTACTTTTAGCAATTCTTCATATGCGTAAGCTACTTCTTCAGGTTGAGTATACAATTTTGATGCATCGACATCAGTATTGTCAACACCGTCTTCTTCACCTCCGGTAATGCCTAATTCAATTTCAAGTGTCATCCCTATTTTATCCATACGTTCCAAATAACCCTTACAGATTTCTATGTTTTCCTCAATAGGTTCTTCAGAAAGATCGATCATATGTGAACTGAATAAAGGAACTCCGTTTTCTTTATAATACGATTCGCCTGCATCAAGTAATCCATCAATCCATGGAAGTAATTTTTTAGCACAATGATCCGTATGTAAAATAACTGGTACATCATAGGCTTTTGCCATTACATGAACATGTTTCGCACCTGCTATACCACCTGCAATAGCCGCTTTTTGACCTTCGTTACTTAATCCTTTTCCCGCGTTAAAATGAGCTCCTCCATTTGAAAATTGAACAATTACCGGGGCATTTAATTCTTTGGCTGCTTCAATAACAGCATTTATTGTACTTGAACTGATAACATTGGCAGCCGGTAATGCAAAACTCTTCTCTTTAGCTAATTGAAAGATCTCTTGCACCGTATCACCGGTAGCTACTCCTGATTTAATTTTTTGTGACATTTTATTTGGTTTTATTGTAAATAACTAGTCGACAAAAGTACGAAATTCTTATGACTAGAAAGGATAATTTATTCCAATATTGTATACTGCATTCCCAAAATTGTAATTGACAAACCATTTGTTGCTGGATAGCAAATAAGGCTCATAAGTCTTAAAACCAACATCAAATCTAAAGACTAAAAATCCAAAATCATACCTGAGACCAATTCCAGAGCCAACAGCTGTGTATTTAAGTGAACTTAAACTTGTCAGTTTTCCCTTTTCACTCACCAAATTAGAATTTGTAATGTCCCAAATGTTTCCTGCATCAATAAAAACTGCCCCGTTAAACTTATTGCTTAGCTTGAGTCTGTACTCAAGATTTCCAACCAATTTGAAAGTAGCGACCTTGTATTCTAAATTATTCAATTCGCCACCTGGCCCAAGATCAAAAGTTCTCCAAGCCCTGATCTCATTACTTCCACCGGCACTATAACTTCTACTAAAGGGTATATTTGAAGAATTCCCATAAGGAATAGCCGCCCCTACAAAAGTTCTAAAAACGAGAACGTCCTGATCTCTTAGTTCCCAATATTTTTTATATTCAAATTCGGCCTTAACATATTGTGCAATTGGAACATCCAATAGGGTGCGTTGGCCGGAATCATTCTCGTTTTGAAATACAAGATTGGTAAATGTCCCGGCTGAAACCAACCTGGCGGTAAAATGCGAAAAATTATTGTCATTTACATTTTCACGGGTATTGTAGGTAAACGAGTATGATATCACAGGAACAAAAGAGTCTTCAATCAATATGTTTCTTCTTTCATCTATATCAGAAACATCATCAAACTCATCGGGGTTTGTTTGGTCAAATCCGTTAGCTGGGTCAAGAAATTCATCCATAAATTCTAGAAAAATTTCATTATTACTGGCTTGATTATCCGGGAGGCTTATCCCAAATACATCCTCAGAAACATCATTTAGTTTTTGATATTCAGAATCGTAAATGGGAAAGTAATTGTCAATATTTCGGTTCCTTATATATGATAAATTGGCCAGGTCTATTCTATGTCCTATTTTTTTAGAACTCTTCCAGGTGTAGGCCATGCCCGCCGTCGTGGTTTGTCTGTCAAGGCCTACATTTTTCTGAAAACTCAAGCTTGCATTCAGATTGGTCGCTGGTGCCATATACTTGGGAATGAGGTTTGAAGTATTAACAGGAAACAATATTCTCGGAAAACGTAAAGAAGCACTTGATAATACTTCCCATCCGTTAAAAAAATTATTGCTGTCAGAAGGGTCTTCCGCTAAATTAAATAATGATCCTTGAAAAGATAATTCCATAATTTCCGAACCTTTAAACATATTTCGCCCTAAAAATGCAAATTTTCCAAGAATTCCAAAAGGTTTAATATTTGAAGTGGTGGCATCAAGATCGACAGTAATTGCATATTTTTTCAAGGGTGTAAGATACACGTCTGCAGTTAGGGATTCGTCCTCGTTTTCAGTATAGGAAATATCTACAGCTGAGGAAAACGTTTTAAGGTTTCTAATATAATTTTGAGTTTGTATCTTTTCAGAATCCTTATAAAGACCTCCGGGTGTTATGAATAATGAATTGACAAGATATTTAGGTTTAAATCTCATCTTATTAAAACTGTAAAAATTATACCCTTGATAATTTACCGAATCTTTGATCTTTTCACCGCGGTTGTTAATGGAAAAATCTGTGTAGACATTAACTTTACTGATGTTCTGAGTTTTGTACGACTTCTTTATTAATGTGTCATTTCTATTTACGAGCCTGTTGGGTATTTTCAACAGTACATCTTTCATATAAGAATCTTTGATGGAGTCGGTCCAAAATCCCATGCTGTAATTTTTAAAATGATATATTCCTGAATTTCTAAATAACTTGACAAGTCGTGACTCTTCCTTTTCAAAATCTTCAAAGACAAAAGGTTTCCCTTGTTTTAAGTATGATTTATCTTTATGAGCCAAATAGATTGAATCCAAAACAGGGGATTCAATTTCGGCATTAACGGAGTCAATTAAATATTGGGTATTGGTTTTGACGTCATAGATTACTTCGAGCTCCTTATCACCAACCCTGAGCGTATCAAAATTTACTTCAGCTTCAAAAAACCCATTGGAAATATAATAGTCCTTTAATGTGTTTGCTGACCTTTTAGCTTTCTTTTCATCAAAAATAACAGGCGCCTCTCCTTTTCTTAAAAACCAATTGTTAACCCCCTTTTTGTTGTCGTAAATTCCATAGGTTTGTTTTTTAGAAAAAAGGCTCACGTATCGCTCATACTTTTTTTGATGATTTTCAATCCATTCGTCAAAAGTCATTTCATAATCCGGATTCCCAAAGTTGTATAAGTAAAGTGACAATGGCATTCCAAAAGATTTTCGATTCGGCTTTTGATCAAGATAATTGTTGATCTTAGGATCCTTATTTTTTTGCCCATTGATCAAAACATTATTTACTTTGAGCAAATTTTCATTTTCTTGCACATATTTAATACTATTGCAAGATGCCAATTGCATAAGTATCCATACAAATAATAATATTTTGGCGAAAGAAGATGGCAATAGCAGTATTTTAAGTTATTCAAAAGTAATACTATTTAAATGTTAAGCAAAAATCAGGTAAAGTTTATCAGGAGTTTAAAGAAAAAAAAAATTCGACAGGCCCATCACTTGTTTGTGGCTGAAGGAATCAAGGTGGTTGAAGAGCTGATTAACTCGTCTTTTAACAGTCACAAATTGTTTTGTACTTCCTCTTACCTAAACCCGTTTAAAATATCTGATTTACAAATAATTACAGAGAAAGAACTTAGTATGATCAGTGATTTTTCCAATCCAAATCAAGTGATTGGAGTTTTTGAAATACCCAAGGAAAAAGAACCGCAAAAAAACGGGCTTACAGTCGTGTTGGATGGTATCAATGATCCGGGAAATTTGGGCACCATCATAAGATTATGTGATTGGTTTGGTGTTTCCCAGTTAATCTGCTCTGAAAATACCGTTGATTGTTTTAATCCAAAAGTTGTTCAGGCAAGTATGGGGTCCTTAACCCGGGTAGCTATAAACTATGTAGATCTGAAAGATTATTTGACTTTAGAATCAAGAGTTATTTACGGAACTTTCCTCAATGGTGAAAACATCTACAAAACCAAACCTGAACCCAATTCAGTTATTGTTCTGGGTAACGAAGCCAATGGTATATCCGATTCGATCAAAACATTGGTTCAAAAAAAAATAACTATCCCACAATTTGACGAAAAGCAGCAAACTGAAAGCTTGAATGTGGCGACAGCAACGGCTATCTTTTTAAGCGAATTTAGAAGGTGATTAAAACTGATTGATGGTTCCTCGGATAGCCACTAATTTGCTAAGCAAATCCTCGAGATACTCCAATTTTAACATATTGGCTCCATCCGATTTCGCTACCTGCGGATCGTGATGTGTTTCAAGGAAAATACCATCAACGCCCACGGCAATTCCAGCTCTTGCAATCGTTTCGATAAGTTCCGGTTTTCCTCCGGTAACTCCGCTGCTCTGGTTGGGTTGCTGCAGAGAATGTGTTATGTCTAAAACAGTAGGAGCGTATTTTTGCATAACGGGAATTCCTCTGAAATCAACGATCATATCCTGGTAGCCGAACATGGTTCCCCTGTCAGTGATCATTGCTTTGTCATTACCTGAGTCATAAACTTTTTTCACGGCGTGCTGCATAGCTTCAGGGCTCATAAATTGCCCTTTTTTCAGGTTAACCGTTTTTCCGGTATTCGCTGCAGCAACTACTAAGTCAGTTTGTCTAACTAAAAAAGCAGGAATCTGAAGAATATCGACATATTCTGCCGCCATGACCGCATCATTTTCAGTATGAATATCAGTCACTGTTGGAATATTGAATTCTTTAGAAACCTTTCTTAGAATTTTCAATGCCTTTTCATCTCCAATCCCGGTAAAACTGTCTATTCTTGATCTGTTAGCCTTTTTAAAACTTCCTTTAAACACATAGGGAATCCTCAGTTTATCCGTAATAGTAATGACTCTTTCTGCTATTCGCATCGCCATATCTTCTCCTTCAATGGCACAAGGTCCGGCCAATAAGAAAAAATTATTCGAATCGAGGTGTTTAATTTTCGGTATTAAGGCTAAATCCATGGATTAAAAGTTTTTTCAAAGATACATTTAAGTTGCTCATTCTTAAAAAATGGAAACGTCCCATTGAATTCTGACCATATGCTCTGTATTGTCTTCAACATCGAACTGATTATAGTCAAGATAGGAATAGTCTAAAGTGAGTTTATTCTTATGCCCTTTAAAGAACCAGTTCACCCCCAAAGTATACTCTAGATTATTATTATCTGAAATGTTTGTATCTGGATCATAAAAAGCCTGACGTGCAAAAACCTCAAGAGGTTTTGGAAATTTCTCAAAAAGATAATGAAAGAAATAGCCTACTTGAAAATAGTTTCCCATTAACATGGTTTCCTCAAGGTTAACCGTATCATCAATATTCTTGAAGTGTAATTCTTGATCAAAACTAAGCCCTCTATATTTAAAGGCTGTTTCAATTAAAAATTGCTCTACTTTATACTGCCCTTCAATTCCATTTTCAAATCCAAAGAGTTGTCCCCCTCCACTAGTTGAGAACCTTGTGTAGGGTGAAGTATTGGTCACCCCAGCGACGGCTATGGAAGAGATGAATTTTTCATGGAATTTTAAATCAGAACCTGAAAAGCCAAGTTCTTTGCCATTCGGGTTCCATTGAAGCCTGAGCATGTACATTAGGTCATCATCATCGCCCAACGTCCCGCCTCGGCCACTACCCGTAAGGACCTCTGCCCAATAATTGAAATTGGCTGCACCTCCACCGTCAATATTCCCATATAGAGAAGCTCCCTGTTGCCGATCAATTGTAAAAACCCTGTTGATAAGAGAACGTTCCAGGCCGGTCTGCTTTCCGGATGAGATGATCCTTTCACGCGAATACCTGGCCTTCCATTGGCCTACCCTAAATTTCAAGTAGGGAAGTTTTTCGATCTGAGCCCTGAAGTCGAGTAGATTTCCACCTCGAACGTCTTGTTCAAGATAAAAGTTGAATTCCGGTCGCCCTACATAACCCCCGAATTTGATCCTGGCTCGACTAATACCCAAATTGATGTCATCATCACTAAAATCATCTGCACTGGTCGGAAAGTTGTTGTGCGGGTACGCTGCTCTGAATTGACCTCTAAAGTCAATATAAAACATATACTTATCATCCTCAAAATGGAATTCAAATCCCTTCCCCTTTTTTAAATAAAAATCCATTGTATCATCGGGTTTCTTTTCTTCTTCCTGCGAAAAAGAATTAGAGACCCAAAAAATGACAAAAACGACAATTAAAACGACTCGACGCATACGCAATTTGTTAACTAGTTAAGTTCTGAAAAAGTGATTCCAAGCTAATTGTTTTTCTATTTAATTGCAAGGTTCTCAATCCATTATTTAGAGCAAAATCAAAAACCTCCCCACGCATATCCTTTTCAGTCCCGAAAACCAGGTTCCAATGATTCTCAGCAATATTGTTGGCTTCTTTAAGGTTTGGAAGAGATGTTAACAACTGCTCTTCAACACTTAAATCAAATTCTACCTGAATGATCTGGCTCTGATCTGTAAGTAAATCGCTAAGCTTTTTATCTGCAACAATATTCCCCTTGTTTATAATGATTACCCTGTCACACATGGCTTCAACCTCTTGCATGATATGTGTCGATAATAGAATTGTTTTAGACTTGCCTATTTCCTTGATCAGGTCTCTTATATCTTTTAATTGATTCGGATCGAGACCCGTTGTGGGTTCATCAAGGATAAGAACTTCAGGATCATGCAATAGCGCTGCCGCCAAACCAACACGCTGTCTAAACCCCTTTGACAATTGGCCAATTTTCTTCCCTTTAATGTCTGATAAACCCACTTGATTAATAACCTCCTCTATTCTTTCTTTTTCTATATGGTGTATATCAGCATGAAATTTGAGGTATTCTCTTACATAAAAATCGAGATACAAGGGATTGTGTTCGGGTAAATAGCCTATCGATTGCTTTACTTCAATATCGTTCTTCAGGGTATCATATTCATTAACCCTCACCTTTCCGCTCGTTTGATCAATATAGGTAGCAATGATTTTCATCATTGTTGACTTTCCTGCTCCGTTCGGACCTAAGAACCCTACAATTTCACCTGAGTCAATCTTAAAACTAATCTGATTCAGTGCCTTTTGCGTACCATATTCTTTAACTACTTTATCAACTTCGATTGACATATACAAATTTCTTAATTTCCACTGCAAATAAACGAATTTTTGATAGATTGAGTTTTAATATGTATAAATATAAGGAGGTGTTTCCCAAATAAAATTGAATTATCGTCAATCTTTTTTAAAAAAGACTTGTAATTGATAAATTAATTCATAGATTTGCTGACTAATTTTGATTTTAATGACAAATTCTGTACAAATAGCTAACTGGTTTTACTTTTATTTTTTTACAA
Organism: uncultured Flavobacteriaceae bacterium; assembly: GCA_964595535.1. Lineage (GTDB taxonomy): Bacteria > Bacteroidota > Bacteroidia > Flavobacteriales > Flavobacteriaceae > Lutimonas. The sequence goes on along the minus strand of CAZQRD010000060.1, from coordinate 5,752 downwards.
AATAAAGTAGAGACTCCTGGTGTATAGATTAGTTTTAACAACATAGTAAGTCTCGTATATCGAGGCTTTTTTTTTTATCCAAAAGAGAAGAATGAAAATAGCCATACAGGGAATAAAAGGATCTTTCCATCATATCGTTGCCAATAAATATTTTGGTAATGATATAGAGTTGTCGGAATGCATGTCTTTTACTGAAATTCCTTCCCTACTCACAGATGAGCTGGCAGACAGCGGCGTCATGGCCATTGAAAATTCTATTGCTGGTGCTATTTTACCTAATTACGCGTTGATCGACGAATATGATCTTAGTATAGAAGGGGAAGTTTACATAAATATCCACCACCATTTGATGGCACTCAAAGGACAGGGTATCGAAGATATTAAAGAAGTCTGGTCTCACCCCATGGCCCTATTGCAATGCAGAAAGTTCTTCAGAAACAGGCCGGAGATAAAATTAATTGAAGAAAAAGACACCGCCGAAGTCGCAAAAAGAATCGGGGAAAAGAATCTTAAAGGAATTGCAGCTATTGCAAGTAAAATGGCCGCTGACATGTATGGCCTTGATGTTTTGGCAGATGATATTCAAACCATAAAGAATAATTCTACACGTTTCTTTATCCTTAAAAAGGGAAATGACAGTCCGTATCACCCGAGTAAATTAGGATCTGTAAAAGATAAGGCTTCCATCAAATTTATAACGAAACACGATGCCGGAAGTCTGGCTGAAATACTTGATATATTTGGAAAGCATGACTTAAACCTAACCAAAATCCAGTCACTACCCATTATAAATAAACCTTGGAATTATGCATTTTTTATTGATTTGGTAATCGATGATTTTGTTTTGTACAAAAACGCCCTTCATCTAATATCAAAAAAAGTTACCCATTTAAAAATTCTTGGAGAATACCATCAAAATAAAGTATAAGCATGTTGCCTAAAGCGAAAAGACTTAATGACGTAAAAGAATACTACTTCTCCATAAAACTGAGAGAAGTGAGGTCGCTAATAGATCAAGGTAAGCCCATTGTTAATTTGGGTATTGGAAGCCCTGATCTGGCACCTCCTGCAACGGTTACAGCTGCTTTAAAAAATGCTGATGTTCACGGGTATCAAAGTTATCAGGGCCTTCCCGAACTCAGGAAAGCCATGGCTTCTTTTTATAAAAAGTACTACGGAGTAGATTTGGGATTTGAGCATGAAATATTACCCCTTATGGGCTCAAAAGAAGGTATACTGCATATATCAATGGCCTTTTTGAACGAGGGAGATCAGGTTTTAATTCCTGATCCGGGTTACCCGACTTATGCCTCCGTTACCAAGCTAATTCAGGCTGTTCCCGTGACCTATGCTTTAAAGGAAACCAATAACTGGTGGCCTGATTTTAAAGAAATAGAAACATTAGATCTCAGCAAGGTTAAAATCATGTGGGTGAATTATCCACATATGCCTACTGGCAGCAATGCGGGTGAAAAATTATTTGAAGAATTGATTGCGTTTGGAAAAAAGCATCAGATTCTAATTGTAAATGATAACCCGTACAGCTTTGTTTTGAATGATAATCCTAAAAGTATTTTATCGGTTCATGGGGCAAAAGATATTGCTATAGAACTGAATTCTCTTAGTAAAACCTTCAACATGGCTGGCTGGAGAGTGGGAATGGTCGTAGGTCATGAAGAACATCTCGATGCAGTCCTTAAGGTAAAAAGCAATATGGACTCCGGTATGTATTTTGGTATTCAACAAGGGGCCATTGAGGCTTTGGGACTATCTTCTGAATGGTTTGATCAAATGAACATGGTTTATAAGAAAAGAAGAGAAATCATTTGGGAAATATGCGACGAATTAAATTGCACATATGACAGAGAGAGTTCAGGACTTTTTGTATGGGCAAAAATTCCATCAAATAAAACCTCGCAGGAAATGACCGATCACATATTATATCAGTACGATGTTTTTATAACTCCCGGAACTGTATTTGGTGATCAGGGTGAAGGATATATTCGTTTTTCCCTATGCGTGGATGAGACTAAAATGAAGGAAGTGCGTCATCGCTTATCTAAATACGAAGCATCATGAAAAAAATAGCTATAATAGGATTAGGACTTATTGGAGGGTCGCTGGCTCTCGAACTTAAAAAGAATTCATGGGCTACTATTTACGGAATCGATAAGAATCCTGAGCATTTGAAAAGGGCCCTTGAACTTGGTATCATCTATAAAAAAGCTGACCTTGATATTATCCCTGAAATGGACGTTGTTATCATCGCTGTTCCTGTTAATATTATTCCTGAATTGTCTATTCAGGTTCTGGGACTTATAAGGGAAAATACGTTGGTTTTTGACGTGGGTTCAACTAAGGCAGCGGTTTGTGATGCGATTAGAAACCATCCAAAAAGAAAGAATTTTGTTGCCCTTCACCCCATCGCCGGGACAGAGTTTTCGGGTCCGGAGGCAGCCATATATGACCTGTTCACAGACAAGGTCAATATCATTTGTGAAAAAGAATTGAGTAGCCCTGAAATGATCGAGAGAAGCTTGTCTGTTTTTGAAAGCCTGAAAATGAGAAATGTGTTTATGGATTCGGCCGTGCAGCACGATAAGCATATTGCCTATGTTTCACATCTTTCTCATATTAGTTCCTTTATGCTCGGGAAAACAGTTTTGGAGATAGAAAAAGATGAAAAAAACATTTTTAATATGGCAGGAAGTGGATTTGCTTCTACAGTCAGACTGGCTAAGAGTAATCCCGAAACATGGACACCCATCTTTCTTCAAAACAGTGATAACCTATTAAAATCCCTTGAAGAATACATTAAAAACCTTAATCAATTTAAAGATATCTTAACTAGAAAATCAGCCGATGACGTTTTAAACATCATGCAAAACACAAATAGAATTAAAGACGTGTTGGCCGGTATTAAACATGAATGAAAATGGAAAACAAAAATTTTAGAACATGGTTGGATGCAATGGAATTATCACATCCTTTGGTAATTGCAGGACCATGTAGTGCAGAAAGTGAAGAGCAAGTGCTTGAGATCGCTCATGAATTAAAAAATACAGATGCAACGGTTTTCAGAGCAGGAGTTTGGAAACCCAGAACCAGACCTGGTTCTTTTGAAGGAAATGGGGCAATTGCACTACCTTGGTTAAAAAAAGTTAAAGAAGAAACAGGCCTTTTAACAGCTGTAGAAATTGCCAATGCGCAACATGCAAAATTAGCGTTGGAATTTGATATCGATGTGCTGTGGATCGGTGCGCGCACAACTGTGAATCCATTTGCCGTACAGGAAATTGCGGATGCTATTCAGGGCACAGACAAAATAGTTCTTATAAAGAACCCTATTAATCCTGATCTTGCCCTTTGGATTGGAGCCATCGAAAGGCTACATAAGATGGGGGTAAAAAACCTGGGAGCAATTCACAGAGGCTTCTCTTCTTTCAGAAAATCCAACTATAGGAATATTCCTAGTTGGCAAATTCCAATCGATCTTAAAAGTAAATATCCAACTTTACCGATTATCAATGATCCTTCTCATATTTGCGGGAACAGATCGGGAATATTTGATGTGTCTCAAACGGCTCTTGATCTTAAAATGGATGGCTTAATGATTGAAACACATTGCCACCCTGATGAGGCCTGGAGTGATGCCAAGCAGCAGATAAAACCAGAACGGCTGATGGAAATTATGACCGAACTTAAGGTTAGAAAACCACGGTTTGAACGCGAAGAATCACTTTCTAAACTAAATGCACTTAGAAAGGAAATCAACGCCAAGGACGAACAACTATTGGAAACGCTTTCTGAAAGAATGGAAATTGTTGAGAACATTGGCAAAGCAAAAAAGGAAAGTAATGTTGCCGTGCTTCAAAACGCGAGATGGAATGAAATTCTAGGGAATGTGGTTGAAAAGGGAGAAACACAGGGACTGTCTAAAATATTCATAGAAAGGATCTTTAAGGCCATTCACCAGGAATCTATCGCCCACCAGGAACAAATCATTAACGGTTAATTCTATTGACAACACATTTCATTATTCTCTGGGATTCTTATCTTTACATAAGAATCCCAGAGATGATTTGTTTTCATGACGACTAATTCTATAAATTTGAAATTTTTATACTGGTCTTCGATGTCAAAACTTACTTTGGTAAATTATTTTTTCAAATGATCGTACATAATTTAGATAAAACCAATTCTATTCTGAATCAGTTTGTTTCTGAAATCCGAGATATAACTGTTCAAAAGGATTCTATGAGGTTTAGAAGGAATATTGAAAGAATTGGGGAGATTCTCAGTTATGAATTGAGCAAGAAGTTAAATTTTCAAGATCTCCAAGTGCAAACTCCCTTAGGAGTAAAAAAAGTTCCACTCATTTCTGATCAACTTGTTTTGTGTTCGGTGCTCAGAGCCGGATTGCCTCTACATCTGGGTATCCTGAATTATTTCGATCAAATTGAAAATGCATTTATTTCGGCTTACCGACACCATAGCTCCCCGGAAATATTTGAAATTAAAGTGGAGTATCTGGCAAGTCCCTCTCTTGACGAAAAAATTCTCATCCTGGCTGATCCGATGCTTGCCACAGGAAGTTCTCTGGCGGCGGTTTATAAAACCTTAAAAAAAATGGGGGAAATTAGTCAGGTACATCTTGTTTCGGTTATCGCCGCTAAAGAAGGAATTGACTATGTATCAAAACATTTTCCAGAAAACACACATTTGTGGGTGGCCACTATTGACGACAAATTAAATTCAAAAGGCTATATCGTTCCTGGACTTGGTGATGCAGGTGACCTCGCTTTTGGAAATAAATTGTAACCTTATAAATAATTAATTATAAAAGTTACAATAAACAGGTAGATGATCAATTCTTTGATCCAATATCTGTTGATTACCTGAAGATAATTCGCAAATAAAATAGTCAATGGGAAAAAGAGGAAAATAAGCTCTGAACCATTCTTATTTGCTGCAATCAAAGCTATCACCAATGAGATCCCAATATGCAGTATCAGTAAGGACCAGGTAGCCTTAAAATCAATTTTGGCTATTAAAGACCTTTTAGTAGTAGGATAAATCGCAATCAAAACCATTAATCCAATCAAAATCAAGGGAGTTAATAAATTCGATGAATTATATTCATTTACACTAAAGTCAAAACTCCATTTCCATAAATTTCTGAATCGTTCAAGGTCGTCAAATGCAAGCAAATAAGTATATGACAAAAAAATTGGGGTCAGAACACCAATAATTGGAATCAAAAAATTACGCCAATCAATCTTTCGAAAGATCAATATGGCTGCGTAAAGCAGAATCAAATAAAACAAACTCCATGCATAGAAGAGACTTGCAATACCTATCCAGAAAGCTCCGTCAAAAATCTTTTCCTTGGTCTGAATTGATGATCGGAGGCTATAAATTCTTCTAAAAGCCAAAAGCAAGATGAAATTTGAGATAAAAACACTTTCATTTATAAACGAATTAGGGAAATAACTGCTAATGAGAATATAAAACAGAATTGCATAAGAGTTGTCTTCCGTCAAGGAGTTTTTCCGAATAATAAAATTCAAAACAAAAACTGTTGCTATTGCTAGGAAAAGAAATAATCCATTCTTAAGAAAGAAATAAAAGTTAAGTGGCTCCGAATTGGTATTAAGCAGCACAATAATAAAAATAATAAAAACCAAAATCGAAAGGACCAAAAAATTTATTGGCTTGGTTTTATTAAAAAAATTGGCAATCATGATGATAT
>CAZQRD010000059.1:0-16350 GCA_964595535.1 uncultured Flavobacteriaceae bacterium | reverse complement strand
AATTACCTTGTGCAGTGAAGGCGGTTTTTGGTTCTTTTTGGCGCGTCAAAAATGAACAAAAGAAATAATTTCACGCCCCTCTAATTCCCAAAATAAATATATTTAATCATGACATTATTGTCTAAAAACTGTCAACATATATCAGGGACGTACACTTAACACTTAGTCCTTTTAACTATTCAAAAGTCAAATTCAAAAAGATACCTCTCGTGCCCAGAAAATCTATGGGACCCGTCCAGGGACTTGAATATTGAGGAAAATCAGCCGGCTGGGTATCATTGACCAATTCATTATTCATGGCAAAAATACCTCTGATAGAAGGGGTAAACTTGAAGAAATACATGTAAAAATCCACGCCGACACCTACTTCATACATAAAGTTATGGGCGGTCATTCGAAATTCCTCTTCAAAATTGTCTTTCCCGTTCTTTTCGTTGCTTGAAAAATTATAATCATAGGATACTCCTCCAATAATATAGGGTCTGATATTATTTAATCGGTTGGTGCTTAATTTAAGAAGCAATGGCAAGTGAAGATACGTACCGGCAACTTCTCTAACGGTATTAGTCGTGGAACTTCCATAAATGGGAATGCCGTTTGGCGCAGCATTCAAATTAGGATCTACAAAAGTAATGGTTTTAGCATTCGACATCAGCCCTGGCTCAAAACGTAAATTGATATTGTTGTGGAGACGGTAATCAATCACAAAACCAATATTAAAACCAAGAGAGGCATCTACAGAGACGAATAGATCTTGCTCAGAAGTTGGGTTTACCGGAGAATCCGGGTCATTTTGGGCAAAATAATTAACCTCAAAACTGTTGTTATTGATTCCTAAATAATACCCAAAGTGAAGGGGTCTTTTATCAAAATTAGGCAAATACTCTATCCTTTCCTTTTGAGCAAAAATGCATGGAATAGTTAGAGATATAATTAGACTGAATAAAACGAATCGCCTTTTCATGGTTTTATTTAATTGCATGATAAATTGTTGCTACGCCGAGGGTCTGAGGGTAAACTTTAGAAGTATTAAACCCTGTTTTCAATAAAATATTGTTAAACTTTTCACCAAAGGGAAAAGCAGCTGCAGATTCAGGTAAATAATCATAAGCACTCTTATCTTTTGAGAGAATTTTTCCAATTGTCGGTATGATATACTTGGAATAAAATTGAAAACCTTGTTTTACCGGGAATTTAGTAGGTTGTGAGGTTTCAAGCACGGTTAGTGATCCCTCGGGTTTTAATACCCTGTAGATTTCTTTAAGACCTAAGTCTAGATTTTCGAAATTTCTAACACCGAACGCAACTGTTATTGCGTCAAAAGTACCTTCGTCAAATGGCAGTTGTTCAGAATCTCCAATCACCATGTCAACCTTCTCGTTCAAGCCTTCATCCTTTATCTTTTGTATACCAACATTCAGCATACCAGGTGATATGTCAAGTCCGGTAACATCATTAATATCAGCTTTGGCCATCATAATTGCCAGGTCACCGGTTCCGGTGGCAATATCAAGTACCTTTTTCGCTTTACCCTCCTTGACCAAGGCTACAACATGTTTTCTCCAGCTGATATCGATCCCAAAGGTCAAAACTCGGTTCAAAAAGTCATAATTGGCCGAAACATTGTCAAACATTTGGGTTACTTGCTCCTTTTTTCCAAGCTCAGAATCCTTGTATGGAATCACATTTTTTGACATGTAAAAATTTTGCGTAAAGATAGCGATTCAAAACACATTTTACACCATTGACTTAAAAAAGCAATATAAATGGGAAAACACTTGACAAAGGGTAGTTTGAGATTGTATATTTGTTCGCATTTTAATAAAAAACATCTATGAAATTATCCAACTTCCAATATACCCTGCCTGAAGGATTATTGGCCGAATACCCTTCTGAGAACAGAGATGAGGCTAAATTAATGGTCCTTAACAGAAAAGAAGACACCATTGAACACAAATCCTTTAAAGACCTTGTAGACTATTTTGATGAAGACGACATATTGGTTTTCAATAATACTAAAGTATTTCCGGCAAGATTGTACGGGAACAAAGAAAAGACCGGAGCAAGGATCGAGGTTTTTTTATTAAGGGAATTGAATGCTGAAAGCAGGTTGTGGGATGTGTTGGTTGATCCTGCCAGAAAGATCAGAATTGGAAATAAATTATTCTTCGGAGAAGATAGTGGATTGGTAGCAGAAGTTATTGATAATACTACTTCCAGAGGAAGAACACTTCGATTTCTTTATGACGGTTCTTATGAAGAGTTCCGCAAGAAATTGAACGAGATGGGACAAACACCACTGCCAAAATACATCAAAAGAGAGGTTGAGGATTCTGACGAGGACAGGTATCAAACCATTTATGCCAAACACGAAGGTGCCGTTGCAGCTCCAACAGCAGGACTTCATTTTTCGAAACATTTATTAAAGCGTTTGGAAATCAAAGGTGTTAATTTGAAGGAATTGACACTTCACGTTGGTTTGGGAACTTTTAATCCTGTTGAAGTGGAGGACCTTTCCAAACACAGAATGGATTCTGAAGAAGTTTTCATTCCTGAAGGTACAGCCGACGCTGTGAACAAGGCGATTGATAGAAAGAAAAGAGTTTGTGCAGTAGGAACCACTGTAATGCGTTCTATAGAAAGTTCCGTATCGGCAGATGCGCATCTAAAACCTTATGAAGGATGGACCAATAAGTTTATTTTCCCTCCATATGATTTCAGTATTGCAAATTGCATGATCACGAATTTCCATACGCCAAAATCTACATTAATGATGATGACCTCGGCTTTTGCCGGGCATGATTTGTTGAAAAAAGCGTATCAGGAGGGCATTGAAAAAGGATATAAATTCTATTCTTATGGTGATGCCATGTTGATTATTTAGAATCCTTAGATAAAATTAAAACGTCCGTTCAACCGCCAACAGGCTGGTTGTCGGACGTTTTTTATAATATATGACGGCAAAACGAGACATAAGATCCTTAACGAAAGAAGACCTGAGAACCTTCTTTATGGAACACAGCATGAAGGCCTTTAGGGGCAATCAGGTGTATGAATGGCTTTGGCATAAGGGAGCTCATGATTTTGAGAGCATGACCAACATCTCCAAAGAAACAAGACAGTTCTTATTAGATCATTTTGTGATTAATCATATCGAAGTGGATGATATGCAGCAATCTTCTGATGGGACCATCAAAAATGCCATTCGATTACATGATGGTCTTGTTGTGGAATCGGTATTTATACCGACAACTACCAGAACTACGGCTTGTGTTTCGAGTCAAGTGGGTTGTAGTCTTAATTGTACATTTTGTGCTACTGCGCGATTGAAGAAAATGAGAAATCTCAATCCTGATGAAATTTATGACCAGGTAGTTGCCATAGACAGGCAGAGCAGAGTCTACAAAGGGCATAAATTGAACAATATTGTATTTATGGGCATGGGAGAGCCTTTGCTCAATTATAAAAATGTGCTCAAATCCATAGAAATGATTACTTCAGAAGAAGGATTGGGAATGTCTCCCAGAAGGATTACGCTTTCTACGGTTGGATTACACAAAATGATCATGAAACTGGCTGACGATGAGGTTAAGTTCAATTTAGCGGTTTCCCTGCATTCTGCCATTGATGAGGTACGCTCAAAAATGATGCCTATCAATGATAAGTCAACTCTTGCCGACCTGTTGCAGTCACTTCAGTATTGGTATGCCAAGACCAATAGGATGATTACCTTTGAATATGTAGTATGGAAGGGTATCAACGATAAGAAAAAAGATATAGACGCTTTAGTGACTTATTGTAAAAAAGTTCCTTCAAAGGTTAATCTAATTGAATATAATGCCATTGAAGAAGACGGTTTTGTACAAGCTGATGAAGCCGCAGTCGCTTATTATCAAAGAGAACTGGAAAGAAATAACATTACAGTTAATATCAGGCACAGCCGAGGTAAAGATATTGATGCAGCATGCGGGCAGTTAGCCAATAAAACTGCCGTTTAAAATGAAAATTCCACCCCGATAGGACAGTGGTCGCTGTGTTTCGCTTCAGGCAAAATAAAAGCCCTTTCAATATTTTCTTTTAAAGGATCGCTGGCCATACAATAATCAATTCGCCACCCTTTATTGTTATTCCTCGCATTGGCTCTGTAACTCCACCAACTGTAATTATGAGGCTCTTTGTTAAGATGTCGGAACGTGTCTATAAACCCTGTATTGATAAAATTATCGATCCATTTTCTTTCCACAGGAAGAAAACCTGAGGTGTTTTTATTTTGTTTCGGATTGTGTATATCGATCTCCTCATGACAGATGTTATAGTCTCCACAGATCAATAATTTTGGTATTTCTTTTTTTAAATCGTTGATATACTCCTGAAATTCTGCCATATAATCGAGCTTAAAATCAAGCCGTGCATCGTTTGTGCCTGATGGAAGATACAAGCTCATTACCGAAACATCATCAAAATCGAGTCGCAGATTACGCCCTTCAAAATCCATAGTTTTAATTCCTGTTCCATAAACCACTTTATTGGGTTTCAGTTTTGATAAAACAGCAACGCCACTATAGCCTTTTTTTTCGGCTGAGAACCAATAATGGTAAGGATAACCCAGATCTTCAAATGCCTGAAGATCAAGTTGATCTTTTTGTGCTTTTGTCTCCTGGATACAAATCACATCCGGATTTGCTGCCGTTAACCAGTCTAAAAACCCTTTTCTAATCGCCGCGCGAATACCATTTACATTATATGACAGTACTTTCATAAACATTGTTTTGATCCCTGTAAATATCGCAAAAAAAAGAAGATGATACACTAAGATTGGTAGATGGAGGTATATAGTGTAGAATCCCTCTCATTACGGGTTTTACAGCTAAGAGTGCAAAGGACAGGATTTATTTGTCAGGCAACATATCCCGCAACGTTCTTCGCATTACTTTACCCGAAGCGGTACGCGGAAGCAAATCGATTCGCAGTAGTTTTTCAACTTTAAACAAGGGGTTCAATCTTTCTCTGATGATCAATTTGGCTTCTTTTAATTGCTCCTCATTATTGAGGTCTGAGGGCAATAAAACAGCATAGATGAACAATTGACCTGGCCCACCATCAGGAGGTGAAACGGCTATGGCAGCACTTTCTTTTACAAATTCAAGTTGGTTAATTAATTCTTCAATCTGAATGGAACTAACCTTGATCCCTCCGAGATTCATGGCATCATCGGCTCTGCCTTGAGCTTTGTAATATCCATTTGCCAATTGGATCAACTCATCCCCATGCTTTCTCAGCACTTTACCATTAAATGTTGGGTTCCCTTTATAGTAGACCTCATAATGGTCTCGGTTAAGCAAAGAATTTGACAAACCCATAATGGGAGGAATCAAAAACATTTCGCCTTTTGTTGAAGGTTGGTTATTTTCGTCCAGGAGGATAAATTCACCTCCCAGCGTCTGTGATGAAAAGGCGCTCGCAATATTTGGCTGAACGACGCTACTTGTTACATAGCCCCCGCCAATTTCAGTTCCTCCGCAATATTCGATAACGGGTTTATTATCGGCCAGTTGCATCAGGTATTTCATTTCTTCCGGATTTGAAGCTTCACCAGTAGAACTAAAGCATTTAATTGCTGACCAGTCAAATTTCTCCATTGTACCGGTATTCTTCCATTGCCTTACAATGCTTGGAACAACGCCTAACATAGTCACTTTAGCTTCCTGAACAAAGGCACCAAATGCCTCTCCCATCGGTGCACCGTAATACAATGCAATAGTCGCTTTATTGATTAAACTGGCAAATATAAGCCAAGGACCCATCATCCAACCGAGATTAGTAGGCCAGCATACTACATCACCGTTTTGTAAATTGTGATGGTAGTATCCGTCAGAGGCACTTTTTATTGGGGTACTATGCGTCCAGGGAATAGCCTTAGGCTCTCCTGTTGTTCCCGAGGAAAAAAGCACTGTGATAGGATCTTCAGGGTTTTGTACAGATGATTCAAATTGTTCATTGTTCGAAATAAAGTCGCTAAAGAGGAGGTCTCCGGACCTTAGAGATACTTCATCCTGACCGTCTCTGATTACGATGGCTTGAGGCGCATCAGCTGTTAATACCTTTTGATACAAAGGCAAGGATTTCCCCGCTCGTTTTAAAACATCCTGGGTAAAGATTATCTTCGGATTTGTGATCTTAAGTCTGGTGGAGATTTCATTTGAACTAAAACTGTCTGCAATGGTAACTACAGCAAGACCGGCTTTAATTCCTGCCAGATAGATGGCCACTGCTTCCATAGTCATGGGCATATCTATTGCGATACGATCACCTGGTTGCAGACCTGAATCCCTTAGACTATTAGCTATTCTGTTACAGTACTTTTTAAGTGACAACTGACTCATCTTAACCAGTGACCCTCCTACTTCCTGATAGATCAGAGCAATCGAATCGTCTGTGTTTTGAAAACATGAATCAACGATATTTAATGACGATCCCTTGAGCCAAGACGCCTCTTCAACTCCCTTTGACAGATCGAGAAGAGTAGTATACTTTTTACGAAAATGAATATTGAGGTTTTCTATGGTCTGTTCCCAAAAGGCTTCCTTTTCTGAGGCAGACCATTTCCAGAAATCGGGGTATGTCTCAAAATTGTTTTTCAGCATCATCTGATAGATGTTGCTGCTTTTCAATACATCATCTTCTGGATACCAGGAAACATTCATAATATTTAGAAATCTATTTCATCATTCAGATCAGGCTTCTTTTGATCACCTTCTTTTTCATCCTCATCCTTGTCCTGGTCACAATCAATATTGATCGTAAGTGTTTCAGGTTTTTCAAAATTACCCTTGCTGATATTTAAATCTTCATCAGCGTAATTGCGTTTCATGTAAAGAGCCCAGATAGGCAAGGCCATAGAAGCACCTTGTCCTCTGGCCAGATCTACGAAATGAACAGCACGGTCTTCGGCTCCTACCCATATTCCTGTTGATAAATTCGGTACCAATCCGATGAACCAGCCATCTGATTGATTTTGAGTAGTGCCTGTTTTTCCGGCAATTGGATTATCAAATTCATAGGGATAGCCTGTTGCAACATTGTCGGGATATTTTCCGCCAGAAGTTCTCAATCGAACTCCGGAGCCAAATAGGGTCACTCCTTCCATTAAATTGATTGTGGTATACGCAATACTTTCACTGAGAACTTCTTTGGTTTTGGGTGCAAATTCTTCTAGGATTGTACCGTTTTTATCTTCGATCCTCAGGATCATCATGGGTTTTACATACATGCCTTTGTTAGCAAAAGTATTCAAGGCACCAATCATTTCATAGAGGCTTAAGTCAACCGTACCAAGTGCTATAGAAGGCACTGCTGGAATATCACTTTCTACACCCAGGTTTTTTGCCATTCTAACAACATTCTGAGGTGTTGTTTGATCGATCAGGTTGGCAGAGATCACATTGATGGAGTTTGCCAGTGCATTTTTTAAGGATCTTAAACCACCGTATTTTTCACCAGAATTTCTTGGTGTCCAGTCTTCATCAAGATGGTATTTGCCGGCAGGAATCGTATAAGGCGTATTTGGAAATTCATCACAGGGAGAAAGGCCTAACTGATTGATGGCAGTGGCATAAACAAAAGGTTTAAAGGTAGATCCTACTTGCCTTTTCCCTTGTTTTACATGATCGTATTGAAAGTGTTTATAATCGATACCACCTACCCAGGCCTTTACGTGGCCAGTGGTTGGATCGGTTGACAATAAACCCGATTGCAATATAAGTTTACTGTACCTGATAGAATCATAAGGGGTAAGGACTGTGTCTATTTCCCCTTTCCAAGAAAAGACTTTCATGGGCGTTTCAACATAAAAGGAAGCCTTAATGTCTTTTTCAGGTACATCATTCTTTTTCATCTTTCTCCAACGATCACTTCTTTTCATGGCCGATAGCATCGTACTTTTGATCTGTTCTTTATCGAGGTCGTAAAATGGTGCAGTTTTATTGTTTTTCTGTTGCTTGAAAAAGATGCTTTGCAAATTGGTCAAATGCTCAGTCATCGCTTCTTCTGCATTCTTCTGTAACCTAGAATCGAGCGTGACGTAAATTTTGAGACCGTCACGGTAAATATTATAGCTCTCTCCATTAGGTTTTGCATGATTCCTCATCCAGCTTCTCATGAATTCACGAACATACTCTCTGAAGTAAGTGGCCGTTCCATCGCTATGACCTTCCAGATTAATATCGAGTTCAAGAGGTAGATTTTGAAGGGAATCTTTTTCCTCATCGGTGATGAATTCATTTCTTACCATTTGACCAAGCACAACATTTCTCCGTTGTGTTACCATTTCGGGGCGCCTCATAGGATTGTACAGGGAAGAGTTTTTAAGCATACCCACGAGCATCGCCGATTCTCCAATTTTCAATTCATTTGGTTCTTTACCAAAATGAATCCTACTAGCTGATCGAATGCCCACCGCATTATGGCCGAAATCATATTTATTGAAATACATGGTGATGATTTCATTCTTGGTATATTGCTTTTCAAGTCTGATCGCAATCACCCATTCTTTGACTTTCTGGATTAACCTTTTAGTGATACTACCAGATGCATTTTTTGTAAATAACATTTTTGCCAGTTGTTGAGTAATGGTACTGGCACCCCCATCTTTTCCAAATTTTGCCGCTGCCCTTGCAGTACCTTGAAAATCAATTCCTGAATGTTTATAGAACCTCTCATCTTCTGTGGCGATAAGGGCCTGAATAAGATTTTCAGGTAATTCCCTGAATTTGACAGGAGTTCTGTTCTCTCGATAGTATTTACCCAAGGTTTCCCCGTCGATGGAAATTACTTCGGTGGCTAGATTATTCTCTGGATTTTCCAATTCTTCAAAAGTGGGAAGTTTACCGAATACGTCCAGCGCAGCCAGTAAAAAGATCAAAAATAAAAATACCAATCCCCCAAGGAATAATTTCCAAATCCATTTGGTGTATCTGCTCATACCTGACTTTTGACTTTTTTGAGCCATTAGTTTAATTTTTCAATTTGTAATCCAACATCAGTGATACCGTTCAGTGTTGCAAGCCCTTCAATATCGCGTGTTTTTCTCATAGCTTGCTGTACTGAAACATCGTATTCTCCAATTAAGGTAAAGGTGACATTGGTTTTATATTCCAATTTATTTTCTTTTATATCGGTCATACCCGCTCCAAGAAATCGGCCTTCCGGGCTTGTCATTTCATATTCCAAAGTATCAACCACCTGATGGTTGTTCGGGAACCTGATTCCAACAATTAGAAACAAATTACTGAATTCAAAATCCTTGTTGTTTCGCAGGGTGACATACAGATTATTTTTCGAGATTGTATCGATAGAACTTATCTTAAAATTAATAATGGAATCTTTATGCCATTGACTATTTTCAATCGGTATGTATTGGTTGTATATAGTATTTCTGTTGCAAGACGTCATATAGGTTATAACGATAAAAGCTAAAAATATTCTTCCGAAGTTCATACCTTTCTTCATGATTTGAAAGTTCATTTTTACGTATTCTTTTTTTGAAGATTTTTTTTATTATTTTTAAAATTCCGGTTGTTTTTTCTATTCCGTTTCTTTTTGAATTTTGGCTTGTCAAACCTTGTAAGACTGTCTTGCCCAACAACATCAGTGAAGTTTGATGCTTCTATAACCTCAAATTCAAGCTCTGAGGAATATTCCTCTAAACTGGTTGCCTTGGTATTTTCTTTATTCAGCCCGATAATCTGGTTGGTTTGTTCTACTGTGAGTTTGTGCCATGTAACAGGGTTTTCCTTATAGGCATACCAAATCCATCCTTTAAAAATATCCATTTTTTGAAAAATGGCGGGCCCTTTTTCAGTTTGCAGCCATATGTTGGTTTTTGGGAATGATTTTAGCGAGTCCATGTAAGAATCCAACTCATAGTTAAGGCAGCATTTTAATTTACCACATTGACCGGCCAGTTTCTGAGGATTCAGGGATAATTGCTGGTAACGGGCGGCTGAGGTGCTTACAGATCTAAAATCTGTTAGCCAGGTTGAACAACAAAGTTCTCTTCCACACGAACCAATTCCTCCAAGACGAGAAGCTTCCTGCCTTAATCCGACCTGCTTCATTTCAACACGAAGACTAAAGGTTCCGGCAAGTTCTCTGATCAATTGCCTGAAATCGACGCGATCATCCGCCGTGTAATAGAAAGTAGCTTTGTTACCGTCACCTTGAAATTCAACATCCGACAGCTTCATTTTTAAACCTAACCGACTGATAATTAGTCTTGATTTTTTCTGAACTTCTTTTTCTTTATTTCTTGCAGTTGTCCAGATCTCTATGTCTTTTTCAGACGCTTTTCTGTAGATCTGCATGATTTCCTCGTTTTCAAATGAAAACCTTTTTTTACGCATTTGAACCTTTACAAGTTCTCCTGCAAGTGACACCACTCCAATATCATGACCCGGAGAGGTTTCTACCGCTACCACATCTCCAATACATAACTGTAGTTCTTTTGTGTTTCTGAAAAATCCCTTACGTCCGTTCTTGAATCTGATTTCTGCAATGTCAAATGGTTTTTGACCGTTGGGCAAAGACATGTTAGCAAGCCAGTCAAAAACGTTCATTTTGTCACAGCTTCCCGAAGCACAGGCACCATTGTTTTTGCAGCCCAAGGGCAATCCATCTATAGAGGATGAGCACGAAGTACAGCCCATAATATGTTTATATTTTGAATTGAGAAACAGTATTTGCCTGATTTTTAAATATTTCAGTCACCTTCATTATGTTTACTTTACGTAAACCCTCAACAGGCAAATTCTCAATATAGGTTCGAAAAAATTTAGGTAAATATACTCAATAAAGCCAAACTAAAAACATCAGTTAGTATTAATCAGATAGGTGCTTAGTTTTCCTTTACACTTATAATATTTACAGGACATGCCTCCTTAGCCTTGATTGCGTTTTCCAGAATAGACATGTCAGGGGATTTAATGGTAAAAAAACCCTTTTTATCATTTGAATGCAGCAATACTGCTTTTCCATCTTTTTTTGACATCTGAAACTGCCTAGGGGCCAGTTCGACACAATAGTTGCAACCTATGCATTTTCTTCTCTGTAAAGTTATAATAACCATGAGCTATTTTACGATTCATGAATTGTAAGAGTTCGGACAATTGAAAACGAACCTGATCCAACCGGATATTTTTGCAAAAATAGGTTTTTTCATACAATCTTTGACTTTGAAATTAGTGCTGCTTTGTCAGTGTAAATCCTAACTTTTTGTTTTCTTTGTACATTAAGACCAAATCGGATGCTATTTTCAGACATTATCGGGCAAGAACTTATCAAGCATCACTTGACACGAACTGTTGAGAATTCGAGAATTCCTCATGCGCAATTATTTATAGCGCCTACAGGAAGCGGTGTACTTGCCATGGCCATCGCATATGCTCAGTACATTCTTTGTAATAACACCAAGGGAGAAAATGACAATGGCGATGTATCCTGTAATTTGAAATTTGAAAAACTTGGACACCCCGATCTTCATTTTGCGTTTCCCGTTACAACAAACGACAAGGTCAAAAAACATCCAACGAGTAATTCCTTTATGCAAGAATGGAGGCAGTTTGTTCAAGAGACACCTTATGGGAGCTTGTTTAACTGGTATCAGTTACTTGGAATTGAGAACAAGCAAGGACAAATAGGCGTAAATGAAGCCGAGGAGATCGTTAAGAAATTGATTCTAAAGCCCTATGAAGGAGGGTATAAAGTGATGATCATCTGGATGGCAGATAAAATGAACGCTTCTGCTTCAAATAAATTATTAAAATTAATCGAAGAGCCCCCCGAGCGAACCTTGTTTATATTGATCGCTGAAAATGAAGAGCAGATCATTAAAACCATCTTGTCTAGATGTCAGGTACTGCATTTTCAACCTCTTACAGAACAAAATATTATTGATACACTAGTCAAAGGGCATCAGGTGGACGAAAATCAAGCCATAAAAATTGCGCAACAGAGCAATGGGAACTGGAATAAGGCTTTACACCTATTACATCATGATGATAATGAACTGGCCTTTGAAAAATGGTTTATCACTTGGGTTAGAGCTGCATTTAGGGCCAAAGGAGACGCCAGTGTTGTTCAGGATCTTATTATATGGAGTGAGGAGATCGCTAAAACAGGTAGAGAAACTCAAAAAAGATTTTTAAAATATTGTTCTCATTTTTTCAGGCAAGCCTTACTGACAAATTATAATGCGAGTTCGCTGGTTTTCTTTGAGTCACATGAAAATAATTTTAATCTGGAGAAATTCGCCCCCTTCGTCCACGGAGCCAATATTGAAGATATCAATCAGGCTATTGAAGATGCTATGTACCACATTGAGAGAAATGGGAACGCTAAGATCATTCTCCTTGATCTGTCTATGCAATTAACAAGATTTTTGCATCAAAAGGAAGAAAAGTAATTTATCTCTTAGGCAGGACATACAAAAAGACAGCCATAAAATGACAAAAACTTCCAAGAAGCACAAATACATGGAAAATGGCATGGTTGAATCTAATACTTTTTATACTGTATAAAAGCGCCCCAATGCTATAGGACATTCCTCCAGCAAATAGCCAGATCAAGCCGTTCATTGAGAAATTATCGATCAATGGTTTGATAGCAAGTATGATAACCCAACCCATCAAAACATAGGCTATGGTAGAGATTTTGTCGTACTTTCCAAAATAAAATACCTTAAAAATGATTCCTATAATGGCCAGACCCCAGGAGATACCGAAAATTGTCCAACCCACCCAACCTTTTAGAACGACTAGCGTAAAAGGGGTGTAGGTACCCGCTATTAAAACATAAATAGCAGAGTGATCAAGAATATTCAACTTATGCCTTAATTCAGGATTTTTAGCATAATGATACAGTGTGGAGGCCGCATACAAAACGATCAGGCTGGCACCGAAAATGGCAAAACTTATTATGTGTGTCGCATTGCCGTATTTTGAAGCGGCTACCACCAGTATAACCAGGGCGACAATGCTGAGAATAAATCCTATGCCGTGCGTAATTATATTTAAAGTTTCTTCTTTGGAACCGTAGAAAGTCGTTTTATTTTTCATAAGTATTCAAAATTACTAAAATTCGTTAATTCAAAGATTTAATATTTTATAAATGGAGCTAACTTTATTTTTTTCTTTAAATTTATTGAATATTAACTGATTAAACTTTTAATTATGAGCTTTATCTATTTCATTGTTATTGGCGCAATTGCTGGTTGGCTTGCCGGAAAAATTATGAAGGGTGGAGGCTTTGGTCTCCCAATGAACATTGTTCTGGGGATTATTGGAGGCGTTGTTGGAGGCTGGGTATTTGGTATGCTCGGGATCAGTTCTGATGGCGGTACACTTGGATCATTGGTAACCTCGCTAGCAGGAGCAATACTCATTCTTTATGTGGGGAGATTGATCAAAAAATAAACCGGAGAATCAACAGGTCTCACATCCCGGAAATGTCATAAAGAAGTTCTGGCTGTATCTTTATATTTTAAGCCTTATTTCCTTATTTTTGCCTTTGAATTTTTTAAGAAAGCAATATGTCAAGAATATTAACCGGAGTTCAAAGTACAGGGACTCCTCATTTAGGGAATTTACTAGGTGCTATCATCCCGGCCATCAGGATGTCAAAAGAATCTCTGGAAGAATCCTTTTTATTCATAGCAGATCTACATTCTTTAACCCAGATAAAGGATGCCAATGAATTACGACTAAACACATACAGTACGGCTGCTACCTGGCTTGCCTTTGGAGTGGATGTGGAAAAAACTGTTTTTTACAGACAAAGTGATGTGCCGCAAGTGACCGAGCTCGCCTGGTATTTAAGTTGCTTTTACCCTTACCAGCGATTGACTTTGGCGCATAGTTTCAAAGATAAGGCCGATCGATTGGAAGATGTTAATTCAGGTCTTTTTTCTTACCCCATGCTTATGGCAGCAGACATTTTGTTGTACGATGCAGACGTGGTGCCGGTAGGTAAAGATCAATTGCAACATCTTGAAATGTCAAGGGATGTTGCAAACAGATTTAACCATCAAATGGGGGAAACACTTGTTCCACCCGAGGCCAAGATTCAGGAAAGCACGATGTATGTTCCGGGAACGGATGGTGAGAAAATGAGCAAGTCAAAGGGAAATATTATTGATATATTTCTTGCAGACAAACCGTTGCGAAAACAAATCATGAAGATCAAAACAGATTCGACCCCGATGGAGGAACCCAAGGATCCTGATAGTTGTAACCTGTTTGCATTGTATAAATTGGTGGCCAGTGAGTCTCAAATAGAAGAAATGAGGGCGAATTATGTTGGGGGAAATTATGGATACGGACATGCAAAACAAGCCTTTTACGAATTACTGATCGATACGTTTAAAACAGAGCGAGAAAAGTATCATTATTATATGGATAACCTTGAAGAGGTTGATCAAGTTCTTATGCAAGGTGCAGAAAAGGCCCATTTGGTGGCAGATACCGTTTTAAAAAGAGTTCGTAACAAACTGGGATATTAATCACTTCGATGAGACCTCCTTAAATTATACTAGAATGAAAAGGAAACTGATAAGTTCGGGTTCAACATTTGAAGAAAAAATAGGCTATTCAAGAGCTGTGTTGGCAGGAAATATGATCTTTGTGTCTGGAACCACCGGATATGATTATGAATCCATGACAATTTCAGAAGATATTGGGAAACAAACAGAACAGTGTATCAAAAATATTGAAAAAGCCTTACAGGAGGCAGATGCATCGTTGGTTGATATTGTTCGACTGACCTATATTCTTCCTGACGCTACACAATTTGAAAAATGCTGGCCTGTTTTAAAAAAGTATTTCGGGAAGATCAAGCCGGCAGCTACGATGATTTCAGCCGGCCTGGCAGATAAACATATGAAAATTGAAATTGAGGCCACTGCCGTTTTAACAAATTAGAATATTTATTTGAGTTCCAATTGTACAATGGTGTCAATGCCATTTCTTTCATCTTTGGGAACTGTAAATGTGAGCCCGAATTCGTCAGCCTTGTGTGTTACTTTTTTACCACTGTCAAAGAATGTCATTTTTTTAATCTTTCCTTTAAATTGAGGAATAAGGTAGGTATCCTTTTTTGCATCCAGTAAATGCAGATATACCACAGCATCTTTTTGCGTTGAGACCATGGAAGAACTCGGGGCAACAGGCCCCTGTCGCGAACCATAAATCGTTACTCCGTATTTCTCCAGCCATTTGCCAACCTGTTTCAGGGAGGCAATATGTTCTGTTTGTATTTCTCCGTTGGGCATGGGCCCTACATTGAGTAATAAATTACTGCCATAACCAGCCGCATTGACCAGGTATTGAATTAACTCTTTTTCAGATTTATGTTTTTTATCCTGTAAATTAAATCCCCATGAGCCATTTATGGTTTCACAGACTTCTTTAGGAAGGGCTCCAATATCTGATGAATTTGTTCCCCAACCTGTTGTGTTTTTACCGGGCAGGTCTTTTTCGAACATTTGAAAATCTTCACCTTCAATTGGTGCAAGATGGTGGTTGTTACCTATAAGACATTGGGGCTGTAAATTATGGATTAATTCGTAAATCTCCTTATAACGCCAATCAACCTTTACCGCTCCGTAATTTTTACCATCCCATTCTTTTTGATCCCAGTGGCCGTCGAACCAAATTCCGGCAATGTCGCCATAATTGGTCAATAGCTCAGTTAGTTGGGTTTTCATAAATTCAATATACTTGTTCCAGTCACCTGATGCGGCACGTCCTTTAATACCATTACCTGTTCGTCCACGCGGAAAATAATCATCATGTCGCCAGTCAAGCAGCGAATAGTAAAAAAACAATTTAATATCTTCTTTTTTACAGGCCTCAGCCAGGGCCTTTAAGACATCTTGTTTATAGGGCGTTCTCTCTAAAATATTGTAATCTGAAGCCTTAGTGTTAAACATGGAAAAACCATCATGGTGCCTGCTGGTGATCGTGATATATTTCATCCCTGCTTCTTTGGCCATTTTTACCCATTGCTCCGCATCGTAATCGACCGGGTTAAAAAAGGCAGGAAGTTTTTCGTAGCTGTCTACTGAAATATTTTGATTGTTCATGACCCATTCGCCATCTCCCAAAACACTGTAAACACCCCAGTGTATAAACAGACCGAATTTGGCATCTTCAAACCATTCACGGGCTTCAAGATTTTCTTTTGTGGGAACATAAGATTTCTGAGCAAACAAAAAGGATGAACTCAATAAAAACAGGATAATATAAAGGGAACGTCTCATAATTTTATTGTTTCATTACATCATTACATCATTACATCATT
>CAZQRD010000058.1:0-16402 GCA_964595535.1 uncultured Flavobacteriaceae bacterium | reverse complement strand
CCTTTAAAATTACCTTTGTATTCAGCAATAGGCATATCTCTTTGTGGGAAAGGAATACTGAAACGGGTTCCGGCCACAACATATTCTGTATTTTCAGTCACGAATGACGAACTGTGGTTACCAGCTGAATTAGGTACTTCTATGATTTCAGTTGTTTCAAATGTAGTCAGGTCAATTTTAGCAATACGCGGTGTATTGTTACCATTGATAAATACATATCTTCCGTCTAATTCACCTGCGGTTTGAGATATATCCGGATGGTGTGAATCATCCCAAGGAATAAAGCCATGTGAAGTATTCAACATGGGTTTGGTTTCTTCATTAAATCCATACGCTTTTTCTGCATCTACGGAGAATACAGGTATAACTTTAAAAAGTCTTCCTGAAGGCAAACCATAGACTGCAAGCTGGCCACTGAATCCTCCTGAAACAAAGGCATAGAATTCATCGTGCTCTCCTGGAGCAACGTATACTTTCTCGGCTGCATTACTAGATAATGCACCTTGATTTCCAGATTTACCTGAATTCATATCACCACACGACACTAACCATGTGGAAAGTACGGTCAAGGTGATAAAATATTTAAACATTGTTTTCATAATTTATTAAGATTTAAGTCGTTTTAATTTTTTGTTCTAAAGTATTCTAAAATAGCTCTGGCCTCTTCTTCTGTTAAATTCTGATTTGCCATTGGCGCTCCGTTTGCCTCAACCAATAATTGTTTGGCTATAGGATCATTTTGAATCATTTCCTCAGGATTTAATATCATGTTCATGATCCATTCAGGTGATCTTCTTTCTGTTATTCCTTTTAGCGCAGGACCCACAAACTTTTTGCTGATTTTATGGCAGGCTGTACATTTTGCTTTGAATGCGGTTTCCCCTTCGGCCACCAAAGTCTGATCTATTTCTCCTAAGGTCACGCTGCTAATGGGGCCGATTCCTTTATTAGACATTGGGTCAGTTGCTGATGGAGCAGCTTTTCCCTCTTGTTGAGGTGCGGCCACCGGTGTTTCATTTTTTGGTTTATCACCTCCACAACTTGCCAAGGATAATAAAAAGACTAATACTACTACTAATTTCAAATTCATTTCTTTGTTTTAAAATATTTATTTGCCTGGCACCAATACATCATCAATTACGTGTATCCAGCCATTACTCACTTTTACTGTTTTTAAAACTTCAGTACCTCCTACAAAAATTTTCCCATCCTTGCTTTCAACAAGCAAATAATTTCCTGAAGCCATATAAAGTTTTCTTCCCTTTTTGACTTCTTTTTTAAGTTGTTTGATTGGATAATTGGCAGGAGCAACGTGATTGACTAGAATAAAAGCCAAAGTAGCTTTGTTCTCAGGCTTGACCAAATTCTCAACGGTTCCCTCAGGAAGTTTTGCAAACGCAGAATTCAAAGGTGCAAATATTGTCAAAGGGCCTGTGTTAACAACAGCGTCTTCAACACCGGCGGCCTCTATGGCAGCAACTAAAGTGCTAAAATCTTCTATCGATTTCGCTACCTGAAGTGCATTGGCATCAGATTCTTTGTCTTCAACTGAGGCTTGCCCCTTGTGGTCATTCGTTTCAGAAGCTTTTTCAGACGTCGGCTTGCTGGTTTGTTGCTCATCTTTCTTACAGGAAGAAACTGAAAACATAAATAGTGCTACAATGATTAATATGTGGCTTTTCATCATTAAAAAAATTAAGTTAGTTTTTTACAATATTGTGTTCAAAGTTACAAAATTATGTAACCTAAGTAAGCTAAAACATGACTTTAATCATATAAAGGATATATTTATCTTTTATATTTGTACTATGCTAAGTAACCAAAGTCAATATGCAATTCGGGGAGTTCTATATCTTGCCATTCATGCTTCTGACCTAAACAAATTAGGATCAAAAGAAGTGGGAGAAAACATCCATGTTCCGGTCCCGTTTCTTGCTAAAATATTTCAGACTTTAAATAAGGAAAAGCTCATTACTTCCAGCAAAGGCCCAAAGGGTGGATTTTATTTAAGTCCTGATCAATTGTCAGGAAATCTTATGTCAATCATCCAGTGTATTGACGGATATGACACCTTTAGTTCCTGCTTTTTGGGTCTGCCTAAATGCAGTGACGAAAACCCCTGTGCTATTCATCATCTTACTGGTCCACTTCGCGATCAATTATTCAATGAATTAAATAAAAGGAGCATTCAGGAACTTGCAAAAGAAACGAAAAAAGGAAAGTCTCATATTTTTTAAAATAATTCCTATCTTTGCACAGTCGATTAACGGCATTGAAAAGCTATGGTTCAACAAGTTACAAAGGGTATAAAAATATCAATCACCTCAAATTTTGAAGGCAACCGCTATCAAAATTCGAAGGTGTATTATGCTTTTAGCTACGGCATTACCATTGAAAATCAAAGTAGTGACACCGTGCAATTACTCAGTCGCCGATGGAACATTTTTGACTCTTTAAATAATTTTGAAGTAATTGAAGGTGAAGGTGTTGTGGGTAAAAAACCCATTTTGAAACCCAAGGACTCCTATACGTATTCCTCACATTGTTTTCTGGTGTCTCCCATTGGTTCAATGAATGGGTATTATAACATGATTAATTTTTCCACTTCGGAAAAATTCAGAGTAAGCATTCCAACTTTCCAGTTAATGCTTCCTGCTACTTTTAATTAATTTGCTTACTTTTATTTTTCGGTTGAATTAGCCTTTTTATGAAATCAATAACCAGATTTACAAAAAATATTCGTGGCAATGAATGCTTAAATTGCAGAACCCATATTTCAGAGGAAGATAATTTCTGTTCACAATGCGGTCAAGTCAATGACATGAACAGGCTTAGTGTAAAACAATACATATCAGTATACCTGGAAGATTTTTATTCGTTTGATAATCGATTTTTAAAAACCGTAATTCCACTGATATTTAAACCAGGAGGTGTGACCAAAGAATATGTTGAAGGGAAACGAATTAAATATGTAAACCCCTTTCAATTATATCTTCACATCACGATTTTATTTTTTCTGGTGGTAGGAATCTTTTCAACCATTGACAAGTATAAATCTTTAGATGAAACTTCCGCTGCATTAATCCCCGAAATAAATCTTAATCAAGGAAAAGGAATTCTTGATAGTATAAAATCTGAAACCTTAAAGGAGTTGAAAAAAAATGATGTAAAGATAGATTCGTCAACCTTATCAATCATCAATGCTGGAATCGATAATATTTCATTAAATAAAGATTCCATTCAGAGTGAAAACGATAAACGCTCCAAACAACAGACCTTAATATTGCATAGCTTCGTTGATTCCATAGTTTCAAATTCTGGCATATTAAAGACTTTTAAAAATAATAACCTTTTGCTTTCTGAGAAAGATTCTATTATGAAAGATCTTCTTGGGCTTATTGGTGAAAGAGCAGAACAACATGCAGATAATGACGAAAATATCAATCTCAACAGTGCCTCAGCAGCCTCAATGATATGGAAGGAAATCTCAACTAAAGGAAATTTAGAAAAGAAGGGAATCAAACATTTGGACAGCATTCTTAATGCCAAAGAAATAGATTACGAGATCCCATTAGCTATGATTTATCGTTCAAATCGCAATCAAAATGGGTTCAATAAAATACAATCATTTATGGATTATCAAAAAGATTATCCAGATGCAAATTCAGCACAATCTCTTGAGAAACTTGGTTTTGAAACAAGTTACTGGAATGTATTTCTGTTCAGCAAATCTAAAGAATGGGGTGATGCCTTTGGCGATGAGAACTATTGGATAGATTTTATAGACAGGGTACTTTCAAGAATCTCAGTTGCCTTATTCTTTTTGTTACCTATTTTTACGCTGGTCGTTTCTTTATTATATATCAGAAGAAAATACAATTATACTGAGAACTTAGTCTTTGTTTTTCATATTCAAACCGTTTTTTTCTTGTTACTGTTGATCTTTATGATTGTAAACAGATTCGCTAACTCAAGCACCGGATTTTTTATTTTTCTCATCACATTTATGGTCTATCTCTATTTGGCTATGAGAAAATTTTACGAACAAGGGTGGTTCAAAACATTTATCAAATACATGTTGCTCAATACAGCATTTATGTTTTTGTCCCTTATCGGAGGACTCATTATTTCATTCCTTGCCTTCCTTATCTAATCTATACGGAAAATATGCCATATCAAAGCGATCCGCAGTTTTTACAACCTGGGTAATACTTACCGTTCCTACTTTTTCCCTTTTCATAAAAACATCTACTTCGGGAAACCCTAAACCTGCGTGTTTATGAAAATCCATAATATTTTCAGGTGTCCTGCCCTTTCCGATAAACCATTCCCTGAACCAGTCTTGCCGCATCGCTTTCATGGTATCAGTATATAAGGTTGAAGAAGACCAAATTGAAGGTTGCCATTCCAGTTCTCTTAAATGTCTGTTCTTACCATCCCAAACAAATTCAAAAAGCTGCTTTTTTTCTTTGCAGTCAACTACCACCAGTGTGAACGGTTCTATCTCTTCCAAATCTATTTCTAAGGAGGTCTCTTCAAAATTTATTGCAATCAGTAATTCCTTAACAATAAAACCCCGGCTTTTTGGATAGGAAGTTGCTCTCTTATGATTTTCAAAACCTCCATTTAACAAACAGATCAACCGATTTTCTCGGCTTGTTCCAATCCAGGTACCTCCGGCTTTGCCATCTTTTGGATAATGTACTGAAACACCATCCTCAACATAAGTTTTCGGATACAAAGCTTTTTCTCTTTGATAGCCAACATCCCGGTTTGATGTCAATACAAACCCCTTATTTGCTAAGGGCAAAAAAGTTACTGTGCACATTAAAAATGGTAATTTAAAAAATTTGACAATCAGATGTACAAAGTTAATATTTAGGCTGTAGTTAAGACTTAAAATCTTACATAATTCGTACCTTTGCCATCATTAAAAATGGAATTGTTTCAATCTAAAATAAAAACATATGTCAAACGGATTTTTCAAGGTACCTAAAGCTGTAAATGAGCCGGTTAACGCCTATGCTCCTGGAACGGCAGAACACAAAGATTTAATTGCCACTTACAATAAAATGTTCAACGAGCAGGTTGATATTCCATTTTATATCGGCGGTAAAGAATACAGAACCGGAAACACAGTTGATATACACCCGCCTCATGATCATCAGCATTGCGTGGGTCAGTATCATACTGCAGACAAAGAACATATTGAATTAGCCGTTGAAAAGGCTGCTGAAGCAAGAGTAAAATGGGCTAAGACCAGTTGGGAGCATCGTGCAGCCATCTTTTTAAAAGCAGCCGAATTGTTGGCAGGTCCATACAGATACAAAATGAATGCGGCCACCATGATCGCCCAATCTAAAAACGTCATGCAGGCAGAGATTGATGCTGCTTGTGAACTGATAGATTTCTTGCGATTCAATGTTGAATTCATGACAGATATTTATACGAATCAGCCTGATTCATCTCCTGGCATTTGGAACAGAATGCAGTACAGAGCTCTTGAGGGTTTTATCTATGCCATCACTCCCTTTAACTTTACGGCGATTGCCGGAAATTTACCCGCAGCTCCGGCAATGATGGGTAATGTTGTAATCTGGAAACCGGCAAGATCTCAGGTGTATTCGGCTAATGTGATTATGGAAATATTCAAAGAAGCAGGATTACCTGACGGCGTGATCAACATGGTTACAGGGAACTCATCAACTATCACAGATGTATTGTTAAATCACAAAGATTTCGCAGGCGTACACTTTACAGGATCTACACCTGTATTTGATGATTTCTGGAAAACAATTGGTGCAAATGTAAAACACTACCGTTCTTATCCAAGAATCGTTGGAGAAACTGGAGGGAAAGATTTTATTTGGGCGCATCCTTCGGCAAATGCTCAGGAAGTGGCAACCGCCATTTCAAGAGGTGCTTTTGAATACCAGGGGCAAAAATGTTCGGCAGCTTCCAGGGCATATTTACCAAAAAGCCTTTGGGCAGACATCAAAGAATCAGTGATAAAAGATGTGAAATCGTTTAAAATAGGATCACCAGGAGACAGCTCGAATTTTATCAATGCTGTAATTGATGATCGAGCCTTTAAAAAATTGTCAGGCTATCTTGATCAGGCTAAAAAAGACAAGGATGCCGAAATTATTGTTGGAGGTGGTTATGATGGTTCTGTAGGGTATTTTATTGAACCTACGGTAATCGTGACGACCAATCCTCAGTATGAAACCATGTGTACTGAATTGTTCGGGCCAATTATAACGATTTATGTTTACGAGGATAAGCAATGGGAAGAAGTTCTTGATCTGGTAGATCAAACCGGCGAATACGCTTTGACCGGAGCCATTTTTAGTCAAGACAGATACGTCATAGAAACAGCCACAAGCAAGTTGGAGAACGCTGCTGGAAATTTCTATATCAATGACAAGCCAACAGGTGCAGTTGTTGGTCAGCAGCCATTTGGCGGAGCCAGAGGCTCAGGAACAAATGACAAGGCCGGTTCGGTTTGGAATTTATTGCGTTGGGTGTCAAACAGAACATTAAAAGAAACCTTTGTTCCTCCAACCAATTACAGATATCCTTTTTTAGGAGAATAAATCTTCTGAAAATATATACTAAGAAACCCGGAATCAGAGATTTCGGGTTTTTTTATACACCTTGCATTTTGTCAGCATCAGGCAGTAATCCGACCAATTTTTGTGGATCATGAATTAAAACAGGTATATGCTGCGCACAGATAAAAAAACTTGAATCCTTATATAAGAATTCAGTTATCGGAATTTCCTGTTGACCTCTATTACAAACCAGGCACTTTTTTTGATCTTTCATAAGCTTATAGTATTTGTCCAAAATTAAGGCCAGTAAATACAATAAACTATGATATTAATTAGGAATCAAAAAAATGATAAATAACTTTATCTGATTTTTAGAGATTTAGTTCCTCCTTTACTATTCGAACAAACAAGAACACATCTTTAAAACTATTGTACAATGGAGTTGGAGCGATTCTGATCACATCTGGTTCACGCCAATCCGCAATGACTCCCTTATCACTGATGGCCCGAAATAACGACTTGTCACTGTTCAACACCCTAATTGATAACTGGGCGCCTCTTTCATCAGGCTGTTTGGGTGTAACAATCTCTATCCTTTGACTCTGCAAAGACACTATCAGGAATTCAAGATAACCCGTTAACAATCGTGATTTTTTGATAAGCGATTCCATACCAACTTCCTCAAAAATTTCAAGAGATGCTTTTAAAGCAGCCATAGACAAGACTGTTTCATTGCTCATTTGCCAACCTTCGGCCCCCTCTATGGGAACAAAGGTATCGTCCATCAAAAACCTAGTGGCCTTATCATGTCCCCACCAACCGGTAAACCTTTTAAGGTCCTTGCGCTTTAAATGTCGCTCATGTACAAAACATCCTGCTATCCCACCGGGACCGGAATTCATATACTTGTAGGTGCACCATACAGCAAAATCAACCCCCCAATCATGCAATGACAAACTGAGATTTCCGGCCCCATGTGCCAGGTCAAAACCAACCGTACAGCCCATGGCATGCCCCACTTGAGTAATCTTTTCCATGTCATAAGCCTGACCCGTATAATAATTAAGTCCGCCGATCATGATCAGCGCGATCTCCTTGCCTTTGTTTCTGATCAACTCTAAAATATCCTCAGTTCTCAAAATATCTTCACCGGCCCTGGGCTCCAATTCCAAAAGAGCTGTTTCCGGATCATAACCGTGAAATTCAAGTTGTGACTTTACTGCATACTGATCGGAAGGAAATGCATTTTTTTCGATTACTATTTTAAAACGCTCTTTCTCAGGCCTGTAAAAGGAAACCAGCATCAAATGTAGATTCACAGTGAGGCTATTCATGGCTACTACTTCTTTCTTATGACCCCCAACAATACGTGCCATTTTTTCGCCAAGAGATTCGTGATATGTAGCAAATGGATGATCTCCTTCAAAATGTCCTTTTACTCCCAAATTGCGCCAGTCATCAAGAACGGCTTCAATATAACCTTTTGCTGATTTGGGCTGAAGCCCTAAGGAATTTCCACAAAGGTAAATGGCTTCCTGACCATTGTCGTGTTTGGGAAAATAAAAATCGTTTCTATACTTTCGCAAAGGATCGGCACTATCCATTTTCAAGGCAAATTCTTCAGTATTCAAGTATTCCATAAGGTTGTATTTATCGGCATTATCAAGCCTCAATTAAAGGATAGAGCAAAGGACGACTAGGTGAAGCATCAGATACAAAAGGCGCTATCTGTAAATTTAACAAATATGAGCCATCAACTATCTCATTAGCTGCATAAATCATTTCAGTTATAGTTTTGTTCACCAGGCTATGAGATGTTTTTTCTAGACTTCCTGGTTTGACCTTCCAAAAAAGATGATGCGTATTTAGTTTTCCCTCATCATGGACTCTATCGATAGATGGCAGATCAACAAGTATGTGCTCCACTCCTAGTTCTGTGATAAAATTCATGGCTTCAAGAGAAAAAAACGGAGGTTTATGCTCCGCATAATTTCTTGCCATTTTTGAAATATCATTGGGAAGTGTTCTGATGACAAGAGCCCTTAAAAAAAGCTTCGAAACAGATTTTAAGGCATTTTCCAAAGCGCTTCTACTTATAAAAAAATCGCCCTTTTCCTTAGGAGGATTGTACTGTTCGGAAGAAATCATCGCATTTTCGGGTAATATCGTCACCAGAGTGCATGGAATCAAAGAGTCAATGAGTTGTTCCTGCACAGAGAATCTTTGATCAGTAATATGACCAATACATTCTGTATGTGTTCCGTTACAATGGGGCACCAAGGTTAATTGTTCAAAATTACAAGCTCCTCCTTTGCGTGTGTCTCCAATAAATCCGTCTGCTTCATAGGCAATGGATTCGGCTCTATTGACATTATAGGCACTGGGTTGTTTGCCATTAAACTGAAGGGGTATGGATATGTCTTTGGCCAGGTTCGTGTCAAAATCAAAGCATTGATTATCTAAGGTTAAACTAAGGATCATACGAGGGTCTTATGATTGGTTTTTTGAAAAATTAAAATCCAACTTTTCCTTTAACTCCTTTGGTAGCTCCGGTAAAAATGACCTAGGTATAAGGAGCGTTGAAATATTATGCAAGTCGTAAAAAACCCTGTGTTTATCTGCTGTGGTCTTTAAATAGTCGTAGCCTGAAGAGCCTCCGGTTCCTATTTTCCTTCCAAGAGTGCGCAGTACCATCTGCGCATGTCTGTTACGCCAGGTGGTCAGGAGCTCATCCATATCAATAAGCTTCTGAAGAAACATAAATGGCTGTCGCAATAAAGGTTCATCCCTGTAAAGGTTGATTAGTAAAGCGCTAATGGTAGCCTTATAAGAAAGCCTTAATGCGCCTTCATTTAGTTTTTCCTTATGAATTTCTTCATCAAAAATGGAGTTGAAGTAAGTCTTGGTCTCTCCCATCATATTGATTCTGAGCTGCTTTTCCTGATTCGAAATATAATCAGCCTGTTCTATAGCCTGTTCTTCCCTGCTCAGCATTAAACCCACCGATTTTTTGTACTCTTTTACAAAATCAAATGTTTCAAACTGCAAGAAAGGTATTCTTTCCAGCCATTTTTCTACCAGATCAAACATAGAATCACCTTTTTCAAGGGCTTCGAGTATCTTTTGCTCCTTATCAGAGAAAACACCCGAATAAGAACACTGTGTATACGAAACCCTTCGTTCTCTTTTTAATCCTAAAGAAACTTCCAACTGTCTGAACTGAAAGCTTTGAAATCCGGAGGCCGGTAGCAGGTAGTTTCTAAAATCAAGAAAATCAAGAGGAGTCATGGTTTCAATAATATCAACCTGATCAACAAGTATTTTTTGAATTTTAACAATTCTATCGAGCCTAGAAATAGCGACCCCTATTTGAGATTCAACTATTGTTCCTTCACTGAAAAATTCCATTACTGAACCCAAATCATGGAGTATCTCTTTAAACCATAGCTCATATACCTGATGCACAATTATAAAAAGCATTTCATCATGCGCTGGCTTTTTGAACCCAACACTTCTTAAATTTTGAGCATCAAGAATTTTTTGCAGCTGCAGGTATTGGTCGTAATGTATTGAAGAAAGTTCCTTGTCCATAAATCACTAAGGTCTAAATTGTGAATGTTACAATATTCAGGCTAATTTAAGGAAGAAAATCAACTATTTTAAAAAATTACCTATCATAAGTATTATATTTTAAATTTATTGAGTTTAAAAAATCCCTACTCAGAGTCTGATAAATCTTTTTTTACATTCATGTTCTCAAGCAAAATCTTTGTAATTTGATAAGCAAAAGAAACCAGTTCATTTAAATATATGATTTATGAAAAAATTGATTAACTATCTGCTTCAAGGACTCCTTTACATTGCTCCATTAGGAATTACGGCTTATATCATCTACGGGGCTTTTAACTTAATTGACGGACTGTCTCAAAAGTTACTCGCAAGGTTCTTTGATGTGCAGATCCCGGGACTTGGGTTACTGTCACTACTGATCTTTTTGATCTTTATCGGTTTTATCGGACGAACCATCATTGCCCAACCCCTTAAAAAAGTGTTTCAAAAAATAATTGACAAAGTTCCGCTGCTCAACTTTATTTACTCTGCCTTTAATGACCTTTTCACTGCTTTTGTAGGGAAAGAAAAAAAATTCAATCAACCGGTATTGGTCAAAGTAAATCTAAATTCAGATTTAGAAAAATTAGGGTTCATTACCGAAGAGAATCTCGACATCATTCAGGCAGAAGGCAAGGTTGCCGTATACTTTCCTCATTCCTATAACTTTTCAGGCGAGTTGTTTATCGCACCTCGAACGCATATAAGAAAACTGGACGTTAATTCGAGTGATCTGATGAAATTCATTGTCTCAGCAGGCCTTACAGGATGGTCTAAAAGCCATTAAAGCCTGTACTTTATAGGAATGTGAACTAGCTTTTTGGTTTCAAAGAATGAGTCATCAAAATAATCAGTTAAACTGAACACTTTGGCACTTGGAAAATTCTTGAGCTCTTCTTGAAGGTCTCCCCCTTTTAGATAGAGGATACCATTCTTTAATTCGTGGCGGTTTTTCCTTCTGATTTTTTTTCTTACCCATTTAACGAAATCGTCCATTTGAGTTACCGCCCTGCTTACAATAAAATCAAATTCACCTTCCACCTTTTCGGCTCTGCCGTGAATTGCTATCACATTTTGCAAGCCTAGTGCCTCTACAACTGCCTCTACAACCTTAATTTTTTTACCGATAGAATCGACCAATACAAATTGAGTTTCAGGAAACATAATGGCCAATGGAATTCCAGGGAAACCACCTCCAGTACCAACATCCAGCACCTTTGACAAAGGTAAAAAAGTTTGAACTTTCGCTATACCTAAGGAGTGTAATACGTGCTTGGTATACAACGCATCTATATCCTTTCTTGAAATGACATTAATTCTCGCATTCCAGTCTTTATACAAACCTTCTAGTTTTGAAAACTGCTCCAATTGCACCTTGGTGAGTTCAGGAAAATTTTGGAAGATCAAATCCATTCTAAATTTTTATCAAAAATACAATTAATCTTTTTTGAAAAAACAGGTCAGTAACAAGTTCATTGAAACATTCTCAATGATAAGATACACACCTTAATTTTTTGCTAAGAATATGGCTTTATTTTAACAAAAATCTGCCAAAAAACAATTAACTTTGCAAATTGAATTTTGTTACTTTAACAAAAAATAAAAGAATATATATGCAAGGGGTAAAATTTGTTACAAGAGATAAGAGTAATTTCATCAAAACGCTCAACAAGAGGGTGAATAACTACTTCAAAGAGAATGATCTAGATAAAACCGGCAATTGGAAACTTTATATTAAAGCGGTAATCATGTTTGCTATTTTTATCGCTCCGTTAGTGATTTTACTAACGATTAAATTACCAGTTTGGGCAATGATTTTGATGACCATTACTATCGGGATCGGAATGGCTGGAGTTGGAATGAACGTAATGCACGACGCCAACCATGAATCTTTTTCAAGTAAAAAATGGGTCAATAGCCTTATGGGAGGCAGTATTTATATTCTGGCCGGTAACGTTTATAACTGGAAGGTACAACACAATGTACTTCACCATACCTATACCAATATTCAAGGGCTGGATGAAGATATAGATGCCGGAAGGATCATTCGTTTTTCGAAGCATTCCAAGTGGTTACAGATTCACAAATTTCAAAAATACTATTCAATATTCCTCTATGGCTTATTAACCATTAATTGGGCAATTACCACTGATATTAAACAAATGCACAATTATTTAAAGCGAAAGTTGTCTTATGGTAAATTTCCGAATCCGGTAAAAGAATGGTCAGTTTTGGTTGTGACCAAAGTTTTATACTACGCTATGTGGCTTGTTTTACCCATGATGGTAATGGACATTCCCTGGTGGCAGGTTTTGATCGGATTTTTTATCATGCATTATACGGCAGGAATGATCTTAAGCGTGGTATTTCAACTGGCACATGTGATGCCGAATACTGAGATGCCCCAGCCTAATGAAGAAGGAGTAATGCAGCATACCTGGGCCATTCATCAATTGTACACCACTTCGAATTTTGCCATAAATAACAAAGTTGTGAATTTTTTCACAGGAGGGTTGAATCATCAGGTGGAACACCATATTTTTCCGCATATTTCTCATATCCATTATAGAAAAATCTCTGAGATTGTAAGAAATACAACTAAGGAATTCAATTTGCCTTATAATGAATACCGAACGATGATCGGTGCCTTTATCGATCATTTCAAACAACTTGATAAACTGGGCAAACACCCTGAAATTGCGTAAATCATAACTATTAGAATATTACAATGTCACAACCATTATCAGACCGAATTAAAAGTTTACCCGTATCACAAACTTTGGCAATGGCAGCCATGGGAAGGGAATTAAAGGAACAAGGAAAGGATATTATCAGTTTAAGTCTGGGAGAGCCGGATTTTAATACTCCAGAATATATAAAAGACGCCGCGATTCAAGCCGTCAAAGACAATTACAATTCATACAGCCCGGTAAACGGATATGCTGATCTGAGACAAGCAATTTGCAGAAAGTTTAAAAGAGACAACAACCTTGATTATACTATCAATCAAGTGGTGGTTTCTACTGGAGCAAAGCAGTCAATCGCCAATGTGGCTATGGTACTTTTAAACCCGGGAGATGAAGTAATTCTTCCCGCTCCTTATTGGGTGAGCTATTCGGCCATAAGTATTTTGGCGGAAGCCACTTATGTTGAAATACCTTCAAGTATTGAGACCGACTTTAAAATTACACCTGAACAACTGGAAGCGGCTATTACTCCAAAAACAAAGATGATCTTCTTTAACTCACCTAACAATCCAAGTGGAACGGTGTATACTGAAGAAGAATACAGAGCCCTTGCCAAGGTATTGGACAAGCATCCTCAGATTTATATACTTTCTGATGAGATCTATGAACACATCAATTATGGAACGCCTAACTTTAGTTTTGCCGCCATAGAAAGCATGTATGACAGAACCATTACAGTGAATGGTGTTGCCAAGGCTTTTGCCATGACCGGATGGAGAATCGGATACATCGGTGCTCCAGAATGGATCGCAAAAGCATGTAATAAGATACAAGGACAAATTACCTCTGGAGCAAATTGCATCGCACAGAGGGCGACCATAACGGCACTGGACGAGCCGGTTTCAAGAATCCAGTACATGGTAGATGAATTCAAGATTCGAAGAGATTTGATTATTGGGCTATTGAGTAAAATAGAGGGAATAAAAACTAACGTTGCACAAGGAGCCTTTTATGTTTTTCCTGATGTTTCCTATTATTTTGGCAAAACTATCCAAGGTACCAAAGTTGAAAATGCTTCAGATTTTGCCTTGCTTTTACTTGAAAAGGCAAATGTTGCAACAGTTACAGGTGAAGCATTTGGAGCTCCAGACTGTATCCGAATCAGTTATGCTGCTTCTCAGGAAGAGCTGAAAGAAGCTGTAAAAAGAATTGCCACACTCTTGTCTTAATCATACTATAAGATGAGTTTTAAGATTTCTTTTCCAACACGCTGGGCAGATTTTGACCCAAACAATCATATGCGCCATAGCGTTTATAACGATTACGCTGCTGAATCAAGAGTTCGTTTATTCAATAAATACGGACTCTCGATAAAGGAGTTCAACGCACTACATATCGGTCCTATTTTATTTCAGGAAAAAACGAATTTTTTTAAAGAAATCTCAATGGGAGAAGACATCACAGTGGAAGTCTTATTACTAGGTGCGTCTGAAAAGGGTGAACGTTTCAAGTTTCTTCACAATATGTATAGAGGAGACGGAAAGCTCTCAGCCCAGATAGAAATTTTTGGCGCCTGGATGGACCTTGAAAAACGCAAACTTACAACACCTCCTCCTTTTATTCTTGAAGTTTTGCATCAGATTAACAAAACTGATAATTTTGAAATCATCCCTGTTAGCAAAAAATAAATGAATCATGCTTCCTAGAAAACACCAAAAAATATTAGTGTGATTTGCTTATTTTATTAATGTTAAATTTTGGGCATCATAAAAAAGTGCTGCAGCACCTAAAATCGATATTCCAGATTGTTGAGATTGCACTATTTTTAGATCTTTTAAGCTATGTTTGTAAAGAAAAGAGTTGACTCTATTAAACATCATTTTTTCAAAATATGGAAACGCTTTTGATATTTTCCCTCCCAAAACAATCATCTCCGGATCCAAGGTGTACAATATTGTTTTTATAAGATTTCCTAAATCATATCCATACTGTTCAAAAACCGCCAATGCAATTTTATCATTTTTTAGAACACGTTTATAAAGTAAATCAAATTTCATTCCATACTTTTCATCAAAATATCCTTCTGAGCAATAATATTCAAAATCATGATCCTTATACGGCAAAGAACCTATTTCTCCAGCTCCGCAGTTCGTTCCAGAATAGAGATGTCCCTTAAAAATGATTCCTGCCCCAACTCCAGATTCCAAAATTAATCCTACAACATTTTCTATTTTTTTTGCCTGACCAAAATATTTTTCACCGATAGCGAAACAATTGGCATCATTATTCACATAAACTTTTACACCAAAATGACCTTCAAGAATATCCTTTAAGTGAACTTCTCGCCAGGCAGGAATTTTTTGAACTTTGTAAACAATTCCCTTACTAACATCTACTAGACTGGGAACACCAATACCGATTCCGGCAACGTTAGTATCAAATACTTCGGAAATGGCATTAATTAGCTCTGAAAGAATTTCTTCTTCTGTTCCGTTATTATTTATTTGTTGATTATTTATATCAACAAGCTCATTGTTTTCAACCTTACCCGTTAATAAGGTTTTCCCACTCAATGAAACGCCTATTACTGAATCATTAGAATTTTTAACCATATTTCTTTATTTTTTATTCTCCTGTCCTGTCATATATTAAGGAAGCAGCCCCCAAAATTGCAATATTTTTTGTATTTGAAAATTTAATTTTTAAATTTTTAACCGAATTAGGATAAGGAAAATCTTCAACTGTTTTCATCAATGAGTCTATAAAAAACTCTTTTGAACTTGAAACCGAACCTCCAATGATAATTTCTTTTGGGTCAACAGATAGCATGATAGTTTTAATCGCGTTTCCCAAATGCTTACCAAATTGATGAAAAGCTTGAATAGCTGTTTTATTTCCTTCTTTTGCTTGACTGAGCAAATTTTCGCCGGTTTCGTTATAATGTGTTTTAAAGAATTTACCACTGCAATAATCTTCATAAATACCATCAAGATATGGAATTGATCCAAATTCGCCAGAGCCGCAATTTGCATCTTTCAACAAATGCTTATTAGTAATAATACCGGCTCCCATTCCTGTACCAAGGGTGATTCCAACAAAATTATCGCAATTTTGTCCAGCTCCAAATTTGTATTCCCCTATTGCAAAACAATTAGCATCATTATCTAAATAAACAGGTATTTTAAACGTATCCTTTAATATGTCTGCAAGATGTACTTTTTCCCATGAAGGAATATTTTGAACTTGATATACTATTCCCTTTTCCCTGTTTACCAAACTAGGTACACCCATACCAATACCTATAACTGAATCGTCAATCAATTGCGATACTAATTCTATTATAAGATGAATAAGATCCTCCGGGTTATCGTTGTTTGACGGTATTAATCTATATTTTTTATCAATCAACTTCTTGTTTTCAAAAAGACCAACGCAGACTTTTGTACCACCTAGATCGATTCCAATTATTTTAGTATTCTTAGGAGATGAATTCATTGGTTTTGCTTCTTTTTTAAATTTATAGTTTTGTTACTTATTAGTGGTTTTGCCCAA
>CAZQRD010000057.1:0-16464 GCA_964595535.1 uncultured Flavobacteriaceae bacterium | reverse complement strand
TATCTTCAATAATTGCGCAAATATAACCAATTAGTTGATTGGCAAAACCTAATTTTAAGGTTTAATCATGCCGTGGAAATACGATGCCTGCGTCCTTCCTGACGGCATCCATGATTCTCATTAACTCCCTGCTTGTTGATAAAGGTAAAACAGGACTTTCAATAAATCCTTGATCAAGGCATTCCATCACGTGAATCGCTTCTAATTCATAACCCATTCCTTTAGGTTGTTCAAAATGAATTTCTTCTTGAATACCATTCCTTTCGATTAGAATAGGGAATTCAGGTTCTCTTACAAATTTAATAAAACCATGCTCAAAACAAAGTTCTGTTTCATTCTTACAGGAGCTTTCAAAACTTGAAGTAAGAACTGCCATAGCTCCATTTTCGTATCCAAAAAGCATGATTATACTTTCTTCCACTCCAGTCGAACGGATATTGGCCATAGTTTTTATGGAAGTTGGTTTTCCCAATATCATCAAAGACCTGAATATTGGATAAATACCTATATCTAACAGCGAACCTGCGCCTAAATCAATATTATACAATCTTTTGTCTGGATCAAAATCAGCTTTGAACATAAAATCCGATTTCACAAATCGGAGTTGACCCAGCTCTTTTTCTTTAGACAGTTCCAGTACTTTTATGAATTTAGCTGAAAATATGGTCCAAAACGCCTCCATAAGAAACGTGTTATTGTCTTTAGAAGCCTTGATCATTTGATCTACCTCTTTCGTATTCATAGCAAAGGCTTTTTCGCATAAAACCGCTTTTTTATGATCAAGACACAAGGTACTATGAGCTAAATGCATGGCATGAGGAGTCGCTATATATACGATATCCACTTCAGGGTCTTGCACCATCTCATCATAAGAGCCATAGGCTTTTTCAAAGCCAAAATCACTCGCAAATGCCTGGGCGTTATCTAAACTTCTGGAAGAGGCAGCATAAAGCTTTGCATTCTCAAGTAATTTAAGGTCTTCTACAAACTTTCGAGCGATTTTTCCGCAACCTAAAATGGCCCAGTTATATGTTTTTTTCATGTTTTCTATATTTTAGTCAACCCAATCTGCTACAAATAGATTTGTATCATGGGTTCCATAATTATTCCTGTTCGAAGAAAATACAATTTTTTTTCCATCTGGAGAAAACATTGGGAAAGCATCAAAAACTTTGTCATAGGTTATTTGTTCTAATCCCGTTCCATCCAGATTAATCATAAACAGATTGAAGCTTCTTTTGGAAACATGATTGCTTGAAAATATCACCTTTTTCCCAGAAGGGTGAAAAAATGGCGCCCAGTTTGCACTTCCTAAATCAGTTATCTTAGCTAATTCACTGCCGTCTGTATTGCAAACATATAATTCCATATGGGTTGGTTGTACCAAACCAACGGCTAATAAATCTTTGTATTCTTTAATTTCGGTTTCAGTTTTTGGCCGTGAAGAACGGAAAATTAACTTATTTCCATCTGGTGAAAAGAATGCTCCTCCATCGTATCCTAATTCATTGGTAACTTGCCTCACATCACTTCCATCTATATTCATTGTAAATAATTCCAAATCACCTGTTCTTGTTGAAGTAAATACAATTTTATCACCCTTTGGTGAAACTGTGGGTTCAGCATCGTAGCCTTCCCCAAAGGTTAATTGTTTCAACTGATTCCCCTTAGTGTCGGCTATAAAAATATCGTAACCATCATAAACAGGCCAAATATATTTATTGCCGTAATCTTCCTTTTTGGGCACCAGAGGACAGTCTTTACTCGTTAAATGTGTTGATGAATACACAATAGTTTTATCATCTGGCAGAAAATAACTACACGTTGTTCTTCCTTCCCCGGTACTTATTAATTGAGGAACTTCTAAACTATCTAAGGGTTTAGAAGCATCCATAATAAAAATTTGATCACAATTCAATCCCCATGCCTTGTTGTTGGCTTGAAAAACTAATTTTGAATTATCAAAACTCCAATATGCTTCAGCGTTATCTCCTCCAAAAGTGAGTTGCTGTATGTTTTTTAAATGCTTCTCCTTTGGATAATGTACTGTGTTGACCATTTTAGTGGCACCAGATTTACCATCATACGTATGTTTGTTATGAGATGATTTACAAGCTAGGATAGCTACAAAAATAATAAGTGAAAAAAATCTAGATTTCATGGCTTAGTTTATTTCTGATTTCAAAAATACGTTATTTAGAAAAAAAAGATGAAAAACAATTACATAATTTCCATGGCTAGGAATTGGCTGTCCATTCAAAGAATCATTAAAAAAATATGTAATTTTGCAGCCTAAAATTTAGATTTGGCAAAAATTGGTGACATAGAACTCGGAGAATTTCCACTTTTACTAGCTCCCATGGAAGATGTAAGTGATCCCCCATTCAGGGCACTCTGCAAAGAGAATGGTGCTGACGTGGTGTATACAGAGTTTATTTCATCGGAAGGATTGATCAGAGATGCTGCGAAAAGTGTTCAAAAACTTGATATCTATGACAAGGAACGACCTGTGGGGATCCAGATATTTGGTGCAAATCTTGATTCTATGTTAAAAACAGTTGAGATTGTTGAAAGATCCAAACCCGATTTTATTGATATCAATTTTGGATGTCCTGTGAAAAAAGTAGTAAGCAAAGGTGCTGGGGCCGGTATTCTTAAGGATATTCCACTCATGGTCAAATTGAGCAGAGCCATGGTAAAACATACCAAACTTCCGGTAACCGTAAAAACCAGATTAGGCTGGGACCATGATTCCATTTACATTCATGAAGTAGCGGAAAGACTTCAGGATGTAGGTATACAGGCAATCGCCATCCACGGAAGAACAAGAGCCCAAATGTACAAAGGAGAGGCTGTTTGGGAACCAATCGCCAATGTTAAGAACAATCCCAGAATGCATATTCCTGTTTTTGGGAATGGCGATATAAATTCTCCTGAAAAAGCAGCTCTTATGAGAGATCAATATGGCTTGGATGGCGCGATGATCGGCAGAGCAAGTATCGGTAACCCTTGGTTTTTTAATGAGGTGAAGCACTATTTCAAAACCGGAGAATATTTACCCTCTCCTGACATTGTACAAAGGGTTAGAACCGCGAAAAGGCACTTGGAAATGGCCATCGCTTGGAACGGTGATCATGCGGGTCTATACGAAACGCGTCGTCATTACACCAATTACTTTAAAGGAATTCCTCATTTTAAGGAATACAGACTTCGAATGGTAACCGGCAATACTAAAGAAGAAGTATTTGAAGTTTTTGAAGAGGTTTTGGAGAAATTTGGAAATGAATAGTTAGATTCTTCAAGGTCTTATTTAAGTCAAAGCCTGACTTAAGTAAAGCTTTCAATCCTTAAAAAAGCCAAATCTCCTTATTCAACCAGTTTTTTTGAAATCCTGGCACTTGCAATTTTGGCAGCCAGATAGCCCAAAACAATTATAGTCAGCGTCACAACCATAACATTTACCAATTTGAATTCCACTGGATAAGCAAGTGACTGGGTGATCATTATAAATCCATATTTCTTTTGCAAAAGGACAAAGGGAATGGCAAGAATTAGTCCAATACCTAGACCAAATAGGGTAAGTAAAAACCCCTGAAACACAAATATTTTACGAATTTCCCGAACAGATGATCCAAGGTGAAAAAGTGTTTTGAGATTTTCTCTTTTATCAATAATCATCATCACTATGGCACCAATAACATTGAACAAAGCGATAACCAATATCAAAGTAAAGACAAGATAGGAAACCAGATTTTCAGTATTTAGCATCTTGTAAAAAACAGAATTAAGTTGCTGTCTGGTTCTTACTTCAAAATCTTTTCCTAAACTCCCTTTTAAATCATTCTGAACTTCATTCACTGATGCGCCTGGAGCTATCTTTATCTCTACAGCGGTAATTTGATTGGGTTCATAAGTCAGGAGGTCTTGGGCAAGACTTAAATTACTGAATACGAATTTCTTATCAATGTCGTCAGTAAGACGATAAATGCCTATAGTTTGAGCACCTACCTGCGTAAAGGCTGTTTTTGGATTCGTAATATACCCCTTACCTGGTCTGGGAACATAAATCTTTAATGATTCTAAAAAATCATAGGAACCTATAGACAGAGCGGTTGATATGGCACTTCCAACCACAACAGTATATTTCGCATCATAATTTACCCAGTTCCCAAAATAAACGGCTGTATCCAAACGATTTACGTTTAAATAATTTGAATCAACTCCCTTAATACTGGCGACGTGTGATTTTTCCCCATAACTCAGGAAGACCCTTTCCTCAATCACTTTTGTATACGCCTGGATTTTATCAATGACCAAGGCCTTTTCGATATTTTTATCAAAGAGAAAGGATTTACCCTGAACCGAGGTGACCTTTAGATCAGGATCGGCCGTCCGAATAAAAC
Source organism: uncultured Flavobacteriaceae bacterium (assembly GCA_964595535.1). GTDB lineage: Bacteria > Bacteroidota > Bacteroidia > Flavobacteriales > Flavobacteriaceae > Lutimonas. The sequence continues at coordinate 12,061 of CAZQRD010000057.1, read as the reverse complement.
TAAGGCTAAAATCCTTAAGTCCGGAAAATACTGATAATACAATGAATAAGGCAATGGTACTTACGATTACGCCTAATGTCGCGATAAGGGTAATGATATTTATCGCATTATTACTGCTCTTTGCACGTAAATATCGTCTTGCTATGTACAGCGGAAAATTCAACCCTTTCCGTTTTTCTTTTGAGTAGATTTATGGGCATTTTTGATAGGATCATCTTCTCCTCTTAATGCCTTATCGATATCTTCAATATAATCCAGTGAATCGTCAACGAAAAATTGTAACTCAGGCATTCTTCTCAGTTGATTTTTCGTTCTTATTGCCAAGGCATGTCTAATCATCACAGTATTGGCTTTAATCCCTTCCATGATCTCATCCTTTTTATCCGAAGGAAAAATACTCAAATGAGCTTTCGCTTGACCTAAATCTGTAGTTACGTGTACTTTAGTTACCGAAATAACAACTCCCTTCATTCCGTCCCTCGCAGCTCCCTGCAGGATATCAACTAAATCCTTTTGGATGACCCCTGCAATTTTTTTCTGTCTGTTTGTTTCCATGACTACAAAAATAGTATTATTCAGTTTAATGTAGCTTCAAAAATGAATAAGTATAAATTCTTTATTTTTGAGCCAAAAGCTCCCTCTAGATGAAAAAAATTGAACATATCGGAATTGCAGTCAAAAACATGGAAACTTCCAATAAGCTTTTTTCAAGTTTACTTGGCGAAGAACCTTACAAAATGGAAGTAGTGAAAAGTGAGGGCGTGACAACTTCGTTTTTCCAAATCGGGCCTAATAAGATAGAGTTGCTGGAAGGAATGACAAAAGAAAGTACAATTTCAAAGTTTATCGATAAAAAAGGGGAAGGCATTCATCACATAGCCTTTGAGGTAGAAAACATCTATGAGGAAATCAAAAGACTAAAAAAAGAAGGGTTCACTATGATTAATGAATTCCCGAAAAGAGGTGCGGATAATAAACTCATTGCATTTCTTCATCCCAAGAGCAGTAATGGGGTATTGATAGAGCTTTGTCAAGAGGGTGAAAAATAAAGAATTTGCAGATAATTTTTATTTGTCTTTTATACAGAAATAATTACCTTGCCATTCTCAAAATCTTTTGAAAATTTATGAGTAAATCCTTTGAAAAATACCAGAAAAGAAGACTTCGATCTTCTTATATTTCTGTAGTTATCAGTATTTCTTTGGTGCTGTTCTTAATAGGTGTTTTAGGGCTTCTTGTTTTAAATACAAAAAAAGTATCTAATTTCTTTAAAGAAAGTGCGGCGATCACACTATATCTAAAAAACGATATCAAGCGAGATCAAATATTGAATCTGCAAGTATCCATTGATGAACAGGAGTTTACCAAAAGCACCAAATTCATATCGAAAGAAGAAGCTGCGGAGATCTACAAGAAAGAAAACGGGGAGGATTTTATGGATTTTCTGGGCTATAATCCACTTGAGAACTCCATTGACATTTATGTAAAGGCCGATTTTGTATCACCTGAAAAAATGGAAGAAATCGAATCAATATACAAAAACAATCAATTTGTTTCATCTGTTTCTTATGACAAACCCTTGATTGATCTGCTTACAAAAAATGTTAGAAGAATCAGTCTGTTTATCCTGATTTTCTGCGGATTGGCAACCTTAGTCGTAGTGGTATTGATCAGCAGTTCAATTAGATTATCGGTTTATTCGAAGCGGTTTACCATAAAAACGATGCAAATGGTGGGTGCCACAAAACGATTTATACGAAAACCATTTATTTGGAACAGTGTAAAACTCGGAATTATTGGAGCAATTCTTGCCATAGTTGAATTAGCCATTCTTTTATATTATATGAACAAGACCTTTCCCGAATTTGGAATTATCGATAATAGGGTAGAAATGGCAAGTTTGCTTGGAATTATTTTTGGAATGGGTATCCTGATCACCTGGGCGAGTACCTTTTTGGCAACCCAAAGGTTTTTGAATTTAAGAACGGACGAATTATATTTTTAATATGGCGAAGACTACTAAAAATAAAGGCAAAATTGAGGGTGAATTCCTGTTTGGGAAGAAAAATTATACGATTATGATCGTTGGTGCTGTAGTTATCTTAATCGGTTTCGCTCTTATGATTGGAGGTGGAAGTGACGATCCAAATGTATTCAATGAAGACATCTATAATTTTCAAAGAATCAGACTGGCGCCGACCGTCGTTCTGATAGGTCTTGCAATCGAAATTTACGCCATAATGGCAAATCCTGGTAAATAAAGCAACTAAGAATGAACATCTCTTATTGATACCCTGAAAATATGAGTTATTTAGAAGCCATCATCCTTGGTATTGTTCAAGGTCTTACCGAATTTTTACCTGTTTCATCAAGTGGCCATCTAGAATTAGCAAAAGTATTGTTTGGAGACCAATCTTTGCCACAAGAAAGTCTCACTTTTACTGTTATATTACATTTTGCAACTGCATTAAGTACACTCGTGATCTTTAGAAAAGAAGTGATCGAAATCATTAAAGGACTTTTTCAATTTAAAAAGAATGAAGAGTTTGAATTCTCTGTTAAAATTATAATCTCAATGATTCCGGCGACGGTCATTGGTTTGTTATTCGAAAACGAACTTGAAGCATTTTTTAACGGCAATGTACTTCTGGTTGGGTTTATGCTATTGATTACTGGATTACTACTCTTTTTAGCGGATAAAGCTAAAATAACCAATAAAAATGTGTCTTATGGAAATGCTTTTATAATAGGTGTTTCTCAAGCTATTGCCATGCTTCCTGGTATTTCACGTTCTGGTGCAACGATTTCGACCTCCGTACTTTTAGGGGTTGACAGAACAAGAGCTGCCCGATTTTCATTTTTGATGGTTGTACCTCTGATCATTGGGAAAGTAGTCAAAGATTTTATAGGCGGAACCATTAACTTTAGTGATGAAAGTTTTGGTGTAATGCTGGTTGGTTTTGCAGCAGCATTTATCGCCGGTTTATTCGCCTGTAACTGGATGATTTCATTAGTAAAGAATAGTAAGCTCTATTATTTCTCAGTATACTGTTTTATTGTGGGAACGCTTGCGATAGGTTATTCATATTTTTATATGTAATGGACGTTGACGATTTTAAAAATGGCCAGGTTATTATCATTGATAAACCGTTGAACTGGACCTCCTTTCAGGTGGTGAATAAAATTCGCTGGGCCATTCGAAGAAAATTTAAACTTAAAAAAATCAAAGTCGGCCATGCAGGAACCTTAGACCCTCTGGCAACAGGATTGCTGATCATATGTACCGGAAAATTCACGAAGAAAATTCATGAGTATCAAGCAGAGGCTAAAGAATATACAGGAACGATAACTCTTGGAACGACAACTCCTTCCTTTGATCTTGAAACTGAAATCGATCAAACCTTCCCTACCGAACATATCACTGAGAAGCAAATCTATGAAACGGCTAAATCTTTTGAGGGAACAATACAACAAAAACCACCTTTGTATTCTGCCATTAAAAAAGATGGCATACGACTTTATAAATTGGCACGTAAGGGCGAGGACATAGAAATCGACTCAAGAGACGTAACTGTTTTAGATTTTGAGATCACTACTATTGAAATGCCCTTAATCGACTTTAAGATTCGATGCAGTAAGGGTACTTATATCAGATCAATTGCAAGTGATTTTGGTGAAAAGTTAAATTCCGGAGCACATCTTTCGTCACTCAGAAGAACAAGGAGTGGTGCCTTTGATATCACTTCAGCAGTGTCTCCTGAAGCTTTTGCTTCCAAACTCAATCAAGAACAAGGGGCTTAGAAGAAATGAGCCAACCAGCTTTCGCCTGCTGGAAGTTCCCAAGTAGTTTCATACTCATATTTTGAATTGATCATATGATCAAAGACCACCGTGTTTTTTGATACCCCTCTATTTTTGATCAATATTTTAAAGTCTGGAATTTCTTTCATTTGAACATATGGCCCTTGCTTAAAACAAACATTTACCTTATCCAGAAGGGTTAGTTCGAAGTTTTGTTCCAGTTCCTGAATAAAATCTACAATAGAATTATGTGCATCCAGATTTAAAGGGGTTTGTTCAGAAATAAGGAAAATCAAAAATCTATTGTACTTAAGCTCAAATGAAATTTCAATTTGACTTAAATTTTCGCAAAAGACTTTTAGCTTTTGTTCAATTTTCGGCAATTCATCCGGGAAAAACTTTCTGCTTCCAGGGTAAACGATAACTTTTGCTTCTGGTGTTAAAGCTTCATACGACACTAACATACTAAACGATCAACTCATCAATAAGTTCGACCATTTCCAATTCAATGTGAGTTCCTTTATCATCATTATACCAATTTTGAAGATCTGTTTTCAATTTGTCATCAATCTTACCGTATTTTTCTTTATAGTCAGTAACCATTTTTGCTGCTTTGACCGAACGAGGACCCCAAGAACCAACGACTTCCTTCGAGGCATTATCAACAACAATAAGTTTTGGGATGGATTTGTTACCGTTAGTAAGAAACTTATTCATCAACTCCTCGTTTTCGTCTCTTAAAACTACTTTTAGATCTATCTTTTCGTTTGCCTCTGCAAACTTGTTGAACACAGGAAGTGTTTGAGCCGCATCACCACACCAACTCTCTGTAAGCACCAACCATGTAAATTCTTTATTGATCTTTTGAGTTCTCGTAAGCGTTTCTTCATTAAGCCTTGTTTGCTTATCGAGTCGTTTCATCCTTTGATTGTTCAACTTGGTATAATGAAACAAGTCATCATTTTGAATGATTCCTGTTGATCTTCCTTCCTTAAGCAATTTCAATACCATTTCTTTATAAGCGACATAACTATGCGCTGATTTTAAACTATTCTCTATGATTTCTCTCATTGTATATTTTTCTTTTGAGTCATTTAGACGCAACAAAAGTAAGAACTAACTAAATAGTATAATGTAACCCCTGTAACATAGTAACAACCATTTTCTCAAGATCAGTTTTGGCCTCCCAACCCCAATCTTTACGGGCTTGAGAATCATCTACGCTTTCCGGCCATGTTTCGGCGATTTCCTGACGTGAATCAGGATTGTATCTAATCTTAAATTCCGGTATCTGCTTCTTTATGGCAACAGCCAGTTCTTTAGGAGAAAAACTAAACGCCCCAATATTATATGATACGTAAGTATCCATCTTTGGAGCCTGCATTAAACTTATCGTCGCATTGATCGCATCATCCATATACATCATGGGAAGCACTGTGTTTTCTTCAAGAAAACAATTATATGATTTTCTTCTGATCGCCTCATAGAAAATCTCAACTGCATAATCAGTTGTTCCACCTCCAGGGGCTGTTTTATAACTAATTAATCCCGGATAACGGAGGCTTCTCACGTCAATACCATATTTTTTACTGTAATAAGCACACCAGTTTTCTCCGGCCAATTTACTGATACCATAAACCGTTGAAGGCTTGATAATAGTGTCTTGAGGAGTCTTCTTCTTTGGCGTATCAGGGCCGAATACAGCGATGGAACTTGGCCAAAAAACTTTATCGATAATCCCTTTCTTTGCCAGATCAATAATATTGAAAAGCGCGCTCATATTTAAGTCCCAGGCCATTTGAGGATTTTGCTCTGCAATGACCGATAGTATAGCCACCATTAAATAAACCTCCTTGATCTGATGCTTTTGCAGAACTTCTTCAATAGCATTTTTATTGGTCACATCCAGAAATTCAAAAGGTCCTGACTCCATAACCTCATAATTTCCCTTTCGGATATCCGAGGCCACGATATTTTCATTACCATAAATCTCTCTAAGTTTTAAAACCAATTCTGTTCCAATCTGTCCGCTTGAGCCAATAATAAGAATTTTAGAACCCATCTTTGTGATTTAAAAATAATCTGTCAAAGATAGTAGTTCTCTAAGAGAAAAACTATTGATCGCCTGCTATGTCCTTTGATATTATTGTTTATTTTTGAATCGTCAAATCCATTATTATGCCTAAATTGTTTTTGGGATTTATTATGCTATTCATTTTACTTGCGGCCTGTAAAAAAAAGGAGGAAAGATCAGATGAAAAAAATACAGTATCCGTTGTAAAAAGTGGTGTGATTAAATCGGAGAATCCGATCTCGAGACTAAACACACAATCAAAAGAATTGATCTTGACATGGCCCGAGTATCAGAAATTTGATGATCTCATAAGTCAATATCAGGAAATCTCAATGAACGAAGCACTTTTAAACAGTGTTGAATTATCTGTGCTCGCCCAGCAACTTAGAGATTCAATTCGGGTAGATAAACTAAATATTCCTGAAGTAAAAATTCGCCTCAATGTGTTGTATAGTGAAACCTTAAGGTTGGCCGATATGTCAACGATTCCATCAATCACAGAGCAATTAGTGGCCAAAGAAAACAATAATATGATCGATGCTTTTTCGGCTTTGAACCTGAAAATCAACAACATGAACTCACAGGACAAACTTAACAGCGACATCAGTAAGTTTATTGATGAAATTCTTGAGCAACCCAAAACCGATTCTGTTGACAACAAGGACCAACCGAAAAAAGTTAAATAATTCGATCAGAATCATCTTAATTAGAAGCTTACATATTTCCTGTATTTTTACTTCAACCCTATTTGACTTTTAATCATGCTTGCGGGGATTGTTGTTAGAATTCAATCTGACAAAATTTTGGTATATTTGAATGACAAAATTTTGCTAGAATTCCCCTCGAATGAAAAAGATTACTTTCCTTTTTTTCTTGTTTATTATCTCAAAGGCGCTCGGACAATTCAACGAGGCCGCCCCTTGGATGAATTCAATGGACCAGGAAAAAATGATACAAGATCATTCATTGGAGCAGATGAACAATGCATTCAACGCTTACTGGAAAGGGAAAGACCCTAATAAAAAGGGCAGCGGATATAAACCATTTAAAAGATGGGAAAATCATTGGCGTTATCATTTGTCAAAAAACGGAACTTTGGCCACTCCACAACTGATATGGAAATCCTGGGAACAGAAGAACAGCCTGTCAAAAAGTGCCATAAGCAACTGGAAGTCTATTGGGCCCTATACAACAAATGTCAAGCAAGGTCAGGGTCGGGTTAATACTTTTATAATTGATCCCAATGAACCCAACACCTATTATGTTGGAGCTCCTGCCGGCGGTCTTTGGCGTTCAACGGATGCAGGTTTGAACTGGGTTCCTCTTACAGATAAACTTCCTCAAATTGGGGTTTCGGGCATTGCCATAGATAAAAATAATTCCAATGTTATCTATATCGCTACAGGAGATGATGATGCACGTGATACTTATAGCGTCGGCGTGTTAAAATCTACCAACAAAGGAGTGACCTGGAAGAAAACGGGTTTGGATTTTTCGTCAACTAATGCGATATCAAATGAAATTTATATTCATCCTGAAAATTCAGATATTCTATGGGTGAGTACAAATCAAGGATTCTTTAAAAGCACTGATGCAGGGCTTAACTGGTCGAAGAAATTAGCAAATAATATCGTGGATTTTAAATTAATGCCTGGTGATCCTGATGTGATCTATGCTGTAAGTCGCTCTAAATTCTACAGATCCGCAAACGGGGGCGATAGTTTTGTAATTGTAAGTAGCGGTCTTCCAGAGTCCTCAGGTCGTTTTGCAATAGATGTGAGTCCTGCCAATACGGAAGTAGTTTATTTGTTAAGTTCAAATGTTGACGATAATTCTTTTCAGGGCTTGTACAAGTCAATTGATTCGGGTTTAAGTTTCAGCAAAACAGAAGTTCTGGAAGATATTTTTGGAGGTAGTACCCAGGCTTGGTATGATATGGCCTTGACGGTGAGCCCTTTGAATGCTGAGGTAGTTTTTGTAGGAGTTCTTGATATTTGGAGATCAGACGATGGAGGTAAGAGTTTTGTTCAGAAAAATCGCTGGTGGGACCCTTCTGACCCAGCTTATACGCATGCAGATATACACTTTTTAAGATATTTCAATGGGAATTTATTTGCCGGAACTGACGGCGGTATTTATGTGTCTTCGAATGACGCCGATAGCTTTACGGATCTAACAGAAAATTTAAGCATTAGTCAGTACTATAAAATTTCCACAGCCAAAAGTAATGCATCCCATATTGTGGGAGGTCTTCAGGATAATGGAGGATTTGCTTACAGTAATGGTATCTGGCACGAATACCACGGCGGAGATGGAATGGATTGCGTGGTTGACCCGAATGATGAAAATATTTATTACGGTTTTAGCCAATATGGAGGTAGATTGAATGTAACCTATAATGGAGGTGAAACTCAAGGCGGAAGCGTAACTGAAGCCCCTAAGGAAGAAGTTGATGATGACAATCAAGACAGCGGAGGTAACTGGATTACACCACTTGAAGCTGATCAAAAAGGTAATTTATATGCTGGATATTCTCGAATCTATCAATTGGTCAACAGTCAGTGGGAAGGCGTTTCTTCAGACGTCTTTGGCGGTGATCTAAACAATTTGAGTATCGCTCCGTCTAACGAAAAGGTGATGTATGCTTCACGCATCAATAACCTTTTTAAAAGTACTGATAAAGGAATTACATTTGAGGAAATAGAATCCCCATTTTCATCATTAATATCCTCTATAGAGATTAATCACCAAAATGAGAATATCATCTATATAACTATATCCGGGGTGAATGGAAGTGTTTTAAAATCCATTGATGGAGGAGAAAATTGGCAGAATATTTCTAAAAATCTGCCAGATGATTCCAAATTAGTGATAAAACACCAAAATCAAAGTTTGATCAATGACCTGTTTTTAGGAACAAATTTAAGTGTGTATCACATTAATGACACTATGGATCAATGGGAAGTCTTTGATAAGGGACTTCCTAATGTACCTGTTTATGATATTGAGATCAATATAGAAGACAAGATTATTACAGCCGGTACATATGGGCGCGGTGTTTTTCAATCGCCAATTGAAGTGGCCAAAGCCAATATCGATCTTAGTCTATTAAGTATCGACACCAATAACTCAGTACAGTGTAATGGCATAACCCCGGTAATCACCATCAAAAACAATGGAATCAATCTACTGGAATCTGTGCTTATCAAATATCAGGTCGACGGAGTCGCTTTCGAATATACATATGACGGGAATATCTCTTCCAACGAAGTACAGCAAATAGAATTACCAAATAATTCTGACATTGCCATGGGCCCTCATGAGCTTGTTGTGGAAGCATCTGTTGAAAACGATGCATTCAATGATAACAATGAGCTATTTGCTACTTTTACGTCAAACAGAGCTGGAGAAGGTCAATATATAAACACTTTTGGAGATCTCAATGATGACGAATGGCTTGAAATCACTTTGGGTGACTCTAATGGGCTTTGGGAAAAGTCAGAAGCAACGAGTAATGAGTTTAAAAATAAATTTAACCAGGTCTATGTAACCAATGGCAATGGCAACTATACTGATGAGACGACTAGTTATTTGATATCTCCTTGTTATGATCTCAGTAATCTTGAAAACCCGATGTTAAAATTCGATATGATCTTCGATATCGAGCTGAATTGGGATGTTTTGTACATGGAATACTCTGTTGACAAGGGAGAAACCTGGCTTATTCTGGGAAGTGCTGAGGATCCAAATTGGTACAATAGCAATTTTATTGATCCTCAAAGACCCATAACTGTTGGACGGCAGTGGACCGGTACAGATTTCACTGTGAAGGAATATAGTTATGACCTGAAGAATCTAAAGAATGAGCCCAATATTATTTTCAGATTTGTTTTTGCCTCAGATCAGGCAGAAAACGGAGAAGGTGCTGCGATCGATAATTTTACAATTGGCGCCACTGCGGTGTTGGCTGCAGATGACTTTGAAAAGAACAATTTTAAATTGTATCCAAATCCGTCTTCATCTGTTTTTTATATTCAACGACCAGGGTTTGAAGAAATGAACCTTAGCGTCTATGACGTTACAGGAAGAATGATCTTTAAAGAAAGAGACATCATTAAATCAAATTATGCGTTGGATCTTTCAAAATTAAATTCCGGTTTGTATTTTCTAAAGATCAATGAGGGCTCCAAACTTCTAACCAAGACTATTTTAAAACAATAGAGAACTTCTGTTTCGAAAACTACAAAAACGTTGTTCTATTCAGGGAACAAACTACGATCCAATCCGGGAACTATGCGAAGCGCATTTTTATAATACACTTTTTTAAGTATTTCATCCGACAGATCGAGACCGTACATGGCCCAAAAGGCATGGTATTTTTTATGATATGGAAAATACTCATCTGCCGTCTCAAGTACCCTGAAGTAGGTTGGGAATTCTTCGGGCTTCCAACTATCTTTCCCGAAAAGAATTCTGTCCTGGTATTTTTCAAAAAACTTCTTCGCAAATCTAGGTTGTCTGCCTAATTCAGCAATGATCGCACCAATTTCAACATTCATATTCGGCATTGCCTCCATAAGCTCACTTAATTTTCCAAGATCATTCGCATACCATCCCATATGGGCATTGATAAAAATAGTTTTCGGATGTTTCTTGAAAATATGATGCTGTTCACTGATGATCTGATTCCACGATGCGGGATCAGTCTCACTTCTTTTCCTTCTGGGATGTGTTTTTAACTCGAGCCAGCGTTCGTTGTCACCGTCAAAATCATCCCAAAAAGATTTAGGGTCTGCGGCATGGATTAAAACAGGAACGCCAAGCTCACCACATTTTTCCCAAATAGGATCCAGTCTTTTATCATCGATTGAGAGTCTTTTACCACTACTATCTTTATGACGCATTCCAAGACTTTTATATATTTTTAGTCCACGCGCTCCATTTCTAATATCTGTTTCAAATTGTTTAACTGTATTTTCAGTCCAATCTTCTGTACCGACTCCTTCAAAATCTATATTAGCAAATACAACAAAACGATTCGGATAATGCTGCTTGATATTATTCACTGATTTTATCAATTCCTCACCTGATCTGCCACTCAAGTTGACCATAACACCCATGTTCAAAGTGTCCATAGCAGCAACAACAGGAGCAAGATCCTGTTCAGGCATTCTATACTGGTGCCCGTGAACATCTATAAAAGGAAATCTGGCTTTTAAAACCTGATTTTCTGGCACAACCAGTGTGGAAGTTGGATTGTATTCTTCGAAACTTAATTCCTGAGCCTTGGAGTTACAGCTAATGCTAATGGTTAAAAAAGCAATGATTGCGAATTTATAATGCATAAGATCAATTTTAGTAAGCTGTCAAAAGTAACAGTTATGATTTGATCAGGCAAGTATTCTAACCGTCACTCCCAAAAAAAAACTTTCGTGATCCTTGTTAAAAAATATAAATAATGCCTGTTTACAAGGCTGGAATAACCAAAACCTGACCAGGGTATATTTTATCAGGATCTTTTAACATTGGTTTATTAGCTTCAAAAATAATAGTGTACTTCATGGCATCACCATAAACTCTTTTTGAAATTTTAGACAGGTAATCTCCTTTAACAACAGTATAATACTGTTTTTCTGGCTCTACAACGACTGGTTCTGGAATATTTAAAGCAAGATTATCATTGACAGAACTAACCCCTTCAATATTACCAGTAACTACCACTACTCTGTTTCTTTCCAAAACACTTGAAACTTCGCCATTCAATGTAACTACCTCTCCATCAACTGTAACAAGTAAATCCTTTACTTTTAGATCATACTTATTTATATGATTTACTATAGCTTCTGCTTTTTCCTTTTCTAGAGTTTCATCGCTTTTACCAAATACTTTTTCTCCAGCTCCTTTTAAAAATGAAATTAATCCCATTTGTGTGTGTGTTTAAGTTTATAAATTATTGATCTAACACCTTGATTGTCGAATTTAAGACTACCTTAAAATAGTAGAGATCACCCTACTTAACAACCACACTGTGCTATTGTACTTTTACACTTTTAAAGTTAATACAAAACAAAATCAATATGATATTTTTTTCAAGTAAATATTTATATGATTTAACCCGATCAGTTTTAAACAAAAAAAACCTCTAACAAATAAATGTTAGAGGTTTAAAAGAAAGGCAACGACTTA
>CAZQRD010000056.1:0-16563 GCA_964595535.1 uncultured Flavobacteriaceae bacterium | reverse complement strand
CAATACCGATACCTACACCGATAACAATTAAACCTGCTCCTACTATAGTTGGAATCTCCATAATAATATATATAATTAAAAATTAAACATTCAATACTTAATGTGCCTCATCATGCTCGTGTTCTTCAACTGCAAAACCAAAATACAAGGCTGATAGCAAGGTGAAAATATAAGCCTGTAAGGCAGCTACTAATAATTCAATAATTGAAAGGAAAAATGCAAGAAACAATGACAATGTTCCTCCTATCCAGTTTTGAAAAATAAACACTAATCCTATAATACTCATTAACACAACATGGCCCGCCATCATATTTGCATATAAACGAATCATCAGGGCAAAAGGTTTGATAAATACTCCCAAAAGCTCTATTGGTGCTAAAATAAACTTCATCGGAACGGGAACACCAGGCATCCAAAAGATGTGTTTCCAATAGTTTTTATTTCCCGAAAATTGTGTGATTATGAATGTCAAGATGGCCAGAGCAAAAGTTACTGCAATATTTCCTGTTACATTTACGCCCAATGGAGTTAATCCAAAAAGGTTTAAAAACCATATAAAGAAGAATACAGTGAGTAAAAATGGCATGTATTTTTTATACTTGGTCTCTCCAATATTAGGTCGGGCAATATCGTCTCTAATATAGACTATTATAGGTTCAAAGAAACGACCTGCTCCAGTGGCTATAGGTCCTTTGGTAAATGATTTGGCAAGTCCTATAAATAACAATAGCATAAGAACGCTCGTAATCATAATCATAAAAACACCCTTGGTAATTGACAAATCCAAAGGCTTAACATTAGTAGGGTGGTCGTGATCGTCAAAATTCAAAGACCCTTCAGCATCCGTTCCGTAAATTTTGTTGTGGTATAATTTGTAATACTTGCCATTGCTCTCAGCAACGGTTTCACCATGGTGAAACTTGCCAGAAGAAAATAAGTGAAATCCTTCATCAATCAGTATTACAGGAAGTGAAAAACCGTAATGTTTGTTATTCTCTGTATCGCTAAAAAATATGAAATCGTAGGAATCCAGTATGTGATGATTAATACTTTCCTTAATTACAGTTTTTATATCTCTTTCCTCAACATTTCCTTCATGCTCCTCATGCTGCGCATTAAGGTTCAAGCTAAACACTAAAACTGTGATTGTAAGGAATTTTATTAAAAACTTACTTTGCATCTTGAACAAATTATTTTGGCTTAAAAAATCGGTGCAAATGTAATATATTTTTTGGATAGATTATAGATAAAATCTTATTTTTTCAGAATTTCAATGACTCCTAAAGTTTCAAAAATGAGACTGATAACATAGGGAACGAAAAAGGCTGCAAATTCATATGAATCAAGCCCTCCATCAAGTTTGTAGTAGGGATAAAAAAAGATAAAAAAGAAGAGGAATTTAATAAAACTGCCCCCCATATATAGAAAGCCTAATTGCTCTTGCATTTTCTTCTTTAAAAGTAAAAGTGTGAGATATATGCCTATGGCTAAAGCACAATTTACAAGATATGTTGCTACGATTCTATTGTCAAAAACAGGTAAATCGAGTTGATGAAGAATGAAAATATGGATCCCAAAAACGATAAGCAGAACCACTATGAGCAAGAATGCAAATTTTGAAAACGAACTCATGCTCAGTTAATTATCCAGATTTTTTATTTGTCTTAAAAGGCTGTAAAAAGATAAGGCAATTCCAAGCAAAGTCAATACAATAGTATAGGTATTGTTCTCGGTATATTTAGCGTCGAGCCATTTGCCCAGATAGGCAGCCAGATAAATAGTGATTCCCATTTGCAGGCCTATACCTGTAAGAGCAATGTATTTGTTAAGCCGTTTTTTTGGTTTTTTCTGAGTCATTTTTCATCACTTTGACAGAACCTTTCATGGCGCAGGTAGCATTGAATGCTGCTCCCGGCTCTACGGATAATTTACCCATTACAACGTCTCCGCTAATATCTGCAGTGCTTTTTAAGCAAAGAACCTGGTCTACGATAAGTTTTCCGGAAAAAGAACCTTCAACATCAGCATTGGTGCATTCGATGGTTCCTGAAACAAACCCTTCTTTACCAATAACAACCCGGCCGCTGGTTTTAATAGTGCCTTCAATTTTTCCATCTACTCTAAAATCTCCATCTGATTTTATATCACCTACAAGGGAAGTGTTTTTAGCGACAATGTTACGTTCTCCAACTGGATTCGGACTTTCTTTTTTTTCGTTGAACATACTAATATAGTTTTAATTTTGTTGTGTTTCTTCTTTCATTCCTGATAATTTATCAAGTGCCTCTTCTGCATGATCACCTTCCTCGGTATTGGGATAATTCAATATAATTTCATTCAATTTTTCCCTAAACACCTCTTCTCCTTTTGTCTTATAAAGGAGATAAGCCTTTAGCAATTCGAATTTTGCTTCAATTTCAAGGCCTTTGAAGAGATCAAGCCCTTCATTTACAGTTCTTAGGGAATATTCAAAATCCTCTTCTTCATAGCAAACGAAGGCGGTTCGGTACATATATTCCGGGCTATTATCGTCATTAATGTCATCCAAAACGTTATAAGGGTTTTTGATCAACTCAGCATAACGAGAATCCGGATAATTAGTAACGATTTCATCACGGTATTTATTGCTCTTATCTGTGTTAAAAAAACCATAGGTTTTATATAAATGATATTTTACGGGTAAAATCAGCTTCTCTTTAGGGTCATTTTCGAGAAATCGTTCAAAATCCACAGCGGCGATTTCATATTCCCGGAACTGTTCCTTGTAGATCAATCCAAGGTTGTAATACGCATCATTCCGTGCACTATGTATGCTGTCTAAGATCTTTTCACTTTTTGGAATCTGATCTATATAATAGGCTGTATTAAAGAGAAGACTTGTGTCAAGTTCCACTTTAGTTTCATTTACAACAACAACATCAGAATTTAACCCGACATTTTCACCGATTAGCCAGAAATTTCCTAAAGGAATGTTGCCATATTTATTTTTGAATTGCTGTTTACCGAGTCCAACAACCTGAGCATTATAAAAATAAAATTTACCTCCGTCGTCATAGTTGGTGTTGTTCAATGCCATATCTCCCAGTCCCATATTCGCATTGGATTGTTCATTGAGCATCTTCTCAGCTTCGTATTGGATCTTGAGTTTTTCAATATACCCCTTAAAATAAAGATCTCTTTCACCTTCCGACATACCTACCAAGCTAAGGATACTGTCGCTTTTCCTCGCAATGTTCTCATAGTAGATCACGTCGTTAAGACTTTCCCTTTTTCGAATTAACCTTCTGATGCGTTTTGTATTCTGATCTACTGGAATCTGCAATACACTGTCGTAATAGGCCCCTGCCATTTCAAAACTGGTCTTGTCAAAATAAAAATCTCCAAGGCTTTCGTATGAAAGACTTTTTTGATATGGTTTAATCGTATTGTGAATCACTGATAATTCAAACAAGCCACGGGCCTGATCGAAGTATTCGTTTTTTAGTGAGATAAGCCCTGCCTGGTAATACAATTCATCCAAATACGCTCGGTTATCCCTGTTCTTTATCAGTTCTTGAAGGGTAAATGCAATAATGCTGGTACTATCGGCCTCTGAATAATTTTTAGCTCTTTCTATAGCTGCGTGAATCTTATATTTTTGGGGTATATGTTTCAAATAACTCAAAGATTCAAAAACCATGTTGGAAGAATCGATCTTTTTCTGTTCCCTGTAGATCTGCCCGAGGATAAACAAATTTCTTGGACCTTGGTTGGGGTCGGTCATGTAATATGTGGCCTTTTTCAAATGATCCACCACAAGATGCGTGCTGTCTAACTGTGTATAAGCCATCGCCTTGGCAGTATGCGCCTTTTCAAATTCTTCTTCACTAAGCTCAATGTTTCGCAACACTAAATTAAGTGTTTCAAGGGCCAGTTTCTCATTTTGCAACCTAATATGAGCCTTCGCTTTCCATATTTTAGTTTCTATGTAGCGATCTGAGTTAGGATAGTTTTCTATTCCAAAGGTAAAGGCTTCTAAAGCCGGAATAAATCTTTGTAAATAATACCTTGATTTTCCTAATAGTAAATAGGCTTCATCGATCTGACTATTTTTTTCAAAGCCATCTATCACCATCGAATGTTTTTGAATCGATTTAACAGCCTTTTCCTCCGCTTTATCAAAACCTTGAGCTTCACCATCATCCTTGACGCTTTGGCCCGGCAAGGGAATAAAATCTTCTTCTATTTTTAAGGGCTCTATAGGAAGTCTTTCCCAAAAATTATCTTCGTAAGAGGCATCAAGTTGATTTTTTGCCTCTTCATAAGCAATATTTCCATTGAAAAGCACATTGAATTTGGTAGACATTGCGTGGTTCGTTCGATTGATAAAACTGTCTTTTTTTGTAGAACAGCTCATCACGAATACTATCGATGCGATGCAAATTATGATACGTTTAATGTCTTTTTTCAAAATTTTAGCCTGAGCTTGTCTTTATGGTTTGATAAACGACGGGGAAGGGGTAAAAGTACAAATTAATCATAAATTTTAGATGATTGCGCTTAGGATTCTCATGATAGTTTTAGAAGAATTCTTAAGTTTTTAGAAATCTGATCGAATTTTACACCTAAAAATGGATAAAAATAATTCATCTAAGTGGCGAAGAACTGCTCTAATTCTTGTAAAGTTTCTTCGGATGTATTAAGATCCTTGATCACTTCACCTTTGTGCAGCACTACAATTCTCTCGCATACCTCTGTGATATGTCCAAGGTCATGACTTGAGATCAAAAAAGTTGAGTTTGACTCTTCATTCATTTTTTTAAGAATTTTTTTTAATCTGATCTGAGTTGTTGGATCAAGATTGGCAAAAGGCTCATCGAGGACTACTACTTCTGGCTGTCCTATTAAGGCTGCGACGATACCTGCTTTTTTCTGATTTCCTTTTGATAGATCTCTAAGATATTTTTTTTGACCCAGTATTTCCTGGTTAAATAATTCTTCAAATTGTCCTAGAAAAGCGGTAAGGTCAACTTTATTTACACCTCGAAGTCTGGCAATAAAGTCAAAGTATTCTTCCGGGGTTAAATAACCTATCAAAAAACTTTCATCAATAAATGCTGAAGTAAAGGGTTTCCAGTCTTCACTTTTATTCACCTGTATGTCGTTGTTCAATATCTCTCCAGTTGTTGGCAGGATAAGATCCAGAACCAAATTAAAAAAAGTTGTTTTCCCTGCTCCGTTGTTGCCGACCAATCCGAAGGCTTGGCCCTTGGGGATTTCAAGGGAAGTGATATTTAGTACGGTTTTCTTTCCGTATTTTTTGCTTAGATCTGTTACGTTTATCATAGTAGTTTAATTATCCTGATCAAAAGCATTGATCATACTGTATTTGGTGTCGATATATTTTTTGGTTATGAGTTTCATCAGTTTATCATGAAATAAAAAGCCGAGAACTCCTAGTACGAAAAGTGTTGCAATGCCACTTTCAAAGTTGAGAAACTTATATGGCAGATAAAACAAGACCAGAGGCACAAGGAGTAAAGGTATGCTAACAAGCCATTGTACGGCCCCTGTGCCCTGATAATTAAAAGCTGCTCTTTGGGTCAGGTCGATTTTTTTTCTGTTAAAGGAACCGGCATAAAGCAATACATGAGTATTGATGCCAATATTGTATATCATAGCTGCAAAATGTATGAGTAAAACCTTCCAGCCGAAATAAACATAGGGTATGCTTAAGACAAACATAAGAAAAGCGCTACTGGCCATCAAAAGGTATTTTGATTGAAGGTAATCTTTATACTTAATGTTTTGACTCATCAGTAATTTGTAATATCCGCTATCCCAGGCCGGAATAAACTGGCCGAAATTGATTAAAAATATACCGGTTACAAAGATGCCTACGAATACATACATGGCCTGCATCGACTGGTATATTGGATTGGGATAAAAAATAAGACCGTAGAAAAGGCCTATCAGAACAATGAAAACGGATGAACGCGGTCTTTTGTTTCGCCAGAGCATCCGAAGATCAAGTTGTAAAAAAGGAGCGCTTCCTCCAAACCGATCGGTCCATGATAAGTCTGATGAATTCACAACTGCATCTTTTGATTGTAAAGTTTGATCCAGATATAATTGTTTGATCAACATTCTGAAATTAATAAAATATAAAAGGGCGAGTATCCCAACTGGTATTATCAAATAAACAAGACTTGAGCTGACGAAGTGCACGGCATTCGACAAATAAAGGTCAAGTGTAAGTATATCGAAATGATTGAGCAGGTACAAAACACCTATAATGACAAGTATTGGAAGCATTGAAAGTTCGGTTGCGGCAGATTTACTTTCAATAATAAAATTTAAAAAATTGATCATTTGAGTCGCAATAAGCAACAGCAGCATCCAGTTCAGAATCATTGATGATTCATATCCTTCCATTATCAGGATTATCCCAAAAGGAATGACAGTAAATAAAGGAAGAAAATTAAAAAAAGACACTACAGATTTACCCAATACATAATGAACGATCTTTCTTTTTTTGACGGGTAAAACCAATAAGGGTTTTACCGACATTACAGGTAATTTCTGAAAAAAGAAGCGAAGAAGAAGATCGGCCAGGAACCAATAAAACAGATATTCATTCACAATAATAAAAGGGTCCTTATTTGGAAAATTGTCTTTAAGCAAGGGATAAAGTGCTATTCCCAATCCAAAAAACACTAAAATAAAATAGAGGGCAATAAAAACAAGAAAAATATTTAAGGCGATACTTTTTTGCCAATAGGACGACCGAATGAACTGTTTCCATTCTAATCTTGTAAAGTCAGATACCATCAGGTTTGATTTTTGATATAGGTACCGCTAATTTAAAATATGTTACATAATAATCCTTAAGTATATTCAAATAATCCATAAGGACTGATGATACTGAGCTTTTTTGCGTCTGATTTTTTAACGCGACCCACAATCTGGGCTTCTACTCCAAAAGAACGCGAAATATCAATCAAGTCATCGGCGATATCTCCTGGCACATACAATTCCATGCGATGTCCACAGTTAAAAACCTGGTACATTTCTCTCCAGCTGGTTTGGGATTGCTGCTGAATTAATTTGAACAATGGCGGTACCTCGAATAAATTATCTTTTATGATGTGAAGATCCTCAATAAAATGAAGGATTTTGGTTTGTGCCCCTCCACTGCAGTGCACCATGCCATGAATATTTTGTCTGTGCTTCTCAAGCATTTTGATAATGATTGGGGCGTAGGTTCTTGTTGGAGAAAGTACCAATTTGCCGGCATCTATCGAAACCCCTTCCACTTGTTCTGTAAGCTTTACGTTGCCAGAATATACAAGATCAGAAGGTACTGCATGGTCAAAACTCTCGGGATATTTTTCTGCAAGATACTTTGCAAAAACGTCATGACGAGCGCTTGTAAGCCCGTTGCTTCCCATCCCACCATTGTATTCTTTTTCATAGGTGGCCTGTCCGAATGATGCAAGTCCAACAATCACATCACCATCTGATATATTTGCATTGTCAATAACTTCCTCCCTTTTGAGTCTGGCCGTAACAGTAGAGTCGACAATGATGGTCCTTACCAGATCTCCTACATCAGCAGTTTCTCCTCCCGTGGAATAAATTTTTACCCCAAATGAATTAAGTTCCTTGAGTAATTCTTCGGTGCCATTAATAATGGCAGAGATCACCTCCCCAGGGATAAGATTCTTATTTCTTCCTATTGTAGAGGAAAGGATAATGTTTTGAGTAGCACCCACGCATAAAAGGTCGTCAATATTCATAATCAAGGCGTCCTGAGCAATTCCTTTCCAAACAGAGATGTCACCTGTTTCCTTCCAGTACATATAGGCAAGGGATGATTTGGTCCCGGCACCATCAGCGTGCATCACAAGGCAATAATCATCGTCATGGGTTAGATGATCGGGTACAATCTTGCAAAAAGCCTTTGGGAAAAGTCCCTTGTTTACATTCTTAATTGCTTTGTGCACATCCTCTTTTTGAGCCGAAACCCCTCTTAAACTATATCTGTTGTCTTCGATGCTCATGATCCTTTCTTTTTGTTCAATAAATATAGGTACTTTTTATTGTAGTCAATGATGGCCTTTCCTTTGAGAAGAATATCAGCACCCAAAATTCCTTTGACCGGACCAGCCTCTTGCTTTTCAAGTGCTTTATTAATATGGTTAAGGTCGATTAAAATCAATGAAATTTTTTTCAGTTTGAATTTGCCAATTACAATTCTGTTTTTAGATGATATTAAAGTGTCTATTTCACTGGGTCCTGCTCCGCTGGCTTTGTGTTCGGAGTCTTTAGTTACAAGATTAAAAAAATCTATATCATCAGTTCCTACGCATGATTTGGATGCCCCTGTATCAAGTATAAAGGCGCCCTTAACACCATTGATTCTGACCTTTATTTCAAAATGATTTGTGATGGTTTTTTTTAGTTTGATCCTCACATATCCCTTGTCGAGTAAAAATTCTTTGAGATCGTGCATGGCTCAAATAACTGATTTAAACTGTTCCAGGAATCTGATGTCATTTTCATAGAACATTCTGATGTCAGGAATTTGATACAATAACATGGCAATTCTTTCAATGCCCATGCCAAACGCATATCCTGTATAGGTTTCAGGATCAATATTTGCATTTTTAAGTACATTTGGGTCTACCATACCACAGCCCATAATCTCTAGCCAGCCTGTGCCCTTTGTGATCCTATAGTCCGTTTCAGTTTCAAGACCCCAGTATATGTCTACTTCTGCACTGGGTTCAGTGAATGGAAAATAAGAAGGTCTCAGCCTTATTTTTGACTTTCCGAACATTTCCTTTGTAAAATACAATAAGGTCTGTTTTAGATCAGCAAAGGAAACATCTGTATCTATGTATAAACCTTCTATTTGATGAAATATACAGTGTGACCTGGCGGAAATGTCTTCGTTTCTGAAAACCCTACCCGGAGAAATGGTTCGGATGGGTGGTTTATGATTTTCCATATACCTAACCTGCACAGAGGATGTATGCGTACGCAGCAACAAGTCAGGATCCTTTTCAATAAAAAATGTATCCTGCATGTCTCTTGCAGGATGGTATTCAGGAAGATTGAGTGCTGTAAAATTATGCCAGTCATCTTCAATTTCCGGACCTTCAGACACCGTAAAACCTATTCTTGAAAATATATCAATGATTTGATTCTTAACAATAGATATAGGATGTCTGGCTCCGAGTTCTATTGGTTCTCCCGGGCGTGTAAGATCTCCATACATCTTTTGGTCAGAACTGTTGTTTTCAAGAGTACTTTTAAGTTCATTGATTTTTTCAGTTGCAGCATTTCTCAATTCATTCAAAGATTGACCAATTTCTTTCTTCAAAGAAGGTTCGACCTCCTTAAAATCAGCAAATAGCTGTTTAAGAAGACCCTTGCTTCCTAAATACTTAATTCTAAAAGCCTCAATCTTTTCCGAGCTATCGGTTCTAAAATCTTGGATATCATTTAAATGATCAATTATTTTTTGTTTCATTTCTGCCAATAAATTTAGATGGCAAATTTACATTTTTTTGTTGGATTCTTATTTTAATCACAGGCAATTTTTGAGAGGTCTGGCCTGGTCAAAGTATTGAATTTGATTCCCCAAAATAAGTCGAAATTAAAACTCTTTTATGTAGCCCAATATTATTAAATTAATTATTTTTGTTATGAAAAAATCATATTATAATAATTTAATCCATACAAAATTATGAAGTCAAAAATAAATGCCTTTATGGAAGAAATTGAGGAGCGCAATGGACATGAACTAGAATTCATGCAAGCAGTTCAGGAAGTAGCCGAAACTGTGATTCCATATATAGTTTCTCAGGATATATATCATGGTAAGAATATTTTAATGCGTATGGTTGAGCCTGAAAGGGCTATAACCTTTCGTGTAGCTTGGGTTGACGACAATGGAGAGATCCGTGTCAATCGCGGTTATCGCATCCAAATGAATTCGGCCATAGGGCCCTATAAAGGAGGCTTACGCTTTCATCCAACTGTTAATATGAGCATTTTGAAGTTTCTTGCTTTTGAGCAGGTATTCAAAAACAGTCTTACTACCCTGCCAATGGGAGGTGGAAAAGGTGGTTCAGATTTTGACCCTAAAGGAAAATCCGATAATGAGATCATGAGATTTTGCCAAAGTTTTATGACTGAGCTTCATCGACATATTGGGCCTAACACAGATGTTCCTGCAGGAGATATTGGTGTAGGGGGAAGAGAGATTGGTTATCTGTATGGTATGTATAAGCGTTTAAAAAACGAGTTTACCGGTGTGCTTACGGGTAAAGGAATGTCATGGGGAGGTTCTTTGATTAGACCAGAAGCAACCGGATATGGGACCGTTTATTTTGCTGAAAGTATGCTCAAAACCCGCAACGATTCATTGAAAGGTAAAACGGTATTGGTTTCAGGATCTGGTAATGTTGCACAATATGCCACTGAAAAGGCCACTCAATTGGGAGCTACAGTTGTTACATTATCTGATTCATCGGGATACATTTTCGATGCTGATGGTATTGATGCCGAAAAATTGGCATTTGTGATGGAGCTTAAAAATGTGAAAAGAGGAAGAATCAGTGAATATGTTAACAAGTATCCTTCTGCAATATTCACAAAAGGAAAGACGCCTTGGCACGAGAAATGTGATGTAGCAATGCCTTGCGCAACTCAGAATGAATTAAATGGTGATGATGCTAAAGTTCTATTGGCAAATGGCTGTTTTGTTATAAGTGAAGGTGCAAATATGCCATCAAATTTAGAAGCGGTTCACACGTTTGTAAAAGCTAAAATACTTTATGCACCTGGTAAGGCTTCCAACGCAGGTGGTGTGGCTACATCCGGTTTGGAAATGAGTCAGAATTCGTTACGAATGAATTGGACCAGAGAAGAGGTAGATGGAAAACTTAAAGAGATCATGACAAATATCCATGATGCCTGTATCAAATTCGGTAAGGAAGAAGATGGGTATGTAGATTACGTGAAAGGGGCGAACATTGCCGGTTTTGTTAAGGTGGCTGATGCTATGTTGGCACAAGGCGTCGTTTGATCCTCAGAATTTATGTCAAAAAAAAACCTTTCGCTTTTAGCGAAAGGTTTTTTTTTGATTTATTTGCTATTTTGCACTGCGCATATAAGCTGCTAAAGCTTCGAGTTCTTCTTGTTTTAAGTCTTTTACGAAACCATCAAGATTTGCTTTCATAATTGCTACCTGACCAGGATCTGTTTCTACGATCGCCTCTTTATTACCTTTTAAAAATTCGACCAAACTTGCATCATACTGATCGTATATTTTTATTATATCCTTTATCGATGGACCTACAATCTTCGCGTCAAGTTGGTGACAGGAAACACAGGTTTTTTCTGTGAATAGTTTCTCACCAAGGGCGATCATATCTCCTCCCACAGCCGGGGCCTCCTTAACTGCTTCCACAGGGGCTTCAATTTCTTTTTTAACGTCTTCTTTTTTTGTTTCTCCGCAACTTATAACTGCCAAGGAAAAAATGGCAAATACGAAAAGTATTTTTTTCATGGTTCTAAATTTACTGGTTAAATTAATGTTACAAATTTATTATAAAAATCCAATTTTATGCAAGTTATTGAGGATAATTATGTGAAATAATTCTTATGCCTTTCAAAGGATAAAAAGTGTTAAATTTACTGCATAATTCAAAGATGATGATTGATAAAATACAGATATTTAAACAACGATTTGATGAGGTTTCAGATCTGATCATCCAACCGGATGTGATTATGGATCAAAAACGCTATGTCAGGTTGAATAAGGAATACAAGGACCTTAAGAAAATCGTTGATAAAGGTGATGAATATCAAGCAGCTCTTTCGAATTTAAAGGAAGCCAATGAAATTATTACAGATGGATCTGATGCTGAAATGGTTGAAATGGCCAAAATGCAACTTGAAGAAGTTAATTCAAAGATTCCTCAACTCGAAGAAGAGATCAAATTTTTGCTGATTCCAAGAGACCCTGAAGATGCGAAGAATGTTATTGTAGAGATAAGAGCCGGTACCGGTGGAGATGAGGCCAGTATTTTTGCAGGAGATTTATACAGGATGTATACGAAGTTTGCTGCTGACAATGGTTGGAAAGTGGAACTTGAGGACCTTAGCGAAGGAACTTCGGGGGGATTTAAAGAGATTATATTTAGTTTGAGTGGAGAAGAGGTTTATGGAACCATGAAGTTTGAGTCAGGAGTACACAGGGTGCAACGTGTGCCTCAAACAGAAACTCAGGGAAGAGTACATACTTCTGCGGCAACAGTAATGGTGTTAGCTGAAGCTGAAGAATTTGATATTGACCTTAAAATGAGTGACGTTCGCGTGGATTATTTTTGTGCCTCCGGACCCGGTGGACAATCAGTGAATACAACCTATTCAGCCGTTAGGTTGACCCATGTTCCTTCTGGTATTGTGGCCCAGTGTCAAGATCAGAAATCACAACATAAGAACAAAGACAAAGCTTTTAAAGTGTTGCGCTCCAGAATTTATGAAGTTGAACTTGAGAAGAAGCTGCAGGCAGATTCTGCCAAAAGAAAGACCCTGGTTGCAAGTGGAGACAGGTCGGCGAAAATTAGAACATATAATTACCCTCAGGGAAGGGTAACTGAGCATAGGATTGGACTTACCTTATATGACCTAAGTAATGTGCTCAACGGCGATATTCACAAAATTGTAGAAGAATTGAAGCTTGCTGAGAATGCTGAAAAACTGAAAGCAACAGAGAGTGAATTTTAAACCATCTTTTTTGGCTTGCCAGCCAAGATTATATATGAATTATTTCGCTAAAAGACATAAAAAAAACCTGAGGTTAAGCCTCAGGTTTTTTTTATAAGCAAGTATTTGTTTTTATTTAATTTTATCTACAATCGCTTTAAATGCAATCGGTTCGTTCATTGCAAGGTCGGCAAGAACTTTTCTGTTCAAGTCGATATTGTTTGCTTTGATTTTACCCATGAATTGCGAGTATGACAAGCCGTGTTCTCTTGCCCCGGCATTAATACGCTGGATCCAAAGGCCACGGAAATTTCTTTTGTTTTGTTTTCTGTCGCGATACGCATAAAGCATTGCTTTTTCAACTGCGTTCTTAGCAACAGTATATACATTTTTACGTCTTCCAAAGTAACCTTTGGCTTGTTTTAAAATCTTTTTTCTACGAGCCCTTTTGGCTACTGAATTTACTGATCTTGGCATGTTTTAAATTTTTTTGTGATAGGCAGATTTAAAATCATTTTGTTGGCACTAACACATGGTTTATAATTAATTACCTCTTAAACCTAATGGTTTATTTTAACGCTAATTGCTGCTTGATGTTTGACACATCTGATTTGTGAACCAAACCGGCATGAGTCAATTTCAATTTACGTTTTTTGCTTTTTTTGGTCAAAATATGACTTTTGAAAGCGTGCTTTCTTTTAATCTTACCGGTACCCGTTAATTTAAAACGTTTCTTAGCACTGGATTTTGTCTTCATTTTAGGCATCTTCTTCCTATTTTATTACTTGCTTATACTATTTTATTTCCTACTCCTTTATTTCTTCTTTTTGGAAGCGATGAACATTGTCATTCTTTTCCCTTCCAGTTTTGGCATTTGCTCTACCGTACCATAATCTTCTAATTCCTGAGCCAATCTCAATAAGAGGATCTGCCCTTGATCTTTAAACACGATCGATCTTCCTTTAAAGAAAACATAGGCCTTTAGTTTGGCTCCGCTCTCAAGAAATTTGACAGCGTGTTTCTTTTTGAACTCAAAATCATGTTCATCGGTATTCGGACCAAACCTAATTTCTTTAACAACAACCTTACTCGCTTTAGATTTTAGCGCCTTCTCACGTTTTTTCTGCTCATAAAGAAACTTTTTGTACTCTATGATTTTACAAACCGGAGGCTTAGCTTTTGGAGAAATCTCTACTAGGTCAAGGTCCAGTTCATTTGCTATTTCTCTCGCTTCTCTTATTGGAAAGATACCTGTCTCAACATTATCCCCAACAAGACGTACTTCAAGAGCGTCAATTTTGTGATTTATCTTGTGTAAATCTTCTTTAATGATCCTCCAAGGTTTTCTTGCTCCTCTGTTTCTTCGAATTGCTATAGCTGTAATTTTTTTAATTCCCTTAAAGGAATTGGTTAAATATTAAAATTGTTGCAACGTTTTGTCTATTTCATTCTGAATGATGTTGGCAAATTCTTCTACTGAAAACGAACCTAAATCACCCTCGCTGTGTTTCCTCACTGACACTGTACCTTCTTTTTCCTCATTTTCACCAATGATCAGCATAAAAGGAATTTTACTCAATTCTGCGTCTCTAATCTTTCTGCCCACTTTTTCATTGCGGTCGTCAACGAGGGCGCGAATTTCGGAATTTTCTAGCAAATGTAAAACTTTTTTAGTATAATTTTCGTATTTCTCGCTGATAGGTAGTAAAATAACTTGTTCCGGGGTGAGCCATAGAGGAAAATTACCTCCGGTATGCTCAATTAGGATGGCAATAAACCTTTCCATGGACCCAAAAGGTGCGCGGTGGATCATCACGGGTCTGTGGAGTTGATTGTCAGATCCCTTATAAGTAAGGTCAAATCTTTCGGGTAGGTTATAATCTACTTGAATTGTACCCAACTGCCAGTTTCTTCCCAAAACATCCTTTACCATAAAATCAAGTTTAGGGCCATAGAATGCGGCTTCTCCGTATTCAATGATGGTTTTTAGACCCTTTTCTTTAGCGGATCTCATAATGGCTTTTTCTGCTTTCTCCCAGTTTTCATCACTGCCGATATACTTTTCCTTATCCTCAGGATCTCTCAAAGAGATCTGAGTAGTAAAATCTTCAAAGCCTAAAGCGCTGAATACATAAAGCACAATATCGATGACCGCATTGAATTCTTCATTTAATTGTTCCGGGGTACAGAAAATATGGGCGTCATCCTGGGTAAATCCTCTTACCCTCGTTAAACCGTGCAGTTCTCCACTTTGTTCGTAACGGTAAACCGTTCCAAATTCTGCAAATCGTTTCGGTAGATCTTTGTAAGAATAAGGCTTGGCATTATAAATTTCACAATGATGCGGACAGTTCATTGGTTTCAACAGAAATTCCTCATTTTCCTTAGGTGTATGAATAGGTTGAAAACTATCTTCCCCATATTTTGCATAATGACCAGAAGTAACATAAAGTTCCTTTTGCCCAATATGTGGGGTGATTACCATTTCATAACCTGCTTTTTTTTGAACTTTTTTAAGAAAGTTCTCAAGTCTTTCTCTCAAAGCTGCTCCTTTAGGTAGCCACAAAGGCAGGCCCTGACCAACTTTTGCCGAAAAAGTAAAGAGTTCGAGTTCTTTGCCTAGTTTTCTGTGATCACGCTTCTTAGCCTCTTCCAGCAACTCAAGATATTCTTTAAGTTCCTTTTGTTTGGGAAATGAGATGCCGTAAACCCTTGTAAGTTGAGGTTTATTTTCATCTCCCCTCCAATAGGCTCCGGCGACACTCATGATCTTTATCGCTTTAATGATTCCGGTATTGGGCACATGTCCGCCTTTGCAAAGATCAGTAAAGTCACTGTGGTCACAGAAAGTAATATCGCCATCTGTAAGGTTTTCAATAAGTTCTACCTTAAATTCATTACCTTTTTCCTTATAATAAGAGAGCGCATCCGCTTTGGAAACTTCCCGCATTTCAAATTCAAATTTTTGACGGGCAAAGTCAAGCATTTTATCTTCAATTTTCTTAAAATCAGATTCAGATATTCCCTGATCACCAAAATCTACATCATAATAGAATCCGCTTTCTATAGCAGGACCAATGGTTAATTTTGCATCGGGATGAAAAAATAAAATGGTCTGAGCCAGCAAATGCGCAGATGAATGCCAAAATGCTTTTTTCCCCTCCGGATTATTCCAGGTATAAAGTGTAAGGGGGCCATCAGTTATTAATGGGGTTTTGGTTTCTACTGTATTCCCGTTGAAGTTCGCAGAAATAACATTCCTGGCGAAGCCTTCGCTGATGCTTTTTGCCACTTCCATCGGAGTTGTATTTTTTTCGAACTCCTTAACACTGCCATCTGGTAATGTGATTTTGATCATATGCTCAATTATATAAGGAGGCAAAGATACATATCAGATTTCAAATAAAGAATAGAATATCATCGTAAAATTTACTTCTGCACAAGTGCCTTAAAAAAGTGAATATATATATTATGGTGTTGTGCTGTTTTTAAGTAAAAATAAGATTCAATGAAGGTGAAAAATAAGTTGAAAATATGTGTTTGGAAACTACAGGTTATCAGCAGTTTGCAAATGGTGTAAAAAAATTAAAGAAAATAGTAAAGAAATAATTAGGATAGTATTCATATTTGGTTGTATTTTTGCAGCCGCTTAAAAACAGTAATACACTTGTTTTAAAAGCGACGTTCAAGTTGAAAAAGAGCCAAAGAAAAGTAGTCAAAAAATAAATAATTAATTTTAATTATTTATTTGGTGATTATAGAAAAAGGTTTTAGTTTTGCAGCCGCTTTGAGGAGGTAGGA
>CAZQRD010000055.1:0-16734 GCA_964595535.1 uncultured Flavobacteriaceae bacterium | reverse complement strand
AAACGTTTAGATTTTTTTTTTGCCATCAAAAGTGATGGAGGCAATTTTCATTAAGGTGAGTTCAACAAGGAGTCGCTGGTTCTTGCTGTTCTTGAAGTTCAGGTCGCAGTCATTGGCCAGATCAATGGCCCTCATCAGGAACCGCAGATCGGATTTTTTAGATTGCTCCAAATATTGTTTTTTGGTCCTATCTCCAACTTCAAGTAATTCAATCGTGGCCGGATCTTTTGCCACCAGTAAATCTCTGAAATGGGAGGCCAGGCCAATGATAAAGTGATGGCCTTCAAATCCTTTGGCCATAATATTGTTCAAAGAGATCAATACCTGTGGAATATTGTTGTTTAATAAGAGATCCGTTACCTGAAAATAGACATCGTGATCGAGTACATTTAAATTTTCGGAAACGGCGTTTCGATCCAGGGTAGAACCTGAGAAGCTCACCACCCGGTCAAAAATTGACAAGGCATCTCTTAAGGCTCCATCGGCCTTTTGAGCTATGATATGTAAGGCATCATCTTCGGCCTCAACCTTTTCGCTTTTGGCGATTTTATGCAGGTATTCTTTAATGTTTAATACCCCAATACGCTTGAAATCGAAGATCTGACATCTCGATAAAATTGTGGGGATGATCTTGTGTTTTTCTGTGGTCGCCAGGATAAAGATGGCATGTGCAGGTGGTTCTTCCAGTGTTTTTAGAAAGGCATTAAAAGCCGATGGAGAAAGCATATGCACCTCATCTATAATATACACTTTAAACTTACCGGTTTGGGGTGGAATTCTCACCTGTTCGGTAAGCGTTCTGATGTCGTCTACCGAATTGTTGGAAGCGGCATCCAACTCAAAAATGTTGAAGGCAAAATCTTCATCCTCCATGTCTTGGTCCATACTATCCTGATTGATCCTTTTGGCAAGGATCCTGGCGCAGGTGGTTTTACCCACACCTCTCGGACCGGTAAATAATAAGGCTTGTGCCAAATGGTTATTCTTAATAGCGTTCTCCAGCGTGTTCGTAATGGCCTGCTGACCTACGACATCACTAAATACCTGTGGTCGGTATTTACGAGCTGATACTATAAAATGTTCCATTTGATTCTTTCTTGAAGGAAACAAATGTATGAATATCCAAATGTTTTTACAACTAAAATAAAAGGCCAGCGCCTTCAGTAAGGCATATCCTTTGACAGGATTTTCCTAAAGTCATGACTTTGAGGAAAGCAGATAAATTTCAGTTTGTATTTTATTTGCAAATTTCAATGATTCATATCTCAGCCTGAAGAATCTCTTGCCGGCTCAAGAAACAACTACCTGATCTTTTTTAGGAATAGATCTTGTCATACAAATGTTTGTATTTTTTTAGGATCACCACTCTCTTTGGTTTAAAGGTAGGGGTAAGGAGGTCATTATCCACAGACCAAACATCAGGAGTAATTTCAATGGTTTTAATGGTTTCCCATTTTCCAAAATGTTGATTGCCATGATCTATTTCTTCCATAATTCTTTCATGAACAGCTTTATTGACAGCCATTTCCTCAGGTGTATTACCGCAATCGACATTATGGCGCCTGGCCCATTCGCGAACAAAATCAAAATTCGGTTGCAAGATTGCAGCAGGCATTTTCTGACCTTCTCCAATAACCAGAATTTGTTCAATAAATCGGGATTGTTTCATTTCATTTTCAAGAAGCGTTGGTGAGATATACTTACCCCCAGAGGTCTTAAAAATTTCCTTTTTCCTTCCTGTTATTTTAAGGAATCCATCTTTGTCAATCTCTCCTTTGTCACCTGTATGAAAATAGTCGCCTGTCATTACTTGAGCTGTTTTTTCAGGATCCTTATAATAGCCCTGCATCACATTAGGGCC
The DNA here is from genome assembly GCA_964595535.1 of uncultured Flavobacteriaceae bacterium. GTDB lineage: Bacteria > Bacteroidota > Bacteroidia > Flavobacteriales > Flavobacteriaceae > Lutimonas. The sequence continues at coordinate 14,873 of CAZQRD010000055.1, read as the reverse complement.
CTTGATAAGGATTTCTCCATCTTCAGCAATCTCAATGTCTACATTGTCAATGGCCTTTCCAACGGTTCCAATTTTAAAATTTTCATCCTTATACACATTAACCGAAACCACGGGTGAAGTTTCTGTGAGCCCATAACCTTCCATAACCTGCATTCCTGCGGCGGTAAAAATTCTGGTAAGTCTGGGTTGAAGAGCAGCAGAACCAGAAACCATGGTGCTTAATTTTCCACCAAGCGCTTCTCTCCATTTACTGAAGATCAATTTGTTGGCCAAAGCGAGTTTTTTTTCGTACCACCATCCATTTCTTCCATAGGGCTCGTATGCCATTCCAAGGTCCACGGCCCAGAAAAAAAGAATTTTCTTGATCCCTGTTAATGCCGATCCCTTGGCGATGATACTGTCATAGATCTTCTCCAATAATCTGGGAACCACGCTCATAAAATTGGGTTGTACCTCTTTTATATTGTCGGCAATTTTTTCGATAGACTCAGCAAAATGTATGGTTAGGCCCGAATAGATATATAAATAGTGGAGCATTCGCTCAAAAACATGGCATACCGGTAGAAAACTTAACACAGTACTTTCTCCGGAGACGATGGGTAATCTCGGTACACTGTCTAATACATTGCTTACGATATTGTGATGGGAGAGCATTACCCCTTTTGGAACTCCGGTGGTTCCCGAAGTATAGATAATGGTAGCCAGATCGCTGGGTTTTACCTTGTTTTTTAAGGTATCAACTTTTTCCTGTAAAGACAGATCCGATCCCAGCGTAAAAACTTCTTCCCAATGATCGCAGTCTTTTAATTCGTCAAAAGAGAAGATTTTTTTTAAAGTCTTGACTTCGTCGATCACCGCATTTGCTTTTTCAAAAAGTGTCTCATCCGAAAGAAAACAATAGGTTACTTCAGCATGATTAAAAATATATTTATAATCGGACTCGCTGATCGTTGGGTAAATAGGCACGTTGACGGCCCCAATCTGCAGCAACGCGATGTCTAAGATATTCCATTCGGTTCTGTTTGAAGAGGAAATCAGGGCGATTTTGTGGCCAGGCTTTACCCCAAGGGCAAGCAATCCTCGGCTCACAATATTCACTTTTAAAATGAATTCATTGGAAGAGGTGCTTACCCATTCACCACTTGCTTTTGATACAAAGGTCCTTGCAAGGTTATATTTATCAAGTTGATAATAAGCGAAATCAAAAATTCTGGTTATTTCCATAAATATGCCCTGTATTTATTAATAATGCAAAATAAGGAATTTAAATTAATATTTAAAATCATTCTGAAAAGCATAAAATTTCTTGAACTATTCATGTTCTAAACCTCATGCAATTGTATATCTTTGCTGCTGAAAAAAATAAGGAAGATCAAGGCCCTGGCCTTGTATAAAGGCGGGATGTTGCTTATTTTTGAAGACTTAAAATTATTGGGATGAAGATATCATATAATTGGTTAAAAGAATTTTTAAACATTGATCTTGAAGCTGAAAAAGTGAGTGAGATCTTAACTGATTTAGGATTGGAAGTGGAAGGTATTGAAACTTTCGAATCGATTAAAGGCAATCTTGAAGGTGTGGTTGTTGGTAAAGTGATGAGTTGTGAGCAACACCCTAATGCAGATCGATTGAAAATTACCCAGGTGGACCTCGGTGATGGGGTACCGGTTCAAATCGTATGTGGTGCGCCTAATGTGGCCAAAGGTCAGAAAGTTCCTGTGGCTACCATTGGAACGACACTTTACACTGAGAATGGGGAGGATTTTAAAATCAAAAAAGGAAAAATAAGAGGTGAATTCAGTCATGGAATGATCTGTGCTGAAGACGAACTGGGTCTTGGCTCGGGTCATGACGGCATTATGGTGTTAGCAGCCGACACGAAAATTGGTTCGGATGCTGCCGACATTTTTGACCTTTACAGTGATCAAGTATTTGAAATTGGTTTAACGCCTAACAGGGCCGACGCCATGAGTCATTTGGGTGTTGCAAGAGATTTGTACGCTGGTTTGTTGCAGATCGAAGAGATGCAAACGAAATTAAATACGCCGTCTGTAAGTGATTTTCATGTTGACGAACGCACCTTCAGTATAAAGGTCGAAGTAGCCGATCAAAAGCAGGTGCCGAGATATGCGGGTATCACTATTACCGACTTAAAAATTGAGCAATCTCCAGCCTGGCTGCAGAACAGATTAAAAGCGATTGGTTTAGGTGCGATCAACAATGTGGTGGATATCACAAATTATATCCTTCATGGACTTGGTCAGCCCCTGCATGCTTTTGATGCAGACAAGATCAAAGGAGATAAGATTGTTGTTAAGAACCTGCCTACAGGAACAAAATTTGTAGGACTTGATGGCGTTGAAAGAGAATTGCACAAAGATGATATTATGATCTGTGATGGGAAAAGCAACCCCATGTGCCTTGGAGGTGTTTTTGGCGGCTTGAAATCAGGTATCACTGAAAACACGACAAGCATCTTCCTGGAAGCTGCATATTTCAACCCGGTTTCAATACGGCAAACAGCCAAAAGACATGGGTTAAATACGGATGCTTCCTTTAGATTTGAGAGAGGGATCGATCCTAATACAGTTGTTTATGCACTCAAACGTGCAGCCATCTGGATCGCTGAACTTGCGAATGGAAAGATTGTATCTGATGTGATTGACTTGTATCCCAGTAAAATAGAAGATTTTCAAGTAAATTTCTCTTATGAAAAGGCTTTTAAACTCATCGGAGAGGAAATTCCAGCCGATACGATCAAAGATATTCTGGCCTCCCTCGATATTCGAATAAACCATCAAACTGAATCAGGCTTAGGACTTACGATTCCGGCCTATCGGGTTGACGTGACCCGGGAAGCCGATATTGTTGAAGAGATTTTAAGGGTATATGGCTATAACAATGTCGATATCCCCGAAAAGATCAAAATTTCAGTAGGCAGTTCCAACAAATGGAGCCCTGAAAAAATTGAGACGGTGGCTTCCGATTTTCTAATCTCAAACGGGATTTATGAATCTATGAGCAACTCTCTTACCAAACCTGAATATTCGGATGTTTCAGAAAGCGTTCACAAAGATAAAAATGTAGAAATTCTAAATCCTTTGAGCGGAGACCTTTCGGTGATGAGACAATCGATGTTGTTCGGTTTGCTCGAGGCAATTTCATACAATATCAACAGAAGGAACAGTAACCTGAAAATGTTTGAATTTGGCAAGACCTACCACAAATATGAGAAGGGGTATGCTGAAGAAAGACATTTGGCCCTGGCCTTTACAGGTAAAAGGTCAGATGAGCATTGGTCACAGGCCGATAAGGCTTCTGATATCTTCTATATAAAGGGGGTAGTAAAGACCTTGATGGAAAGACTTGGGATCACTGATATGAAATATACCAGAACCCAAAACGATATTTTTTCAGAAGGAATAAGCCTGCAATTGGGTAAGATAAAAATTGTAGAATTTGGAGTGGTGAGCCAAACAATTCTTGAAAAATTTGGAATCAAACAGGAAGTTTTATTTGCAGATTTCAACTGGAACAATGTGATCGCCAATGTTGGAAAGAAAAAGATAAAGATTTCCGGGGTGCCTAAGTATCCTGAGGTAAAAAGAGATCTGGCCTTGTTGCTGGATGACAAGGTGGATTTTATTGACCTGTATAATTATGCCTTCCAAAGTGAAAGAAAGTTTTTAAAAAATGTAGATCTTTTTGATGTTTATATGGGCGATAAATTGCCTGAAGGTAAAAAGTCATACGCCTTGAGTTTTATCTTGCAGGATGAAAATAAGACCTTGACCGATAAGCAAATCGACAAAATCATGACTAAATTACAAAAAGGTTTTAAAATGCAATTTGAAGCCGAATTAAGATAGCCTTAATACTATGCCTATGTATAAATTACTGGTTAGAAGCATACTTTTTCAATTTGACCCTGAAAAGGTTCATCACTTTACTTTTTCTGTGATCAAAGCAATCATGAAGTTGCCCTTAATTCCAAGGCTCATAAAGGGTATATTTAGTGTTGAAAGCCCCAAACTCAAAAGAGAGTTACTGGGCCTTACGTTTGATAATCCGGTAGGTTTGGCCGCAGGATTCGATAAGAACGCCCTATTATTTGACGAGTTTGCCAATTATGGTTTTGGTTTTATTGAAATCGGGACTGTTACTCCCAAACCACAACCCGGAAACCCTAAAAAGAGAATTTTTAGATTAAAGGCTGATGAAGCATTGATCAACAGGATGGGTTTCAACAATGACGGAGTGGATGTGGTGGTTGAAAGATTGCGCAATAGAAAAACCGATATCATTATTGGAGGTAATATTGGCAAAAACAAAGTGACACCCAATGAGCGTGCCATTGATGATTATATGATCTGTTTTGAAAAGCTCTTTGACGTGGTAGATTACTTTGTAGTCAATGTGAGTTCACCTAACACGCCCAACCTCCGTGCCCTTCAGGATAAAGAACCGCTCACCAATTTGTTGCAAACACTTCAGAATGAAAACAATAAAAAGAAGGCGCAAAAACCTATCCTTTTAAAAATAGCACCAGACCTTACTGACAGTCAGCTTTTAGATATTATAGCTATCGTTAATACGACTAAGATCGCTGGCGTTATTGCCACCAATACCACCTTATCCAGAGAAGGACTTAAGTCTGAACACAAGACAGAAACCGGAGGCTTGAGTGGCAAACCGATCAAAGACAGATCTACTGAAGTGATTCGATTTTTAGCTGAAAAGTCTGATAAATCCTTTGCTATCATTGGAGTGGGAGGGATACACTCAGCCGACGATGCAAAAGAAAAACTTGAGGCCGGGGCAGATCTGATTCAGTTGTATACGGGTTTTATTTATGAAGGTCCGGGACTTGTAAAAAGAATCAACAAGAGTTTGATATAAGCTGTCGCTATTGGCTTTCGACTAAATGTGTTTGAGTAGTTCGAGAGGCTAAACTATAATTCGCAAGCACAGAATTTTTCAAGTATTCAGCCTCGGGGTAATAAATGAAAAGCAGTGATCCATTCTTGATCTTATGCACGATTTGATCATAATCTTTTTGAGGTAAAGAAGGACAACCTAAACTCCGACCCAATCTCCCATTTTTTTGAATAAATACTGAGCTCACATAATCGGCTGCATGAATCACAATGGCCCTTTTTCGCGCATTGCTGTTGCTGTACTCAAGACCGTCTAATCTCAGTGATAAGCCGTGTTTACCTTGGTAGGTTTCACCTGTGCGGTAAAATCCAATACTGCTTTTAAAGGAGCCTATCTTGTTAGAAAAATATTTTGCGTACTCACCACCGGAGTTTTTTCCATGTGCCACTATGCTTTTGTGCAGGATCTTTTTCTTTTCAATGTCGATTAGGAAAAACCTGTTCTTGTTCGCTGAGACGCTCATATCGATTACGGTAAGAAAACTACCAGCTTCTATCTTGCCCTCCTTTTGTAATTTCAGATAGCCTTTAAGGGCGGTTTCAAAGGGCTTATAATCAAGGTCTGCATCATCAAGTTCATGGTAGAGGTTTACAGAATAGGCTTTAAAATCGTCAACATCAACAGCGTTGTATCGTGTTTCAGGAGCCGCAGAAAATACGGGGCTAGTCATGGTAAAGATGACTAAACAAAGAAAGAGAAATTCTTTTCTGATCATATTCAAGTTACTAAAAAGGCGGCGGTTGATATTCTTGCAGAAAACAGTTTCAGCTGCTCCACAAGCAGTTGCAAATGTACTATATTTCTGAAAAACAACAATAGATTATAAATAATTTAACTGAATATCAGTGATCTATGTTACATATAAAAGCTCTTGTTACGAATAAAGACTCTTGAATTTTACCGGATCACTCTCCTGCATTACTCTGTAAACACCTTCGAAAATATCGTTGACGGAGGGCTTGGAAAAATAATCACCATCCGTGCCATAGGCAGGTCTGTGAGACTTGGCCGTTATGGTAGTTGGTTTGCTGTCAAGGAAATGATACGCCCCTTGTTTATTGATAATTTCATCCAGTAAATAGGCTGATGCCCCACCTGGAACATCTTCGTCAATAATCACCAGTCTATTCGTTTTTTGTACACTTAACAATACCTCTTGCTCAAGATCAAAAGGTAACAGTGATTGCACATCTATGATCTCTGCATCTATTCCGACCTGTGACAGGTCTTTTGAAGCCTCTTCAACAATTTTAAGTGTTGCACCATAGGATATCAAGGTGATATCACTTCCTTCTTTGACGGTTTCTACCACGCCAATTGGCGTCGTAAATTCACCTAAATTGGTTGGAATACTTTCTTTTAGTCTATAGCCGTTCAGGTTCTCTATGACAATAGCAGGTTCATCTGATTTCATTAATGTATTGTAGAAACCGGCAGCCTTGGTCATATTTCGCGGGACCAGAATATAAATTCCTCGAAACAGATTGATCAAACTTCCCATTTGCGAACCCGAATGCCAGATTCCTTCGAGGCGATGCCCTCTTGTTCTGATGATCAGTGGAGCAATTTGCTTCCCAAAGGTTCTGTATCGCAATGTGGCCAGATCATCTGTAAGTACCTGGGTTGCGTAAAAAATATAATCAAGGTATTGGATTTCTGCAATGGGTCTTAAGCCTCTCATTGCCATTCCAATGCCTTGGCCAATGATGGTGACTTCCCTAATTCCGGTATCGTATACCCTTTCTTCTCCATATTTTTCCTGAAGACCTTCAAGGCCCTGGTTCACATCGCCAATTTTTCCTGAATCTTCTCCGAAAATCAGTATTTTTTTATGTTTACTCAGCAAGGCATCGAAGTTGTTTCTGATGACTACTCTTGCGTCAACATCCTCTGCTTCCTCGTCGTATTCTGCTTCAATTTCCTCAATATTAGTTGCATTACCATCAAGTTCACTATGCAGATGAGCGCTGTATTTAGGTTGTTGAAGGGCATGATAGTCCATGAGCCATTTCTGAAGCTTTTCCTTTTCAAGGAAGTCTTCATCTCTTAGATAAATCAGGCTCTTCCTTCCAACACTGAGGATGTTTTTTCTAATAGGCTCCTCAATTGACGCCAATTCTCTTTTTAGTTTGTCAATAAAAATTTCATTTTCACTTTTTCTGGCAACTTTATCAAGAAGCGAAAGGAGTTCCTTTCTCTCCTGAAGCATGGGTTTTAGATAGTTGTTCCAAGATTCATTTTTGGCATTCCTCACTTCAACTTTTGCGGCTTTTTCTATGGCAACAAGTTCTTGCTCATTTTCAACGAACTTTAAGAATTGACCATCCTGATCTTCCAATTCAAAATGTAAGATCCATTCTCTCATTTTGGAGATACAATCATGCTCTTTTTCCCAGCGTAGTCTGTCCTGGTTTTTATATCGTTCATGAGACCCTGAGGTTGAATGTCCTTGGGGTTGGGTTAGTTCTTTAACATGTATGATTACCGGGACGTGTTCTTCCCGTGCAATAGCTGAAGCTTTGGTATAGACGTCGACAAGTTGGGTATAATTCCATCCATTGACCACAAAAATTTCATAGCCGGATCCTTTACCATCTCTTTGAAATCCTTGGAGAATCTCAGAGATACTTTCCTTGGTCGTTTGATATTTGGAATGAACTGAAATGCCGTAATCATCATCCCAGATACTGATCACCATAGGAACTTTCAGTACTCCTGCGGCGTTTATGGTTTCAAAGAAAGGGCCTTCTGAAGTGCTCGCATTTCCTATGGTACCCCAGGCTACTTCATTGCCATTCGATGAAAGAATACCTTGCTCATCAAGGCCTTCAATTTTTCTAAATTTTTTGGAAGCTTCTGCCAGCCCCAGTAATCGTGGCATCTGACCTGCAGTAGGAGAGATATCTGAACTCACATTGTACTGATCTTTAAGCTGCTTCCAGCTACCATCTTCATTGATCGAATGCGTCGCAAAATGACCATTCATTTGGCGTCCGGCCGAAAAGGAATCTGCTACGATATCCGCATGAGCGTAAAGGCTAGAAAAAAAATGCGTTGGGGTGTATTCTCCTATGGCCATCATAAAAGTTTGATCACGGTAATATCCCGATCGCCAGTCTCCTTTTTTAAAGGCTTTGGCCATAGCGAGCTGAGGAACTTCTTTACCTCCTCCAAAAATTCCAAACTTGGCTTTTCCTGTTAAAACCTCTCGTCGGCCAATAAGACTGCATTCTCTGCTCAGTACGGCAATTTTATAGTCGTTGATGACCTCATTTTTAAATTCAAGAAAAGACAATTTTTTCGAAGATTCGACCGCCTTATTGATCATGTACATAAGTCTTTAGGAGTTGAGCAAATATACAAAAAGAAGGGCAAATTATGACCGCACCTAACTTACTGAAAACGAGTGAAAAATACTTTTTCTTTTTTTATTGATGTTTATAAATCAATAAAAGCCTCTCTTTATAAAATTGTAAACCCGTTCTATGTCTATGGTGAGAACAAATCTGATTCTGGAAGCATAATCAGAGAATTCGGGCTCAAAACCATTACTGGATTGAAGGGGGAAATAGACTTCCAGGAAATTGTGAATAAAATTTAATCTGACACCCGTATCATACTTGAATCGAGCGTCCTCATTACGATTTTTTAGAAATCCCGCATCGGCATAGAGTTCAATGAATCTCCAGACGCCAATACTGGCGTTGGTGGTAAGAATCCACTCATTCGCATAAGGATCTTCAAAAATACTTTTAAATCCTCCTTCTGTTATGATGATTTGTTGACTTAAAAACCCAGAGTCTTCAGATCGGCCCAGGTAATTCAGGTCAAATAGGTAATCGCTGGGTCTGTCAATTGAATAACTAAAAAAATCACTTTCGGTATTATTGAAAATAAAAGCACCAAAGAACAATCTGAGATCCAGATAGCGATTGATGCTAGTGAGTTTGCGGTATCTCACGTCAACAGAGGTCTTACTAAAATTTTCGTTGTATTGAAAATCAGCAAAATATCTTATGTCATTAATGATATCTGGGTTTGAATAAGAGTAACGTAAATCGAATACATTATACTTAAAGGTTTCAGAGAATTCTACACCGGTGGGCTCTTCTTTATCAACCATAACATAACGGGCCAGTAAACCTTCCCCACCCGCATCTCGAAGGGTTTTTCTTTTAAAATTTATTAGAAAAAAGGGGGTGAGCTTGTTAAAAGCCAGGTCATTGTCATAATGAGATCGACCGCCAGAAATTCCGGCTCTGTATCTGTAAACACTTGTATACTGTGGTAGGTGCTCATAGGCAAAGGAAAAATTACCGGTAACCGTATTGCTTTTAAATCCGTACACCGGAGTTAGCGAGAATAGCCATTTCTTTTTGAATAAGGCCTGGTTATAAAGATTAAGTCCGAGTAATAAACCGTCGTAGAAATTATAATCGATAATAGGTTTGTAGAATACCTGATTGTAATAAGGGTCTTCAATATCCCTTAAAAATGTAATTTTTAAGGGCCTGTTCAATAATTTTTTATCGAGCTTTTTCCAGTTGTCTCTCAGATTGGCTTCCGGATACAGGTGTTCATAGTTCAAAGTAAGGCGATCAAAACCATTTGCAGGAACCTTGAGGGTCTGTTCGTCTTGAATAGGTTCTAACCATTGTTTGAATTTGATGCCTTTCTTATCTACTCCATAAAGGGTTATGGGCGCCGGAAAGTTGCTCTTATTCTGTATAGTTACTTCCACTGAATCAGGTTCTTCCTTGATGCTTTTTATTGTGTAATTTATTTTATCATTGGTTTTGAGGTAGTTGCCAAAAAACCAACTAAGATCTTTGTCTGTTTTTGATCTAAGGATCTCATTAAAAGACGCTGTATTGGAAAGTTGTAAGCAATTGTCTTGATAATATTCCTTGAGGGTCTTCTTTACAATATCGTGATTGAGGTATTCATTGAGGTATCTTAAGCCTAAGCCTGACTTATAAGGGTTTACGAGTTTTAAATTGAAATTAGAGAGCGAATCAGAACGGGTGGTCAAAGCCTGATCCAGTTGTTTTCGAGTTGAGAACTGATATACAAAAGGATACTTACCGTTAAAATCCAGCTTGGCTAAACTGTATCTATTAATACCCCATTTTTTAGAAATATTACCAATCGCTTTAACTTCGGGGTAATAATGTTTCACGTATTCGATCATCATGTAAATCTGCATTCCATCGGCCAGCCAGGTATCTTCTCTTGTATTTGTTAGAACGGTATTTTCTATATAGCGATGGGTGATGGCCTTGAACATTTTGATATCCCATTCGAAAATATCGGAAAAAGGATTTAGAGATTTGGGCAATTGATTAAATCCATAAACCGGCATTTTCTGATACGAAGCAAGATCGATCAGCATTTTATGATGAGGATAACCACCAAGATGTTCTTTGATAAAATCCAACTGTCTCTGGAGTACATCGTCTTTAATGTTCTCCGTAAGGTTTTTGCTTTTCATGTTGGTGATAATATCCAGGCCCTGAGTATTGTATATGGAAAAGTCATTATTGAACAGAATGTTGAGCTGGATATCCAATCGATCCTTACCAGCTAACTTGTACAGTACATGATCTTCTTCGATGGCTACCTCCTGATCGAGTTCAGAATGTAAGGTATAGCCCAGTGGTATTGCGAAATCAATCGTAAAATCTGTAGGCTGCATATAGTAATCGTCCATGTTCAAATTGCTGAACAAATGCCACTTTGTATCATATACCGCAGGAGTTAAATGCCAGTACCTAAGGTTGTAACTAAGTTCATTATGGCCATAACGGGTAAACCTGTCCTCTGGAATTTTAACCTTATAGGAAACATGGATTTTAACCGATTCTTTGGGTGCCAAGGAAGTGGGTAAAACCACACGTATAATGTCTGAGGCATCCTTAAGTTCATAATATTCGGTATTTGAATCATTGCATTGCAAAAGCCGAATGCGTGAATAGCCCCTGTCGCTTAACTTGGCAAAATAAAGGCTTTTGTCGTAGTTTTCGATCAACCTTTTATTAAGAGGTGTTTTTTTGTCTCTGTAGCCATTGGCCCAATTAAGCAGGTAAACAGTATCCATATATTGATCAGAAGGATTGTAATAAGTGATTTCCTGATCAATAAGGATCTTATGATCTTCAAGAAGAACGGCCTTTATGGAGATTTGATTATTCTGGGCATGCAAAAAGACAGGTACGCATAAGATAATTACAAGTATGAGCCATTTATTTTGCAAATTTTCAGAAGTATTTATTGACAATAGTAAATGTTAAAAATTAGGACTCAATTGATGTTTGTTATAGAAGGTATTGATGACATCAACCACTTCTTCGGCTGTGTCTACAATCTTGAATAAATCCAAATCAACCTTACTGACGTTTCCGTTTTTGTTAAGCATCATTTCTTTGATCCAATCCATTAAGCCCGACCAAAAACTGGTTCCAACTAAGACTATAGGAAACTTACCTATTTTTTTTGTTTGGATCAGTGTTATCGCCTCGAATAATTCATCAAGGGTACCGAAACCACCAGGCATGGCTACGAAACCTTGGGCGTATTTTACAAACATCACTTTCCTAACGAAAAAATAATCAAACTCAAGACTCTTTCCTTTGTCAATAAATGGATTATCATGTTGTTCAAAAGGGAGGTCTATGTTAAGCCCTACAGAAACACCACCGCCTCGTTGCGCTCCTTTGTTACCGGCTTCCATAATTCCGGGACCACCTCCAGTGATCACCCCATAACCATTCTGGGTAAGTTTGAAGGCAACATTTTCAGCCAATTCATAATACTTTTCTCCGGGTTTTGTTCTTGCCGATCCAAAGACACTCACACAAGGTCCAATTCTGCTTAGTTTTTCATAACCGTCAACAAATTCGCTCATGACCTTGAAAATAGCCCATGAATCGTTTGTTTTTATTTCGTTCCAGGTTTTTTGTTTTAATTTTTCCCTGATTCTTTTATCCTCATTTGGAGTCATAACATATTTTTTTATTCAGTAATTTTCAATTTAAAGCCTATAAATCTAACTCTTTTTTTAAGAACCTTGCGGTATAACTTTGTTTGTTGGTACATATTTCTTCGGGCGTCCCGGCGCAAAGAATCTTGCCTCCTTTCATTCCACCTTCTTTTCCGATATCGATAAGATGGTCACATAATTTGATCACATCCAGATTATGTTCAATGATTAAAACGGTATTTCCTTTCTCCACCAGTTTGTTGAGTACTTTCATCAAGATACTGATATCTTCAAAATGCAAACCTGTGGTAGGTTCATCAAGAATGTAAAAAGTGTTTCCCGTATCGCGTTTTGACAATTCAGCCGCCAGCTTGATACGCTGGGCCTCACCTCCCGAAAGGGTAGTGGATTGTTGCCCAAGGGTGATATAACCTAAGCCTACATCCTCAATAGTCTTAAGCTTGAGGTAAATTTTCGGGATATGTTCAAAAAACCGAACTGCTTCTTCAATGGTCATATTTAAGACATCGGAAATGGATTTTCCCTTGTATCGAATTTCGAGTGTCTCTCTCGTAAATCTCTTTCCCTGGCAGGTTTCGCATTCAACTTCCACATCAGGTAAAAAATTCATTTCAATAACCCTAACACCACCACCTCTGCAGGTTTCACAGCGCCCATCCTTTACATTGAAAGAGAATCTACCCGGCTTGTACCCTCTGATCTGGGCTTCAGGTGTTTTGGCAAAAAGACTTCTGATTTCACTAAATACACCCGTGTACGTAGCAGGATTTGACCTTGGTGTTCTACCTATTGCTGTCTGGTTCACATCAATGACCTTGTCAATATACTCCAGACCAACAATAGATTTATAAGGAAGTGGGTCTTTAACCGCTTTGTAGATATATTGATTGAGTATAGGATAGAGCGTTTCGTTGATCAATGATGATTTTCCGCTTCCCGAAACCCCGGTAACCCCGATGAGTTTGCCCAGTGGAATACTCAGTGAAACGTTCTTTAAATTGTTGCCGCTGGCGCCCTTTAAAACGATTTTATTTCCGTTTCCAGCCCTTCTTTTTTTCGGAATCTCAAAGGTACGGGTCCCGTTGAGATAGTCTGCCGTTAATGTCTTGCTATTCAGCAATTCCTCAGGCGTCCCGATACTGATGATTTCACCTCCGTGTTTTCCAGCTTCAGGACCAATGTCAATCACGTAATCTGAAGCGATCATCATTTCTTTATCATGCTCTACAACAAGTACTGAGTTTCCAAGGTCTCGCAGTTTTTGAAGAGATTCTATCAACTTAACATTGTCTCGCTGATGCAATCCGATACTGGGTTCGTCAAGAATGTACAAGACGCCCACCAGCTGCGAGCCAATTTGTGTGGCAAGTCTAATTCTCTGGGCCTCTCCTCCTGAAAGGGTCTTGGAGCCCCTACCCAAAGCGAGATAATTGAGTCCAACATCCAGTAAAAACTGTATTCTGGTTCTCAGTTCCTTGATAATCTCTGAGCCTATAATAAGTTGTTTTTCAGTAAGTTTAGGCTCCAGTTGATCAAACCACGAAGCCAAATGATCGATATCCATGTTAGACAGGTCGGAAATGGAAGCCTCATTGATCTTAAAATACAGGGCCTCCTTTTTTAATCGCTCGCCTTTACAGACTCCACAATTAACTTCGTCCATAAAACCCTTTGCCCAGCGCTTAATCGAACTGGATTCACTCTCGTTGTATTGGTTTAAGATAAAATTGCTGATGCCTTCAAAATCAATTTCATATTTTCTCGAAACACCAAGTTCTTTAGAATTGATTTCAAGTTTATCTTTACCACCATGGAGAATCAATTCCATGGCTTCCTTCGGTATTTTGCTTATAGGATCCGAAAGGCTGAAGCTAAATTTGTCAGCAATATGGCCCAATTGTTTGAATATCCATGATTTTTTTTCTTCCCCTAATGGGGCAAGACCGCCGTTTTTGATGGATAGTTGTTTGTTGGGAATGATCTTGTTGAGATTGACCTCGTGAACCTTTCCAAGTCCATTGCAATTATCACAGGCACCTTTTGGTGAATTAAATGAAAAGGAATTTGGCTCGGGTTTAGGGTAGGAGATGCCCGTAGTTGGACACATTAAATTCCTGCTGAAATATCTTGGTTGAGAGAGAGTTCCTTCCTCGGTTTGACTTACAATCATGAGTGTTTCATCGCCGTGATACATGGCTGTACGGATGCTCTCAAACAGTCGTTTATCAGATGCCTTATTGATCAAAAGACGGTCAATGATAATTTCTATGTCATGAGTTTTGTACCGATCGAGCTTCATCCCTCTTTCGATCTCCTGAATTTCTCCGTCAACGCGAACCCTTACAAAGCCTTGTTTCGAGATCTGCTGAAAGAGTTCTCGATAATGACCTTTTCTGGATTTGATTACAGGTGCCAGTATCACCGTTTTTTGCTCCTCGAAATCATTCATGATAAGCTGATGTATCTCTTCATCACTGTAGCTCACCATCTTTTGATCGGTATTATACGAATAAGCAATCCCAACCCTTGCATAAAGCAACCTGAGAAAGTCATAAACCTCTGTTATGGTTCCAACAGTTGACCGGGGACTTTTGCTTGTTGTCTTTTGCTCAATGGCTATTACCGGCGAAAGCCCTTCTATCTTATCAACATCCGGCCGCTCAAGCCCTCCAAGGAATTGTCTTGCATAAGCAGAAAAAGTTTCTATATACCTTCTTTGTCCCTCGGCATAAATCGTATCAAAAGCCAGCGATGACTTACCGCTGCCACTAAGACCCGTGATGACGACCAGTTTTTCTCTGGGGATGCTGACGTCAATGTTCTTTAAATTGTGAACCCTGGCACCAAGTACTTCGATACAATCTTGTTTTAGACTCATAAATAATGGAAAAAAGAGCAAATCTAATTAATTGAAAGCAGTTTTAAATTATAGATG
>CAZQRD010000054.1:0-17201 GCA_964595535.1 uncultured Flavobacteriaceae bacterium | reverse complement strand
TTCTGACTTAAAATTTCAATTTTTTAATGCCTTGTGCAACGATTACCCTTGTTAGCAAGTACATTTATTTCAATGCTGCTTTTAACCCGTTTACGAATTTATTTTTTCCACCATTCGCAGGATGACGCACATAAACATAATCATATCCTAAATCTCTAATTTTCGATTCAGGTTTTCTGCCCAAAGCAATTATTTTATCAATGGGATAGATTTCCAATATTTCGGTTAAATACCTTGCACCTATTTCCAATTCTGATGTATTAGGAGTCCTATTAGCTCTTTTGTTGATTACTGTATGAGGGTGAAACGGAAAAATATTCCAAATCAAAGGTTTATTTGGGTAGTGCTGTAATTCATTCCATACAATTGTTGCTGATATTTCACTTTCAAGTTTTGGATGTTGATTTATACATGTAAATCCCTGGTCTTTGTAAAACTCATTTTCCGATAAAACGCGTTCACTGGAAAAAGGGACTCCTGTAATTCCACAACCTTTATATCCTGGGGCTTCACCCAACAAAAGTTTGGTTGGCTTGATTTCAATCATTTTATTCAAATAAAGTCTTAAATTTTCCCTTCTGATTTTAGATTCTATTGAATTTCCAGCATATAAATTAGTTGTTTCTTCAGATACAGTTTGATCTGATAATCTTGATATATAGCTGTCAATTCTTGTCAAATTATTGATTTTTTTACTAAGGCATAACGGTCAGTTGTTTCCTGTAATTTTTTTCACGACTTTTTATAGGCTTCTTTCAGTCAATTTATCAAATAAAATCTTTTACTTTCCTAATCAAAAGGTATGCAGTTAGGTAGAAAATTTACGCGACACGAGCAACACAACTTGGCATAGAAATTTACATAAAAGTTCTAGCATACTACAACCCTTAAAATACTAGTTCAGGGCAATCCTTTAAGTATAATATTATGTGCCTAATTAATTATGGTTTTATCTCTCTTTTTTGAAACCCCGCTAATGACTCATCCGAGGTATTAAACCGGACATCCTCATCAATTTTTAGGTTGAATTCAATATCATAGTATTTCTGTTCAATAAACGTCTTTTGTACTATTTCTGATGCCGTCTCTTTCTCATTACAAGAATTTACCATAATCAATACCAACAAGAAATAAAAAATACCATGTTTTTTCAATGTACCATCATTTTAAGTTCCTTGTATTCTTGCTAAATAGTAATTATTTTACACGTTATCGATGCTGGTCTTATTCTAATTTCATATTACTAATGATGACCCTAAATCCATCCGGGTCTTTGATCATTATCCCATGATCATTCCAAAATGGATTTTCCGCCTTTATTATTTCGATATTGTTTAACTCAATACTAGCGACAATATCGGTATACTCATTTATTGTTGTTGGATAGAAAACCATAATGTCGTCAGGATCAAATTCATGATTCGCCTTGTTTTTGGAAATTGTGAATTCCAAGTGCCAATCATGGTTCGGCTTGCCTATAAAAACACCGCTGTAATCATTGTGATTCTCAAATGAGAATAGTACCTCCAATTGAAGAATGCTCGTATAAAATTCAACAATCGGCTTTAGGTTATTGGTATGTCTTGCATTTCTATAAATCATTTTCAAATATAAGTTTATTATCCTTTATCAGCGATCGTTTTAATGAGGTCTATATCTTGTTGTGATCTATTTAAGAATCAATACCTTCATTCTTAAACCACCTAAGGCAGCTCTAAAACATATTTTTTATATAACCAACTATCTTCATTCCATTTAATCTCTTCCATGAAATTTGAGATATAATAGGTGGTTAAGAAATTAATCTTTATAGCAGTTAGAAGTGCCTTGTCTGAATACTCCTGATTCAAATCATCAAATGGAGAATGATATGTATGCTTCATCCATTTATCGAATTTCTTTTCTCCATTTATTTTGTGATTAGCCGCCGTATGTCCACCAGCCATAAACAAAGCTGGAACCCCCTTCTTAATGAACGAAATCTGATCGCTGCGTTCGATATAATCTATTTCTGCCTGTTTATTATCATCAATTTTTAAATGTAACATACCTGCTGCAAAATCAATGGCCTCCGAAAGGTTAGAATGAGAATATCCTAGTGGAGCTATGTCGGTAGTTTCGAAGGTCTGGCCCAGCATATCAATATTTATATTAGCAACAATTTTCCCGTTTGTACTATTATTTCTATTTGCAAAATATGTAGAACCTAAAAGACCGTTTTCTTCGGCCGTATAACAAGCAAATATTATGGATCGTTTCGGTTTTTCAGATAATTCATTGAAAGATTTTGCAATGCTCAGTATAGCGGCTGCTCCCGAAGCATTATCCCTCGCCCCATTATAAATAGAATCTCCTTTTACTGCTTTTCCGATACCAAGACCATCAAGGTGAGCACTTACTACTACGTATTCATTTTTCAAATTAACATCAGAACCGGGTAATACTGCAACTACATTTTTGCTAAATATGCTATCCATCTTTAGTTCATAGGAGCAATTAACAACAGATTCTAATTCTTTACTTGAATTATGACCTTTGGCAATAGTCTGAAGCTCTTTCTTTAAATTGAGATCATTTAATTTGAAAATATCTTTTATGAACTTCTTTTTAGCAAAAACAGGAAGCTTTAAATCAATGTCAACTATTGATCCTTTAATAGTGGTGTCTGCCAAAAAGAGCATTTTTTTTGATAAATAGCCATGTACATTTTTAAATATTAAATTTTGAAACAAAGCTGCTTTTGGATAAAACAGAATAATTCCGCTTGCCCCTTGTGCGATGGCATTATCAAATTTTGCTAGTCGGTTGTCAAAAGCAGGGTTTTCAATACCTTTTGGCCCACCCAAAGCAACTATAACAGTCTTTCCTTTTACATTGACGCCACGATAATCGTTTATATTTTCTTCTGCTAAAATATTCCCATAGCCAACAAAAACCAGCTTTTGCTTTTCATTGATACTTTCATATTTTGAACTTAGTACAACACTTATATTTGAACCATATTCTGTGCTAATTGATTTGTGCTTATTTTCAATTTTAAATTTAAAAGAGCCCTTTTTTATCGAGGGTTTTGATAAAATTACCTCTTGAAAAAATGTTAAGGAATCTCCATAAGGTAATAAGCCATTTTCCTTAAATTCATTTGCGATATAGTTCGCTGCCTGCGAATATCCGACAGAACCTATGCCACGTCCTTGTAATTCATCACTTGACAAATAGTTGAAATGTTTGAAAAAATAATCGTATTCTGTACTTTCTACTACTGAAATTACATTATCATCTATCTCTTGGGCTTGTAAGTTTAAGACCGATAGCAATAATGATAGAATAATAATTGATTGAAGTTGCTTGAAGTTTCTCATATCCTGAATTTTATATTCCGGACAAACATAGGTTGCTTTACTTGTTGAAGCGCTTCATATTGTAATCTGACACCTATTCACAGATCGAAACAGAAAGGATACTCGTAGGCCGCAATCAAATTGCATCAGATTTGACAAATTCAGAAGGTGTTTTGCCCGTATTTTTTTTGAAATAACGATTAAAGGAGGATTTCGAATTAAAACCGCAATCGTAAGCCAGGGCCAGTAGTGTGAACTGTTTGTTTTTTGAGTCTTTAACCAATCTCTTAAACTCTTCAACACGAAATGAGTTCACAAAATCATAAAAACTTTTTCCTTCTTTTTCATTGATTATTTGAGATAAATAATTGGGGTGGGTCCCTAATTCTAAGGCCAATTCATTTAAGGAAAGTTCATTTTTTTTGTAATAACCTTCTTTAGTGAAAAGGTGAACCAACTCTTTGTAAATATCTTGGGCCAACTCATCCGTGAGTCCCGATTGTGCATACTTTTTCTTTTCATCTAAAACATCGAATACCTTTCTTTCAGATTTGACTAAAGTTTCTTTTTCACTGCTAAAAATTGTTCTTTGTTGCACCCCAAAAAAACCGATTAAAATAACAAAAACGGTAACGCCAAAGAAAATATAGGAATCGTTATTTGTGAAAATGACTATACACCAAACAACTCCTAAGCCATAAGTTAGAAACTGTAACCATCTTAAATTGATTTCTTCAATATCAGAAAATTGATTTCGAATATTCTTTTTATGATTTCGAAGTAAAATACTCGACCATATCACATATACTATACCCGAAAGGAATATTAGAATTAATCCGAATGTCAAATATCCGCCATATGTCTCATAAGGGTTTTTAAATATTTCCAATTTTTCTTCAGCAGAGGATAGAAAAAAGGGAATAAGATAGATATAACCAATACTGATAGGAAGTAAATGTAGTAAGACTATCCAGTTCTTTTTTGGAAATTGATTGGTAACCGAGGAAACGTAGAAATATAGAAACACGCCATGAATTAATGGTAAAGGAATATCAATCCCCAATAGATGGGGCATTTCAAAAAGAGATCCTGTAAAATTGATATAATATAAATATAAATGTGCGGCAATTAAGAGCATCCATATAAAAAGAATAAAGTCTGACTTTGATTTGTTCTTTTTATTGAGAATTAAAGCCGAAATAAACAAAGCAATACTTATTCCTGCAATATAGATCATGTTATATTTTTTAATCTTATTTTCTGCTAATCAAATGCTGCACAACAGCTACAAAAATGAATAATAAGTTGTTGGGAGACTAACAACTAATTTAGTAAATAAAAATAGAACCCCGCTTGCAGCAGGTCAGGTAGAAAATCTACATGACATAAGCAAGGCGACCTGGTGAAGCAATTTTGATAAGCAGGCCAAAATTAGTAATCAATTACCCACCTAGTTAGCTGCCGGCTTTTTTCCAATTATGTATAAATAATCTCCAAAATCATTTTCATATGACTTAATGACTTCGTTGATTCTTTGGTCATCAATATCTTTTCTTAGTTCCAATAAACCTTGTTCAACTTCTGTTTGATTTGCCAAAGAGGAAAACGAAGAAATTCCATACCTAATTTGCTTATCAAAATACAATTCGGGATTTTGTTTTCCACAATACAAAAATTGATCACGTAAATCTGGTTTGATAAAATACTTATCTGTGCCTAAAAGTTCAATTCCACCATCTTTCATGGCTGTTTCGACACTTTCCATGGTAGGCATTTGAATCATTGAATCAGATAACATTTTCGGAAAATAGTGATTGAGCCAGTAGCCTTTCATTTGTTTTGGTGTGGATGTGAAAATCACAATTCTGCCATTTGGTTTCAAGACTTTATTGAGTTCAATAAATCCACTTTTTAAATTGGTCCAATGGTGTATTGTTAAAGAAGCGATTATCCCGTCTACAAAGTCTTGTGGCAGCCCAGTATTTTCAGCTGAACCAACTTTCCACTCAATTTCTTTGTTTCTAAGTTTCGCTTTTTCCAACATCTTTTTGGATGGATCGATGCCAATACATCGAAATCCGTTTTTTTGAAGTGCGTTCGTATAGTTTCCCGTGCCGCAACCTATGTCTAAATATTTTCCACTTTTGGTTGGATCTAAATGATAAAGAAATTGTTCAACTAGGTAATTGTCTGCCATTCTGGTCAAATTGTAGTCAGTTCCTATTTTATCATATTTTACTTCCATTCAATTCGTGTTTCAGCCTTGGAAAAAACAGAGGCCATTACTCCCTAATATCCCGACTTGTTTAGCAAAAAACTATCGTTAAGGGCATATTTTAATTTAACAGCATCCGCTCTCTGGCGTACAGTCGGTAGAAGTTGAAATTTCTGAAAGATGTACCTTTGATTTTTCTTGTTTTGACCCTGGTTTTTCTGCATATACCGTGATGCTGAAAATACCCGTTCCATCATTGTTAAAATCGTTTACCTCCTCTTCAGAAAGGTATTTACCAAGGATATCATTCGGAATGTTAATGGGTTTTTCTTTCTGGATTTTTATATTTTGAAAGCCTCTTTCTTCTATCAATTTTAAATATGCTGCTTTTTGAATGGCTCCGGCAACGCATCCTGCATACATTTCAGCATCTTCCTTTAACGCAACTGGAAGATTACCTACTAATACAATATCTGAAACACTAAAGTGTCCGCCAGATTTTAGTACTCTATAAATTTCTGTGATTACTTTTTGTTTGTCAGGAACCAGATTTAATACACAATTACTTACAATTACGTCTGCAATGCCATTGCTCACAGGCATAGCATCAATATCGCCTTCTCTAAATTCTACATTGTTATACCCTAATTTTTCTGCATTGTTTCGAGCCTTCTCAATCATAATAGGTGTAAAGTCCAGGCCAATTACCTTCCCTTCAGCACCTGTTTCATGTCTAGCCACAAAGCAATCATTTCCAGCGCCAGAACCTAAATCAATCACAGTATCTCCTTTTTCGATTTTGGCGAATTGAGTTGGTAGACCACAACCTAAGCCCAAATCAGCATCCTCAACATAGCCTTGGGTCTCAGAGTAATCGTCCATCATAATATTGTATACTTTGTTGGAAGGTGTCGTTGCACCGCAACATGAGGAAGCATTTTCGGCTTTGCCTTGTTCAGCGATTCTGGTATAACGTTCTTTTACAATGTTTTTTAAGTCTTGTTCTTTTTCCATCTTGATTGTTCTACTGCGATTAGTGATATAAAATTTATTTAGCAACAGTTTTCTTTCGATATATCCAGGTCCAAAAACTGAAACATAACTTTTTTCATCTTTGTCCAATTTTCGGTATTGATGCAATAACAAACGCTGGTTCCCTCAACGTTACCTTGGATTAATCCTAAAAACTTTAATTCTTTTAAGTGTTGGGAAATGGTCGGTTGAGCAAGTCCTATTTCGTTTACCAAATCTCCACAAACACACGTGTCGATTTTAAATAAGTGCTGCAAAATAGCAACTCTTGCAGGATGCCCAAACACTTTTGAAAACAATGAAATTTCATTTTGCAGGTCTGTGAATATTTCCGTTTTAGCTAATCCCATTTTCCTTTTATTTGTTCATTGCAATATTACGATTAATATCTAAATTGACAAAATATTTCCCTTGTGTTATCAGAAAATAAATATGTTGTTTAATGCTTGGCTTTTACAGCTTGATGACAAGGGTTTGGAATTGATATTATAGAGCCATTTTTTACTGGCTGTTCCCGCTAAGTTGCCTATTATAATCCTCAGCATCATAGGTGCCAATTGACTTTTGGATAAGCCCTTCATCGCTTATCGTCCATCTTTCAAATCCACTAAAAACAACTTTGTTACCAGTTCCTCCCTGTCCGGTGTTGGTTCCAACAAAAGTCCAGTGATATCTATAGGTACCCGAATCTACAACCAAACTATCCATTGTTAATTTCATGTCTGGAAAAGCCTCCATATATGATTTGGCAGTAACAGCTACTTGATCTCTTCCTACTGCAGGTGTTCCATTGTTTACTGATAAAAGTCCATCTTCTTCAAAGAATGAAGCCATACTCTCTGGTTTGTTACTGTTCCAGGCAGCAGTATATTT
Source organism: uncultured Flavobacteriaceae bacterium (assembly GCA_964595535.1). Classification (GTDB taxonomy): domain Bacteria; phylum Bacteroidota; class Bacteroidia; order Flavobacteriales; family Flavobacteriaceae; genus Lutimonas. The sequence continues at coordinate 9,740 of CAZQRD010000054.1, read as the reverse complement.
TTCTCCAAATTCAAGCATTTTTTCATATTCAGACTTCTGAGACTGACATCCTACCAGTACCAAAATGAATGTTACTTTCAAGAATAATTTTGATGTTGAATTTTTCATGTGATAAGGTATTTATGGGTTGTGGGGATTTTCACTTCATCTTAAACTTAAATCACGACCACAATTTTCCCTTTTGCCTTGTTGTCTTCCATGAACTGATGCGCCTTAGAAACATGATCGAGTTTGAAAACTTTATCAATATTCAATTTAATTACTCCTTTCTCTACTTCATTTATAAAGTCTTGCAATAGTTCTTTCGACAGATTATTTGATTCACCCATATAAACCGTTAATCTGCCTAAAGACGGGATATCACCCATGGGAGCAAAACTATCCATCGTCCATTCATTACCCAGAATACCTGTCATGCAAACCGTTCCTTTTGCATCTATGCACTTTAAAGAATCTTTTAGGGTTCTGGTTCCAATTAGTTCCAAAACTTTGCTCACACCTTCTGGAAAGATCTCTCTTACTTGTTTAGCAATACTGCCATCATCGATCACAACATAATCTGCTCCATTGCTAGTCAATGCCTCCTTCTTTTCAGGATTTCTGCTAGTAGAAATTACCGTTAAGCCTTTTGATTTTGCAAATTGACAAGCTAACATACCAATTGAGGAAGTGCCACCTCGGATTAACAGGGTTTCTCCACTTTGAATTTCTAAGGCTTGGTTTAGTGAACCTGAAACAGTTTGGAACATCTCCGGAATCGCCCCTAAAGTATCCCATGGCAATCGACTGCTAAAAGGAAAAATAATCTCCAGAGGAACCAAAGCAAACTCAGCATAACCACCATCAAAAAAGCGTCCCATACCTCCCATGATCGCAGCTACTTGTTGTCCTTTCTTATATGTGTTAGAAGGATCATTTTCAATTAATCCTACGCATTCAATACCCTGTATTCGCGGAAAATATACCCCAGGTGAATCACCTCTTCTGGTGAACAGTTCTGATCTGTTCAATCCAAATGCTTTAACCTCAATAAGTACCCACCCGGCTTTTATCTCCGGGTTGGGTACTTCTTTAATTTTAATTACACCAGGATCACCTGCTTTTGTTGTTATTGCTGCCTTCATATTGTCTTGTTGATTGGATTGTCATATTATGTATCCGACCAAACGGCTAATTCATTTTTTGAAGGATCGACAAAATGAAATCTGCGACCACCTGGAAAAGAAAAAATATCTTTAGAAATTTCACCCCCCGAATCGATAATTTTATTCTTTATCACGTTGAGATTTTTATGATACAGAACGATCAAGGCACCGTTAACAATGTCATTTTCAGTTTTTTCAAACCCTCCCCGAAGTCCACTTTCAGAAAAAGCTGTATACGCTGGTCCATAATCTTTAAAAGTCCAATCAAAGGAACTTGTATAAAAATTTTTTATTTTTTCAAGGTCCTTAGCCTTGAATTCAACATAACTAATGTGATTGTCTGATATTTCCATTTTAACAAATTTTATCTATTCTTTCGGTTTCTCAATTTGGCTGTCACTGATTTACATATGAGACGTAGCGTTTGTTTGACACAAACTTTTCGGATACTATAAATGTATTAGAAAACCTAAGTCTTATCATCGAATCATAACTAGCAAACAATAACTATCAAGGGGTAAATAGCGCTGATTTGATGCATTATTTCCGACCTACTTCCTTAGCCCAATCCCCTCTGTAAATTATTTTTTGGTCGTGAATTTTAAAAATAAATTTACCATACTGAACCGAAATTCCTGCAGAGGCGTTTACAATCCAGCAATTATCAGGGATAGTAAAGAAATTTTCAGAAGTAATTATCTTTTTATCCAATTGATCACTAATAGAAACTGATGCCTTTGGCCCTATATCCCATCCAAGGTGTGTATTATAGCTTAGCTTCAAATCACCAACAAATTTAAAATTTTCATTGGTCTCTATTTTGGTTTTGATGCTCGCTATTTTGCCATCATTTAAATCTTTTCCGGGAGTCACTTCAATGGTTAATTTAGGTAATTCAAAAGCTGTTTTTGAAGCCAGAATATTGATAGATTCATTTTTAATAATTTTATTATCGCTATCGTAAAATTCGAAGGCAAGCTCCATATCTTCTATTCCAATGGGGTCAATCGGCAATTCATCGGCAAAATATCCTTCGCTTGTTATGTTTTTAGAATAGATAACTTTATCGCGAAATTTCACAACAACTTTTTTGACATCCTTATCATTAAAAAGCTCTAAAGGTATTTTAGTATTGGTATGCATCGATTTGTTTTTTGGGCTTATAATCAGCCCTTTCATATAATCTCGCATTGCAAACCAAACCGGACGGGGTGAACCAAATTTGTCGTTCAAATCACTGTAGCCCCAAAACCCAAACCATTCTTCTGGTTGATCTAAATTATGCTTACTTTTTTCGCCACCTTTCCACCAGCCATCGGCATAATAAAACGGGCACATACCCACAGCACCAGCATCGATAAGGTCTCGATAATTCGAGATAAGACCATCGCATTGTTGTTTTAGGGTGTTCGAACCATATTGTCCATTGCCTCCATCTGGAGAAACCGAATAACCAAATTCGGTGGTTATAAAGGGTTTATCCAAACCGTTTAATTCGTTCAATCCCATAATATAATCTTTAAACCCCATGGTAGCTGTTTGACCCTCATCGTGATCGTAACAATTGTAGGCATACACATCAAATATACTTTCATCCATATAGTCGCTAATCATAGCATTTGCCGAAAGTGTAACCGGAATTCCGGGGTGTTCTATATGAATAATATCTATTAGGGTTTTCATCAGGTCAACAAATGCCTTTCCGGTAACCTGATGTATATGATCGGTTTGAGGTTCATTGATAACCAGATAGGTAATTATACAATCATAATTTTTTGCATAATTCAATACTCTTTTCAACTCTATCTCGCTCTGTTTTATAAATTCAGGATCGCCATAATCTTCTTCGGGCTTAATATCTATACCCATGATAAGTTTCAAACCCGATTCTTGAACAAGTTTCAATTGAGCTTCAGAATACTGGCTCCAGGTTCTGATGGTATTGTAACCTCCTTCTTTAATCTTCTCCAGATCATATTTCATTAATTCCAATTCATCTTTTTTTGCATCCTTATAGGAGTGTTGTCCCGGACGGGCACCGATTTCATAACCGATCGCTTTAATAAAGTACTTCTCCCCGTTAAGGTGGTACCAATTGTCTTTTAATTCAATATTTGTTTTCGATTGAGAATATCCGGAGATACCTAGAACAAAAAATAGGATGATTGTTACTGCTAAATTTCGTTTCATAGTTAATTATTTTGACAAATTTTAATGAACTGAATATGGTTTGATTTTTAGTTAATCCATTTTCAGCATGATCCCTTTTTTTGGCTCACACAACAGTATATTGAAGGCTTAGCTGCGCGGTTCAGCAACAAATTTAGCAAATAAAAACGAACTTGCCTACCGGCAGGCAGGTAGAAAATCTGTGAGACGGGATCTATTCGAATGATTTAGAAATTTTAGTAAGCAGTCTGGAAATAGCCCATAATTAAGCCTGTGATATCGGTTTTTAAGATTTGAGATATAAATATCATTCCAACTTCTTTATTCTCGAACCTTTAATTAAAAGCCAAAGCATAAAGATCAATTCTCCCATTGTAAAAATAAATAAGAATTGTGTATTTATCTCTGGAAAAAGGAACGTACTGAGATTGTCAATCATCCAACTAGCTCCTGCAAGTATTAAAATAGCCCCAAAGATTTTTGGGACATAAGAAGCCTTATATACTAAGTAACCAAGTAAAATTAGATATAACCCAAAAATGATTAATCCAAAACTACCTTCAACTCTAAAGGCTTTAAAATTTAGAAAAATAGCATCATTTATTTGGCCAATTCCTGTATCCTCTAAATGTTCAATAGATTTTACAATACTCAATATCTTTAAGAGGTTATACAACGCAATGAAATACATCGTCGTATAAATTAACCTAAACCAAGCTGTTAATAGTGATAAACTTTTATTTACAGGTTTCAGAAATATGTATAATGCCCAAGCAGCTACAACATCAGCAATAAGGGTTAATAAAATTAGAAAAATAGCAACACTAAATAAGTGTTTATTATTAATAATGTTTTCAGCTGTTTTTGTAGCATTATCATAATCAATAAGTTTCGGAAATATAGAAAACTCTGCAAAGGGCGTGGTTAGGATCATTACAAACAAACTTATTCCAGCGATTAATGCAGCTTTTGATAGCGATATTTCCTTATCTTTATTATTATTGGAAGTACTTATTGATTTCATAATTATTTATTTTTTTAAATAGGACTAAAATTCTGAAAACTTGTTACAAATGATAAAATATATACAGGTTCTAAATGAAGCACACCTTTATTTTATCAATACATATGAACGAACAAAATAGAGGATTAAGGTCAATATTCTTTTGGTGACTTTGAACTTGTCAGTAATGATAATCACCACTATTTTCTATTTCAATTTGGTTCAATTTCCTGCCTGCCCGCAGGTAGGCATAAGGCTTCTAAATCTTGATTTCAGGTTGTCGAAAGCAACCTAGTCTGTCAATTTAAAAAACATTTTCTTACGCATAAATGTAATCAAAGTATTTAATCCTATAAAAATGTCACACTCGTTTAAATGCAATCGTCTTTAGCAAAGTAATACTAAGTAAGTTTGACGGTTATAAAGGGTTGAGAAAACATAGATTTAATTTGAAAATAAAAATAATGAAAATAAAAAAACACGTATATCTGGTTATAGTAGTCATATTCATGTGCTATCATCAACAATGTTTAGCACAAGAGGTGGGTAGTGTCGTTATTGGAACTAAATTTAATCTTGAATCAAAAATTTTAAATGAGAACAGGGTTTATATTATTAGTTTACCTAAATCCTATAGTCAGAGTTCACAGACATATCCTGTTTTAGTGCTTTTGGATGGAGATAGCAACTTCCCGGTTCTATCAGGTATAATTGATAAAATGAATGAAAGACAAATTCCTGAAATGATTATTGTCGCAGTCGTGAATACTGATCGCACCCGAGATTTTACTCCAACGAATTCTATCATATTTTTAGATGGATCTGAAAAACCTCAATTTCAAAAAACAAGTGGAGGAAGTAAAAAGTTTTTAGATTTTTTAGAAAACGAGCTGCTTGTTGAAATTGATAAGAAGTATAGAACAAACTCATACAGAACCTTAGTGGGTCATTCATATGCAGGATTACTAGTTGGCGAGTTGTATCTTTCTGATAACTCTCCTTTTGATAGTTACCTCTCCATTGATCCAAGTTTTTGGTGGGATAATCAGATTATTTTAAAAGATATTGACAAGGTGAATAAAGACACACTTAACAATAAAAAGATGTATATATCATCCGCATACAGTTATAAGACCTGGAAAAATTTCAGATTCACAAGAGGCAGTCAAGATTTATTTTTTGCGAAATTACAGCATAAAAATATTCTTGCTCCAAATTTAAAAATTGAATACTTTGAGGAAGAAAATCATTGGACAGTACCCATACTGAGTTTTTACCATGGATTAAAATTTATTTATCAAGATTTTTATATAAATGACATTGGGTCTAAATCTGTAGATGAGATTGTTGACCATTACAAAAGCAATTTTGGGGGCAAGTTTTCACCGCCTGAAAGTATCATAAACAGACTGGCCTATGGATATCTTCGAGAAGGCACAGGGCAAGACAAAAATAAAGCACTTAGATTATTTAAAATGAACGCTTCTAATTACCCAGGATCATATAATGCGTTTGATAGTTTAGCAGAGGCCTACAACACGCTTGGAAACAAAAAAGAAGCTCTGAACAATTACAGAATATCCTTAAGATTGAATCCAAAAAATACTAATGCAAAAACAGCAATTAAAGCCTTAGAAACGAACTAATACTGAAAATTCGTCATTGACTGAAATGTTACTTTTTACGGTTAATAATAAACCCATTATTAATTTTGTCAAATCCAACTTTCGGATAATAGTCCATAGCCAATGGCGCCGACAATAAGATCAATGCTGTTTTTTCTCCTATTTCTGTTTGTGTAATTTCGATAAGTTTTTTTCCAATTCCATCTTTTTGTTTGTCTTTCCGAACCGCTAAATCAGATAAATAACAGGCGTAACAAAAATCTGTTAGTCATGTTTTTATACATATTGCTAACAGAAGTTTTATTTAAATTTATTCATTAATCCAAAGTCAAAAGGCGTCCAATAACATGATTTTAGCCCACTTTCTTTAAATCCGGTATTTACCCAACTGTTACAAGTATTAAAACATGAAAAACTCCCTTTTGCTTTATAAAAATCGTCACTTGCTGAATACCCTTTATCCTCAAGCATGATATTGTTTCCAAGTTCGTCCTTTTTAAAGGTTTCGAGTATATAATTATTCAGTTGCTGTAATTCACTTTCATTTATTCTAATTTCTACCCAATCATTTCTTTTCTGTTTATATCGCGTAATATGCATTAATGTCGAACTTTTCAAGAACATGGCTTGAAAAGCATTAGAAAATGTTAAATCGCCCCAAGTTGGCGTGTTTATGTAAAAATTCTCATCTCCCCAACCAAATGAAATATAGTCTTCAGTTTCTAAATGCATTATTCCTTTTAGTATTTTACTGTCAATATCATTTTTTGAAAAAATGATATCTAAGTGAACGCCATTGGTACTTATAAATATAGATTTATCGCAAAGGGTAATTTTGTCCTTTTTATCTATTGTAATCGTTGTTAAAATCAAAGACACTAGTATATAAATAACCGGAATTGCTATAAAATATAAAAACCATTTTACTAATTTCTTTAATATTTTCATTCAGTTTTATTATGGTTGCTAACGTTTGGCATATGGCGCGTTTGATTGGTACCAACTTTTCGGATAGCATAAATGTATCAAAAAAGGGCTAATTTTGAGGCCTTGCCAAATAAAAAAGGACTTTACAATATTTGTAAAGTCCTTTTTTATTTTAATGTTAATTTGATTACTTGTTATAGTCGGCAAGTAATTTCATTAAAGTTTCAAGATAGGCCGTATCCACGTTGGCAGCAAAATCTGACTCTTGCGTAAATTCACCTTGGAAACCATAATGATTGTTATTATAGTTCGTCAATACTTCTTCATTGTCACCCATGAGTGTCTTAAGATTAACGCCAATCATGTTTTTCGGATTTTTTGATTTGTCCTTCTGGTAAAGCAACTCAAAGTTATCGTTTTGAAAATCAACAAATTCTTGCCCTCCATTATTATAAGCCTCTAGAACAACATTATATACCCTACCAGTAGTGCGATAGTGCTTTTTGTAAATGGTAACTTTACCATCTGTAACGACTTCCAATAATAAGTTTTTGGGGATCATATCCATAGACTTGGTTGCTAGCATATTCGCATATTTAACCTTTTTGAATTTCTTGCCATTTTCCAGAGAAAATCCATCGATCTCTTTTAATTTAAGTTTGATAATTGATTTATTAACTTTTTTCCCTTTTTGATAATCTTCATATCCTTTTTCATCAAGATAGCTCAATTCGGTTTGGAATCTTTGCGGATAAAAAAAGTCAATATGAATATATGCGTCTTCTGTTTTGCCATTACTGAACGTGATGGTCCCTTTTTCATAAGTACCAGGAATTCTATCTCCTGCTTTTGCAGTTATTCCATGGAATATAAATGCTGTGATAAAAAGAAATGAGTAAATCTTCATAATTTAAAATTTTTCAAATATTTAAACGATAATTTACCCATATTATTATGAATTAAGCATCAAAATAGGTGCACTAGTTTCTTTGAAAAGGAATGATTTGTCTTTATTAGCTATTCTTATATAGCTTGTTGGTCACTGCCCATTTAACTACTTTTATGCTTAACGTTCTGCAAATCTTTTAAGATTTGTCAATGAATTTGGAACGCTTTTCTTAAATTGCTTTTTTGCAAACAGTAGCATAATTAACTTTTTAATCGGGGATTTTGCAATCCAATATAATTCTGTTGTTAGTATACTCGTATTTTCACCAAGTGGTTTAATAATATAAAATTGATACAATTTGTCCAAAATATTTGGACTATCGGTTAACTCACCATAAACAAGTTCCTTATCCTCTCCTTTTTTGGTTACAGTTGTGAAATTAAAATGTTTTCCATTGATTACGCAAACGTGTTCGGTACCTAAACGAGTAACTTCAGATTCATTATACTCGAATTTATCCACTCCTTTTACCCAATTTTCTCTGAACCTGTAATTGGTTATGATCTCTAATAATTCATTTGCATTTGCATCGATCTCTATACTAAAAATGAGATTAGGTTCTCTTTCAAATTCAATGACCTTTGGTCTCTCATAAGGCAGTATATTTAAAAGTGAATTATCAATTTCTGAATAAATAAATTTTATTTCTTTATTGTCATAATACTCTGCACCTTCAATAAAAGTAAATAGTTTACTCTTGTAGCTTAAAGACATCCGTAATTCTTCTGCAAGTTGGTTGCTAATTATAATATAATTATCACTTTGAATGTTATTTTTTAATAAACGATGGGTTTCAATAACAGCCTGACCAAAAGGTTTTTTCTTTCCCAGTACATTTAAGTATTGAATATTACCACAGTGTGCGACAATTTTAAGCTCTAATTCGGGAGCCGTCGAACAAGCGTTACAGGTACAGATCCTATTTTTTTCAAGAAGTTTAAGGTGTCCGTAAAAAGAAGTATACATTGTTTCAATCTGAGCCAACAGTTTTTCTTGTGATGGGATGCTGTTTTCTTTATAAAAGAATAAGGCATCGCCCTCTACTTCTGCTAGTTGAAGATTTTGGGTATTAGAAGCGATCAATATTTCGAGCAATTCAGCAATGACGTGCTGACTATGCTCTACCTCAGTAGTTTGTACAAAATTCGTGAATCCTGATATATCAGGAATAAAAAGAAATGATTGTGGCATAAATTAGATTAAAATTTATCGCTTTCGTTTTCGTATATGTATTGTGCTCAACTTTTTGTACATGATTAGTACTTACTTTTTACATAGCCTAAATATATTAAAAAAGCGCAAGCTTTAATGACTCGCGCTTCATTAACTGTTTTTTATATACGTTGTTTTACAGCGTTTTCTAATTTAATAGTTCGCAACCAATTCAGCTATTTCCCTTGTAATCTTGGTTGGTGAGTTGCAGAGGCAATTAGTTAATCCAAGTACATAAATATCTAAATCAGGTAAATAAACACCCATTGACTTGAAGCCCCAAATTGCACCACCGTGTTCAAAAGTCTGATTGTTGTTTATGGCTTTAATATGCCAGCCATAACCATAGTTTGTATGCTCTCCATTATTCAATGTATAATTAGTAAATGCTTTTTCGCTTGTTTCTTTACTAATTAAAAGATTGTTTTTTATAGCTTCTTGCCACGTAAACATATCATCAACTGTAGACATCAAACCACCTCCAGAATAGGCTAAAGTAAGACTAAAATCCATTCTGTTAATATAACTATCCTTCTTTTGATATCCTGAAGCTCTATTTTTAATTACCTCTCTCTGACTTGCATATTGCGAAGCTGTCATCTTTAATTTTTTAAAAATTTGTTCCTCAACAAAATTAGCATAACTCTGTCCGGTAACTTTTTCAATGATATAGCCTAATATCACATATCCTGAATTATTGTATTTATATT
>CAZQRD010000053.1:0-18683 GCA_964595535.1 uncultured Flavobacteriaceae bacterium | reverse complement strand
CTTTTATAATTATATCATTTCAAAAATTGATGGTATTGTAAATAATATGGAAGATGCTTCTATTAAGTTGGTGGATCTTTTGATCAGAAATAAATAAGAGAATTATGAATAGTAAAATATCTAAAATATTATCACTTGTTTCAGGATTGATCGGATTGATTTCGATTTACTTTCTGGTAAGGATAATTATGGAAGGCGATGATGCTGTAAAGGAGAATTTAGATTTGCAAAACAGTCTTGTATCTCCCTTCGTATCGTTTGCAAAGGTGATTTTGATCATCACAACAATTATTACTGTTGTATTCTCGCTCTGGAATTTAGTCAGACAGCCAAAACTTCTTAAGAAAACTTTGGTTTCATTGGCAGGTTTAGGACTATTGTTATTGATTTCATACGTGATGGCTTCGGATGAAGCGGTAACAAATATGACTGGAAATATCATCAAAGATGGTGAAGCTGGAAGTACTTCAAAATGGGTGAGCACCGGAATATGGTACTCATTGATCCTTGGAGGAATTGGCCTTGGTTTCTTTTTATGGGATTTTGTTAAATCTTTAGTATCAACAAAATAATATTATGGCAAAAAGAGATGTACCGGAAATCAATGCAGGGTCAATGGCCGATATTGCTTTTTTGTTGCTCATATTCTTTCTAGTAACAACTACAATGGATGTGGACACCGGGATTAGCAGGAAATTACCTGAAAAGCAGCCGGAAGACATGCCTGATCCACCAAAATTGAAAGAAAAGAACGTGTTTGTTGTAACAGTAAACCGTAATAATGACATTTTGGTAGAGGGCGAGACGTTTATGACAATTGATCAGATTCGCGAGGAAGCTGTTAAGTTTATTGATAATGGCGGAGGAATTGGGAATCCAATTGATGGAGCAGAACCTGCAGAGTGTGACTGGTGTGAAGGAGTTAAGAATCCGTCATCATCTGATCATCCTAACAAGGCGATTATTTCCTTGGAAAGTGACCGTGGAACTTCATATGGAACCTATATATCGGTTCAGAATGAATTGGTAGGCGCTTATACGGATTTAAGAAACAGACTATCTGAAAAGATGTATGGTATATCGTATACGCAAATGTTGAAGGATCAAAAGAGCAATCCTAGCGCAACACTGAAGGAAAGAATTAGTATAATTAAGGGAAAGTATCCTCAGATAATATCTGAAGCTGAACCTACAAAGTAATTTCTTATGTCGAAGTTTAAAAAGAAGAAAAAAGGAATGCCGGGAATTTCAACAGCATCTTTACCCGATATTGTATTTATGCTTTTGTTCTTTTTCATGGTTACAACAGTAATGCGTGAGACTGAATTGAAGATTAAGAAACCTCAATTACCAAGAGCAACAGAAATCAAAAAACTGGAGCGTAAAAGTTTGGTAAGCTATATTTATGTAGGGAAGGTTAAAGGTCAAAATGGAGATAAGATCCAGTTGAATGATCGAATTGCAGATATTAAGGACGTGAAGTATTTTATTTTTGCTGAAAGAGAAACACATCCTGAAGATGAGATCCCGCTTTTGACAACATCGATTAAAGCAGATATAAAGACAAACGTGGGTACCATTACTGATATCAAGGAAGAATTGAGAAATGTCAATGCACTTAAGATCAATTATTCAACCTTAAGGGGTGATGTAAAGGAGAATATAAAATAGTTTAGTTACATATTTTGTTTAAAAAAAACTCTCAATTCAATTGAGAGTTTTTTTTTTGATTTATAGTGGCTAGTTGATCAAGCTAAGATTAACGGATTAAAATATTCAAAGAGTCATAATCATTCCATGGACCATTCTTAAAACAAACCATGAATCTGTGCATCAATTCGATCAATTATTGATCCAAGGTCTTCCTGATTATCGACGATATTGAGATGATCAATATCAATGATTAGTAATTTACCCTTTTTATAGGTTGTGATCCAGGCCTCGTAGCGCTCGTTTAAACGACTTAAATAATCGATACTGATAGAGTTTTCGAAATCTCTTCCGCGCTTGTGGATTTGACCCACAAGGGTAGGAATACTGGCTCGCAGATAAATCAGAAGATCTGGTGGAGAAACAAGGCGCTCCATCAATTCAAAAAGTGTTTCGTAATTGCTAAAATCCCTGTTGGTCATCAAGCCCATGGCATGAAGGTTAGGCGCAAAGATATTAGCATCCTCATAAATGGTTCTGTCTTGGATAATATTTTTTCCACTCTCTCTGATCTCAAGAATTTGACGAAAGCGACTATTCAAAAAATAAATCTGTAAATTAAAAGACCACCTTTCCATAGATCCGTAAAAATCATCCAGATAAGGATTTTCTGCAACAGACTCAAAATGAGGCTCCCATTTATAATGTTTAGCCAATAAACTTGTCAAAGTCGTCTTTCCTGCTCCAATATTTCCGGCTATAGCAATGTGCATAGGTCTAGTAGTTTGATTATAGTGAATAGCAATGGTTAGCGAAATTAAAAAAAATAAAGCTCATATCAGGTATTTATGGAAATTTTCACTGCTTTATTTGGTATTGGTAAACCTTGGTGCCGTCATAAATAAAAATATTGGAGCTGTTTACATAGATTGATTCAACCTCATTTTCATAATCCATAAGCACAGGAATGGCCTCATCTTGATGTTGATAGAATAAGGAACCGTCAGAAGTATAGATAAATCCCTGTTGAAAGGGAAAGATGTAATTTATTTTCTTTAGGGTATATGATCTGGTATAAATACCGTATTCATTGAATTCAAGCACACGGTTTTTTGAGAGGACCCATACTTTTTTATAAGTGCTCACAATAGTTCTGGGTAGAAAAGTAGAATCATAAAAGGTCATGGGCTGGGTTTGAAGAACCACACTAAGGTGACGGTAATCATATAAATGAAGCTTGTTATCATCAGCATACAGCCAAATATTATTTTGGGATGAACCTGTGACAAAGTTCACATTGTTGAATAAAGTTTCCTGGGTAAAATCGATCTTTTCAGTTAACTCGTTAAGGTTATTATCAAGAATCATCACAGCATTAAAGTCAGCATAAAACAGAATTATTTTAAAGGGATTCTGAATGTTAACCGCGCTAAGTTGACCTAAAGAGATATTGCTATAGGAGAATATTTTTTTTGCCGTTTTCTTGTATAGAATATTACCATTGATATAATACATACTTTTAAACTCGTCTACCCCAATGAATTTTTCTGCCTCAAGAGGAACAGTCCCATCCAGCACTGTTGAAAGCTCCTGAGCATTCATTGAAAGACTAATGATAAACACGAAAAAGCATTGTATACTTTTCATTCAGATCGTTACTAGTTGAAGGTTAGCATCTAAAGGAATTATCCATTCCCTGTCAATCGAAATTTACTCTGTTTAGAGCAGATTAACAAGTGAATCTATGTCAAAATCAAATTTGAATATATGAGATATACAATAGGATCGACAAAAAGTCAATTACCAGTAACAAGGCAAAACAAAAAGACTGATTTTATAAATCAAAGGCCTGTTTTATTTTATCGACGTAATCGAGTTTTTCCCAGGTAAACAATTCAACCTCAATAGATTTATTACCAGAGTAGGGCGACGAAAAATGTTTGGTGACCGTTCTAGGTTTTCTTCCCATATGACCATAAGCAGCGGTTTCACTGTATATAGGATTCCTCAGTTTTAGTCTTTTCTCTATGGCAGCAGGTCTCATATCAAACAAGTCTTCTATAATTCTGGAAATCTCACCATCGTTTTTACTAATTTTTGAAGTATGATAGGTTTCCACGTTTATTGAGGTAGGTTCGGCCACCCCAATAGCATACGAAACTTGAACAAGCACCTGGTCACAAACCCCTGCTGCTACCATATTCTTTGCAATATGCCTTGCAGCATAGGCCGCTGATCGGTCAACTTTACTAGGGTCCTTGCCGCTAAAAGCACCACCACCGTGTGCCCCTTTTCCTCCATAGGTGTCAACAATAATCTTTCTTCCTGTTAAACCCGTATCACCATGTGGTCCGCCAATTACAAATTTTCCGGTAGGGTTTATATGATACTTTATCTGATCATTGAATAATATCTGAATATTTTTAGGCAAACCAGCCACAACTCTTGGGATGAGAATGCTTACAATATCATGCTTGATCTTAGCCAGCATTTTTTCGTCTTCATCAAATTCGTCATGCTGGGTAGAAAGTACTATGGTATCTATCCTTTGCGGAACCCCTTCATCCGAATATTCTATGGTCACCTGACTTTTGGCATCAGGGCGAAGGTAATTGATCTCAGTTCCTTCACGTCTTATAGCTGCTAGTTCACTAAGAAGTCTATGACTAAGGTCTAAGGCAAGGGGCATGAAATTTTCCGTTTCACTGGTGGCATAGCCAAACATCATTCCCTGGTCACCTGCTCCCTGCTCTTCAAAGGTTCCACGGTCAACACCTTGATTGATATCCTGAGATTGCTCGTGGATCAACGAAATTACTCCGCAACTTTCTCCTTCAAACTTATATTCTCCTTTGGTATATCCAATTTTCTTAATGGTTTCTCTGGCGATGATCGGTGCATCGATGTAGGTACTGGTTTTTACCTCGCCGGCCAATACAACCTGCCCTGTGGTAACCAAGGTTTCACAGGCTACTTTTGCATTCGGATCAAAGGCCAAAAAATTGTCTAACAGGTTGTCAGATATTTGATCTGCAACTTTATCAGGATGTCCTTCTGATACAGATTCGGACGTAAATAAATAAGACATATTTGTCGATTTTAAATGAGAAAGAAGAAATGATGTTCTATGAAGCTAAAGTAGTACTACTGCTTTAGCATTTTTTATAGAGGTTGCAATCAGTTCAAATTTTTCCTCAGAATTGTACCTGGCAAATTTAAGTAAAATAAAAATCAAAGAATTATAATTTCACCAAAAATATTTTATTGTAAGGTTTATGTATTATGTCGACTAAGGATCATAAAAATAATTCTATGAAAAGTGTATTGTTCCTTTCGATGTGTTTGTTCTTGTTCGCAGGATGTAATTCAAGTGATGGAGAAATGATGGAGAAACTTATGAATTCGGATGGGAATTCAGCAGAAGAACTCAAGGGCGATTTTGTAAGTGATGCACATCCAACAAGTGGTTCCTGTGCTGTTAGTGCAGATAAATCGAACTTGTCTCTAACTAATTTCAAAACAGATGAAGGTCCGAAATTACTAATGTATTTGTCAACGGATGTCGATTCGAAAGACTATGTGGATCTAGGTGACCTAAAAGGGGTTGAAGGTGATTTTAACTATGCTATACCGGCCAATACTGATTTGGATAAATATAAATTTGTGGTGGTATGGTGTGTGGACTTTTCGGTGAGTTTTGGCCATGCTGAGTTAAAATAAAATGTGAATCGTAAAAATAATTTCTATATTTGCCCAAGCACAAAAATGAAAAACAACAACTTAAATATGATAAAAATGATGATGCATTATCAAATGCAGAGGATTTTTATGCTATAAATTTAATTGACCATAAATAAAAACCTCTGAATTCATTCAGAGGTTTTTTTTTGACCCAAACTCGAACAAACATGTTTAATTTATAAATTACGCTCTATGAAGGTTTTTAATGAAATGATAAGGTATTGCCATTTATGTTGATAAAAAATAACTTATTTTTGTGTCCCTTTGGTAATACCTAACGAAAAAGGACAATTTTTTAATTATAACACACTAAAATTAATACTATATATTATGAGCGATCAAAAGCTAGCAACAAAAGCATTACATGCCGGACATGATACCACACAAACCTTAGGAACAAGAGCTGTACCGATTTATCAATCTACCTCCTATGTGTTTGACAATACGGATCATGCAGCAAATTTATTTTCCTTGGCCGAACTGGGTTTTATCTATACCCGTTTAAACAACCCTACAAACGACATTCTACAAAAGAGACTGGCGGCCATTGAAGGCGGCATAGGTGCCGTGGTTTTTGCCTCAGGAACTGCAGCCATTGCAACTGGCTTATTAACCTTATTAAAAGCAGGAGACCATATCGTTGCCTCCAGCAGTCTTTATGGAGGCACCTATAACCTATTAAACGTTACCTTACCAAGATTGGGGATTACCACAACTTTTGTTGATGCCTCTGATCCGGGAAGCTTTGGAACTGCGGTTCAGGAAAACACCAGAGCCTTTTTTGTGGAATCTCTGGGGAACCCAAAACTTGATGTGCTTGATCTTGAAGCCATATCGAAGGAGGCGAAAGCGGCTAAGGTTCCTTTTATTGTTGACAATACAGTGGCTACTCCTGTCTTGTTAAATCCTATTAAGTACGGAGCGGATATCGTGATTCATTCACTGACCAAATACATTGGCGGACAAGGAAATTCTCTGGGCGGTGTGATTATTGATGCAGGTAACTTTGACTGGGCAAATGGTAATTTCCCGGAATTTACTGAACCTTCTGCAGGATACCATGGCCTTGTGTATCACGAAGCGCTTGGAAATGCAGCTTATACTTTTAAGCTTATCCTTGAAGGTTTACGTGATTTTGGAGGCGCCATGAGTCCGTTTAATGCTTTTCAGATCATTCAGGGTCTTGAAACATTGCCTGTGAGGATCAAACAACACAGTGAAAATGCGCTTGAACTAGCAAAATGGCTGGAAAGCAGAGAAGAAGTGGCCTGGGTAAATTATCCTGGCTTAGACAGTAGTCCATATAAAGCTATGGCTGATAAATATTTACCTAAAGGACAAAGTGGAATTGTAACCTTTGGCATCGATGGTGGATTTGAAGCCGCTAAGAAATTTACAGATGCCACTGAAATATTTTCACTCCTGGCCAATATTGGTGATACAAAATCGCTTATCATACATCCTGCCAGTACAACGCATCAGCAACTAACGGTTGAGCAGCAAGCCGATGCGGGAGTAGGACAGGATCTGATAAGGTTGTCTGTAGGGATAGAAAACATCGATGATCTTAAGGAAGATCTTGAGAATGCCTTTAAAAGTTTATAAGGAAATAAACTCACCGACCCTTGTAAGGGGTCGGTAAGTTTTATAACCGAGCTCTTGTTTAGAATCGAAATATTATGTTTCTTTGCACAAAGTTCATTAAAATAAGATATTGTTATAAAGAAAGGCAGAGGGATTAGACCCGTTGAAGCCTTAGCAACCCTTTTATTTGTAAAACAGTAAAAGAAGGTGCTAAATTCTACCCACTAGGAAAGATAACTCATAGACATTTGAACAGATACCTTTCCCTTTTTTTATTACAATTTCTTTCGAGTATTACATTAATCTGGATCCAAACGATTTTGGGATCAAAATATAACTATTGAGATAGTGAAGAAGTTGAAGCAGTTACATCATATAAACCTGGAAAATTTTACTACCGAATCAGGATATTTCTATTCTGAGTTTGCGCTTTCGTATCAGTTATTCGGGCAACCCTTGGGTGAGGCCCCATCTGTATTGGTAAATCATGCGCTTACCGGCAATTCGGACGTTGCCGGAGACGAGGGGTGGTGGAATTCCCTGATAGGTTTGGGACGGCTAATAGACACGAGTAAATATACTGTGATTGGCTTTAACATTCCAGGAAACGGATACGATGAGGTGGACGCGAATCGTATCGATAACTACGAAGATTTTACTGCCAGAGATATTGCCCTTTTGTTTGGCATTGGTCTGGAAAAAATAGGAGTTCAAAAATTATACGCAGCCATTGGCGGCTCCTTGGGAGGAGGAATTGCCTGGGAAATGGCAGTTCTTTTTCCTGACCTTATAGAACATTTGATTCCTGTTGCCTCCGACTGGAAAGCCTCCGACTGGATTTTAGCGCATAATAAGACCCAGCAACAGATATTATCGAATTCGAGCAAACCTGTGCACGATGCCAGAATGATGGCCATGTTGTTTTACAGAACTGCTGATTCGTTCAAAGAGAAGTTCAACAGAACCAGAAATGAAGAACATGGAAATTTCAATACGGAGAGTTGGTTGCTATATCACGGTCAAAAACTGGAAAACAGATTTTCACTACCCACGTATAAAATGATGAACCATTTATTGAGTTCGGTTGACATTACACGAAACAGAGGCACCTTTAATCAGGTAGCCAGTCAGATCAAAGCAAAGGTCTTTCAGGTAGGCGTTGATTCGGATTTCTTTTTTGTACCTAAAGAGAATAAGGAAACTCAAAAACTGCTCAATGAAGCTGGTGTGGAGAACAGTTATCAAGAGATTAAATCGATTCATGGGCACGATGCTTTTTTAATTGAATTTGAGCAGCTTGAGAAAATTCTGAGCCCTGTTTTTACACAACCCAAGACCAGAAGCCTGAAAAAGAAAGAGATGAAAGTCTTAAAATTTGGTGGAAGATCACTGGCTAATGGAGAAGGGCTCGAGAGGGTGATCGATATAATCAGTAACAAGGCAGCCGAAGACGACAATTTTGCAGTGGTGCTTTCGGCCAGAGGTAATTCGACCGATAAGCTCGAAACCATCCTTGAAAAAGCAAAATCAGGAGATTCCTATAAGAATGATTTTGAGGGCTTTAAGAGCTATCAAAAAGCACCGGCACCAGAATTAGATGTTGAGTATGAGTTCAACTTATTGGGTCAGATCTTTGAAGGTGTAGCCTTACTGGGCGATTATAGTCTTAAGATCAAAGACCGTGTGTTGGCGCAAGGCGAGGTGTTATCGGTTAAATTGTTGAGTCATTTATTGAATCATAAGGGAATCCCTTCAAAGGCCTTGGATTCCAGAAAATTATTCAAAACGGATAATAATTTTGGAGAGGCCCTGATTCTAGAGGAGGTGTCAAAGGAGAATGTAAAAAAACACTTTGGAAAGAATGGTCATGAGCTACAATTGGTTACAGGTTTTATAGCCTCTAACAGTAAAGGAGAAACCACTACTTTAGGAAGAAATGGCAGCAATTATTCGGCTTCGTTACTTGCCAATTTTCTGGATGCGGCTGAGCTTGAGAATTACACCCATGTGAATGGGATCTACACAGCCAATCCCGATCTTGTTTCCAATGCTCAGATGATCGAGGAACTCACGTATCAGGAAGCCAATGAACTGGCCAGTTTTGGAGCGAATATATTACATGCCAAGACTATTATTCCCTTGGTTGAAAAAAACATTCCCTTACGTTTGTTAAACACGTTTGATAAAGCAAACAAAGGAACCCTGATCAAATCACATGCCACCAGTAAAGGAATCAGATCGGTTACTGTTCAGAATAATGTTTCGCTGATCAACCTGGAAGGCCGCGGTTTACTTGGAAAAATTGGTGTGGATGCCAGAATCTTTACAGCGCTAAGTAAAGGCGAAATCAATGTAAATATCATTTCTCAGGGATCCTCGGAAAGAGGGATCGGATTTGTGGTAGGATCGAATGATGCACAACGCGCCAAAGAAATCCTCGAACAGGAATTTTCTCTGGATATAAAAATGAAGGATGTTAACAGGATATATGTCAAGGATGAATTGTCAATTGTATCGATTATCGGACAGAATCTTTCAAACTTCCACAGATCATACAATGCACTTTCTATCAATAAGATAAAACCTATATTGATCAACAATACGTTTACAGGAGACAATATCTGCCTGGTGCTTGAAGAGAAGGATCTACACAAAGCTGTAAACGTGATCCACGGTCAGATCTTTGGCGTTTCAACCAATATCAATGTAGCCATTTTTGGAGTTGGTTTGGTGGGAGGAACCTTAATTGAACAAATTCTTCACAGTAAAAAGGATATCTTAAAAAGAAGAAATATCAACATCAATATTTTTGCCCTGAGCAATTCTAAACAATTACTGCTCTGCAGAGATGGAGTAGGAAAGCACTGGGAAAAGGAACTACTGGCACAAGACAAAACTGGGTTTACGATTAACGATGTTATCGGTTTTGCGAAAAGTATGCATCTGGAAAATCTAATAGCGGTTGATAATACTGCAAGCAAAGATTTTATCAAGAATTATATTCCTTTGGTGGAGAATGGCTTTGATCTGGTTTCTTCCAATAAAATCGGGAACACGATTGACTTCTCTTTTTATAAGGAACTGCGAAGGTCCCTTAAAAGAAACGAAAAAAATTATCTGTACGAGACTAATGTGGGTGCCGGGTTACCCTTGGTGGATACCATAAAATTATTACATCATTCGGGTGAAAATATTACAAGAATTAACGGTGTTTTTTCAGGATCATTGAGCTATCTGTTCAATAATTTTTCGGAGAAGGAAAAAAACTTCAGTGACATCTTGCAGGAAGCAGTTGAAAAAGGTTTTACCGAACCCGACCCAAGGGAGGATCTCAGTGGAAATGATGTAGCAAGAAAATTATTGATCCTGGCAAGAGAACTGGATCTTGAGAATGAGCTCGAGGATGTTTGTATACAAAATCTGATTCCCGAACAGCTAAGAGAGGGTAGTGCGGCTGATTTTTTGGGCAGGTTGTCGGAGCTCAATGAGCAGTATCAAAAAACCAAAGATGAGCAGGAAGCCGATCATGTATTAAGATATGTGGGTGTTTTGGCAGGAGATCTATCCAAAAGCAAGGGAGAGTTGGAGGTAAAACTGGTGTCTGTTTCAAAGGATAGTTCCCTGGGGCAGGTTCAGGGTTCTGATTCAATTTTTGAAATCTATACCGAATCATACGGAGCAAGACCCTTGGTAATTCAGGGCGCAGGAGCAGGAGCCAAAGTTACTGCAAGAGGTGTATTTGGAGATATTTTAAGATTAACGGAAAAAGCGATTTAATTTTCTCTATGAATATAAGACGAGAAAATAAAGTCAAGAAAATAGTAGGATGAATAAAAAGAGAGAATTTGAGACAGAGGCGATCAGGAATCAAATACCACGATCAAATTATGGTGAGCATACGAGTGCCATGTATGTGACCTCAAGCTTTGTATTTGACGATGCCGAAGACATGAGAGCTTCTTTTGCGGAAGAGAAGGAGAGGAATATCTACAGCAGGTTTTCCAATCCGAATAATACGGAGTTTGTCGATAAAATTGTGGCCATGGAAGGTGCAGAAACTGGGTATGCCTTTGCCTCGGGTATGGCAGCCATCTTTTCGACCTTTGGTGCCCTGTTGAGCAGCGGAGATCATATTCTGTCGGCCCGTTCGGTATTCGGTTCTACCCATTCGCTGTTCACGAAATTTTTCCCTAAATGGGGTATTGAAACCTCTTATTTTAATATCAACGAAGCTGATAATATTGAGTCACTGATACAACCCAATACCAAAATACTCTATGCAGAAACACCAACCAATCCCGGGCTGGAAGTGCTGGATCTGGAGTATCTCGGTAGGATTACAAAAAAACATGGGATCCTGCTTGTTATTGATAATTGCTTTGCTACACCCTATCTGCAGCAACCCATTCAATACGGTGCTGACCTGGTGGTGCATTCAGCAACCAAACTGATCGACGGACAAGGACGTGTACTTGGAGGTGTAGCAGTGGGAAGGGCTGATCTCATCAGAGAAATTTATTTGTTTTCAAGAAACACAGGGCCTTCTTTGTCGCCCTTTAATTCATGGATCTTATCTAAGAGCCTTGAAACTTTAGCTGTAAGGGTAGACAGACATTGTGAAAATGCCCTGGCGGTGGCCGAATTTCTGGAAGGTCATCAACAGGTGAATACCGTAAGATATCCTTTTCTCAAATCACATCCCCAATATGAGATTGCTCTAAAGCAAATGAAAAAAGGAGGAAATATCGTAGCTTTTGAAGTAAAAGGAGGTATCGAAGCAGGACGGAATTTTCTGGACAGGATCAAGATGTGTTCCTTATCTGCCAATCTTGGAGATACCAGAACCATCGTAACGCATCCGGCATCTTCGACCCATAGCAAACTATCTGTTGAAGAAAGAGCCGTTGTCAGAATAACAGATGGATTGATAAGAGTATCAGTAGGGTTGGAAAATATTTCAGATATTGTAGATGACTTGTCTCAAGCATTAAACCACTGAAACTATGGTACTATTTCAAACGAAGAACCAAGACTATTACAAAAGAGGAGAAACAAAAAGAAGAAGTATTGTTAAAGCAATTACCTGGAGAACTTTAGGAACCTTAGATACTATAGTGATCGCCTATGTTCTTACAGGAGAAATCAAAACGGCGATTTCGATTGGAGGCATAGAGGTTTTTACAAAAATGTTTTTATACTTCTTTCACGAGCGCATATGGAACACGATAAAATGGGGAAAACGAGGAAAATGAAAGAACAATTAGAAAAGATTTTAGAGCAGCGCATCCTGATACTGGATGGCGCCATGGGCACCATGATACAGGCTTATCAGTTTAGCGAGGAAGATTACAGAGGTGAACGGTTTAAGGATAATGAAATACTTTTAAAGGGTAATAATGATCTTTTAACACTCACTCAGCCTGAAGCCATCAAAGAGATCCACAGGAAATATTTGGCTGTTGGAGCCGATATCATCGAAACAAACACCTTTTCGAGCACCACCATTGCAATGGCAGATTATGCCATGGAGGACCTGGTATATGAGTTGAATTATGAATCGGCCAGACTGGCCAGAGAAGCTGCAGATGAATTTACCGCAAAGGAACCTCATAAACCAAGATTTGTGGCAGGCTCAATGGGTCCTACAAACAAAACAGCGAGCATGTCGCCAGATGTGAATGACCCGGGTTTTAGAGCAGTTACCTTTGACCAGCTCAGGGCAGCTTATAAGCAGCAGGCAGAGGCCTTACTTGACGGGGGTGCAGACATCCTTTTGGTGGAAACGGTTTTTGACACCCTCAATGGCAAAGCGGCCTTGTTTGCCATTGAAGAAATCAAAGAAGAAAGGGGAATTGACATCCCTATCATGTTGAGCGGAACCATCACAGACGCGAGTGGAAGGACACTGTCTGGTCAAACGGCTGAAGCCTTTTTGATCTCTGTGTCTCATATTGATTTATTGACCATCGGCTTTAACTGTGCCTTAGGAGCCAATTTGTTGCAACCACATCTGGAAGCAATAGCTCCAAAAACAGACATGGCTATTTCGGCTCACCCCAATGCAGGATTGCCTAATGCTTTTGGCGAGTACGAAGAAACTCCAGAGCAAATGGCCGAACAGATAGAATCTTATTTGAAAAGAAATTTGATCAATATCGTAGGAGGATGTTGTGGCACAACACCAGAACATATCAGAGCCATAGCCGAAATGGCTACAAAATATCAACCCAGGCAGCTTAAATCACTTGTGAATTAATGGTATTGGAAGTTGCCATATTACAGATAAAAAAAGGAAGCGCTTCGGCCTTTGAAAAGAGCTTTGACAAGGCGTGTGAAATTATATCCTCTCAAAAGGGATATCTTTCCCATGAGCTTAAAAAATGTATCGAGGAAGCAGATAAATATATCCTGTTGGTGCAATGGGATACGATAGAAGATCATGAAACAGGGTTTAGACAATCGGAGGCATATCAGGAATGGAAGCAACTTTTACATCATTTTTATGAACCTTTTCCGGTTGTAAATCATTATCAATAAAGAATGAAAACTAAAGAGAAAAGATATTTACACTTGTCGGGCCTGGAGCCCTTGGTGCTCAATGAGAACAGCAATTTCATCAATGTGGGTGAACGTACCAATGTGGCCGGTTCAAAAAAGTTTCTGCGCCTGATCAAGGATGAAAACTTTGACGAGGCACTTGATATTGCACGTCATCAGGTGGATGGCGGAGCCCAGATCATCGATATCAATATGGATGACGGCTTGATAGACGGAAAGGAGGCCATGGTGCGGTTTATGAACCTGATCGCGGCAGAACCTGATATTTGCAGGGTGCCGATTATGATCGACAGTTCGAAGTGGGAGATCATAGAAGCAGGTTTGCAGGTAGCTCAGGGGAAATGTGTGGTGAACTCCATTTCTCTTAAAGAAGGGGAAGAAAAATTTATCTGGGAAGCCACGCGTATCAAAAGGTATGGAGCGGCTGTGATCGTGATGGCTTTTGACGAAGTGGGTCAAGCCGATAATTATGACAGAAGAATTGAGATCGCCAAAAGATGCTATGATGTTTTGGTGAACAAAGTGGGATTCCCCAGAGAAGACATTATTTTCGATCTCAATATTTTTCCGGTAGCAACAGGAATGGAGGAGCACAAGCGAAATGCCATTGATTTTATAGAAGCGACTCGTTGGGTAAGAGAAAACCTGACAGATGTAAATGTGAGTGGGGGGGTTAGCAATGTCTCTTTCTCTTTTAGAGGGAACAATGCGGTAAGGGAAGCCATGCATTCGGTTTTCCTGTATCACGCTATTCAGGCGGGAATGAATATAGGTATCGTAAATCCGGCCATGCTTGAAGTATATGATGAGATTCCAAAAGACCTGTTGGAGCGGGTAGAAGACGTGATCCTGAACAGGCGAGAGGATGCCACAGAAAGATTACTTGATTTCGCTCAAACCGTCGTGGGAACAAAAAAAACAGCCGTAGAAGAACAGCTGTGGAGAAGTGAACCCGTTCAGAACAGAATCACACATGCACTTGTTAAAGGAATAGATGCTTTTATCATTGAAGATGTTGAAGAAGCGAGAACACAGGTTGAAAAACCTATAGAAGTGATCGAAGGACACCTTATGATTGGGATGAATGTAGTGGGTGATCTCTTTGGATCAGGAAAGATGTTTTTACCTCAGGTGGTAAAGTCGGCTCGGGTGATGAAAAAGGCAGTAGCCTATCTCAACCCTTTTATTGAAGCCGAAAAAGGGGAAACACAAAAAGCGCTGGGTAAGATATTGATGGCAACCGTTAAGGGTGACGTACACGACATTGGTAAGAATATAGTAAGTGTGGTACTGGGTTGTAATAATTATGAGATTATTGATCTGGGGGTGATGGTTCCTCCCGAAAAGATCATCGACACGGCCATTGCTGAAAATGTAGACGCCATAGGACTTTCAGGTTTGATAACACCTTCTCTGGATGAGATGGTCTATCTGGCTAAAGAAATGGAAAGACGTGAGCTGGATATTCCTCTTTTAATTGGTGGGGCAACAACTTCGAAAGCACATACAGTAGTTAAGATTGACACCGAATACAAAAATGCAGTTGTACACGTAAATGATGCTTCAAGGGCAGTTACCGTTGTAGGAGATCTGCTGAATAAAAAAACGGCAAATGCCTACGTAATCAACGTAAAGAAGGATTATGAAAGCTTCAGAGAAAAGTTTTTAAAACGGGGAAAAACAAAAAGGTATATCTCTATTCAAGAGGCGCGTAGGAAGAAATTTAAAATTGATTGGACCCAATCAAACATCTGGAAACCCAAAGAGATGGGAATTCAGATGATGAAACAGATCAGTTTAAAAGAACTGCTCCCATTTATCGACTGGCAGCCTTTTTTTATTTCCTGGGACATTCACGGAAAGTATCCCGGACTCTTGAAAGATGAGCTCGTAGGGGAGCAAGCCACTCATTTGTATAAGGACGCACAAAAAATGATCGAGATGATTATCGCAAAGCAATTGCTCAAGGCCAAGGGTGTTTTTGGACTTTTTGAGGCCAACACAATTGATGAGGATGATATCTTGATCACAAAGAACAAAAAGGAAATCGCAAGATTCAGAACGCTCCGTCAGCAACTACATAAAAAGCCCGGGGTGCCTAGTTATGCTTTGTCTGATTTTGTAGCACCTGCCGGGGAAGCCCAGGATTATATGGGCGCTTTTTGTGTGGCTATTTTTGGTGTCGATGAACTGGCCCAAACGTATAAGGAGGCAGATGATGATTATAATGCCATTTTGGTACAGGCCATTGCCGATCGCTTTGCAGAAGCCTTTGCAGAATATTTGCACAAGCAGGTGAGAGTCAAACACTGGGGCTATGCGGCTGGTGAAACTTTGAAGAACGACGAATTGATCAAGGAGACCTATACTGGTATCCGTCCGGCACCTGGTTATCCGGCCTGCCCAGACCATTTAGAAAAAGATACTATCTGGCAGTTACTGGACGTAGAGAAGATCATAGGGGTAAAACTAACAGAGAGCAGGGCGATGTGGCCGGCAGCGGCAGTATCGGGCTATTATTTTGCCAATCAGGAGGCTCGCTATTTTGGTCTTGGAAAAATCACCGAAGATCAGGTTGTGGATTATGCCAACAGAAAGGGAATATCGAAGGAAATGGCCATGAAATGGTTGCAACCCAATTTGTCAGTTTAAAAAGACAGAACATAAAAAAGAAAGATGAAAGTTACAGATCACATAAAAAATTCCAAAGGAAAAACCTTGTTTTCATTTGAAATTATTCCGCCTCAAAAGGGTCAGAATATTCAAAAATTGTATGACAATATTGATCCTCTGATGGAATTTAAGCCTCCTTTTATAGATGTAACCACTTCCAGGGAAGAACATGTCTATGTCCAAAAGGAAGGGGGACTACTCGAACGAAAGGTTACGCGTATGCGACCAGGAACCGTAGGTATTTGCGCCTCTTTGATGCATAAATACAAAGTAGATACGGTGCCTCATGTATTGTGCGGAGGTTTTACCAAAGAAGAGACCGAATATGTTTTGGTAGACTGTCATTATCTGGGCATTGATAATGTGATGGCCCTGAGAGGTGATGCGATGAAGCATGAATCTTATTTTATGCCAAAGAATGAAGGCAATAATTTTGCATGTGAACTCGTACAACAGATCTCTGATCTAAATAAGGGAATTTACCTGCACGATATTATCGATACTACTTATAATTCAGATTTTTGTATCGGCGTAGCTGGATATCCAGAAAAGCATATGGAATCTCCCAGTATGCAGACCGATCTTCGAAGGTTAAAAGAAAAGGTCGATACAGGAGCGGAGTATGTGGTGACTCAGATGTTCTTCGACAATAAAAAGTATTTTGCCTTTGTTGAAGCGGCAAGAGCCATGGGTATAGAAGTGCCAATCATCCCGGGAATCAAACCTATTGCCGTGAACAGACATTTGAATATCCTACCCCAGGTATTTAGCCTTGACCTACCTGATGCCCTGGTGAGTGAGGTAGAAAAATGCAAAGACAATAAAGAAGTACGGCAGGTGGGTATTGATTGGGCCATTGAACAATCAAAGGAACTGGTAGCCGCCGGAGTACCTGTGTTGCATTATTATTCTATGGGGAAATCGGATAATATTAGGGCTATTGCCTCTGAGGTTTTTTAGTATTTAAAGCATCATTCTGCACTGTTTGAATGCTTTTAATACTATTATATCAATTCATCATTATGTTTTCAGAAGAAAGGGGCGTGAAATAATTTTCTCTGTCCTTTTGCCTTGATGACAAATGAAGCTTCAGCGAATTCATGAATTCCAAACTAAGCAATAAGAGAGCATGAGTAAAAGAACCAAAAGATCAAGACTGCTTTAAATTCTCTGTAGCTTTACCTCCTTATTTTCTCCACCGCAGCCCTAGCCGTTTCACTCCGGGACTACTCCTTCATCCATGGCTAAAATTAGTCGGAAGCTAAGACGAGAATTTAAAGAGGTCGAAATCGACACAATCAAACTTTATGTTGTGGAGAATACTTCGAAATTCAGAGTTCCTTGTTCGATATTCTTTATTCAAATGCTTGAATGCTACAATAAACTATTAATTCATTTTTTCAATAATTCATTATATCATTATATCATTATATCAATGCATCAATGCATCATTGTCAAATCTCCAATCAACTACTGTGTCTCATATTTTGTGATCCTTTCTTGAATCATGAATAAAAAAATTTAAGAATGTAATAGGAATTAATTTGTAAATTGTCTTTATCAATAATTTAAAAATATAGGTAAAGATGTCTGATATGAATGAAAAAGTGGTACTGATTACTGGAGCAAGTAGTGGAATTGGAAGAGCAACAGCCGAGCTTTTCGCGGCCAAGGGCGCTCATGTTGTGCTGGCGGCAAGAAGAGAAAATGAACTTTCTGAATTGGTTTCAGAGATCGAAGCTCGGGGAGGCAGGGCAAGCGCGATCAAGACTGATGTTTCCAAATCAAAGGATGTAGAGAAAATGGTAGCTCATACTATTGACGTTTTCGGGCACCTTGATTATGCAGTAAATAATGCTGGCATCGAGGGGAAGCTACACGGAATTACTGACCTCTCTGAAGAGGATTGGGACAACGTTATGAACATCAATCTTAAAGGAATATTCCTTAGCATGAAATACGAGGCCAAGGCAATGATCAAACTTGGAAAGGGAGGAGCCATTGTAAACATTGGTTCGGTCAATTCATTCCTGGGTTTTCCAACCGGATCAGCCTATGTTTCATCAAAACATGCCTTAGTGGGCCTAACATCAAGCGTATCTGCAGAATTGGCCCCTCAGGGTATTAGGGTCAATCTTTTATGCCCGGGAGTTATTGATACCCCTATGCATCAACGCCTAAGAGGGGTTGTGGGTGATGAGCTTTATGACCAGGCGCTTTTGCCAAGAGTTCATCTTAAACGTGCCGGTAAGCCGGAAGAGATCGCTCAATCTATTTTATTTCTCTGTTCAGAAGCCGCAAGTTATATTACGGGTACTACGCTAACCCCTGACGGGGGTCTTACTTTGACACTTTAAGTCAAAGGGGGTTTTGATTTTTTTTGTTTTTATGCCTTGATACTTGAGTTGGTTTTAGAATAAAGGGGGCGTGAAATAATCTCTTTTGTTCATTTTTTTGCTGCTCCAAAAAAAGAACCA
>CAZQRD010000052.1:0-19287 GCA_964595535.1 uncultured Flavobacteriaceae bacterium | reverse complement strand
CAAAACTTAAAGAAATAGAAGAAGAGATTTTAGCTCCTTTAAAAAGAGAAGCAGGTTATAGTCCAGCATGGGTAACTCAAACCCTGCAAGGTATTATGATTCCTAATTTTATAATCTATATAAAAAAGGAAAACCTATTAAAAGCGGCCTTGGCTTATGTAGAAGAATTACGAGATCATCATATGCCTATGCTTAGAGCGGCAAATATGCACGAACTGCGTTTGGCTCACGAAACAAAAAACATGATTATAAGTGCCGAAATGAAATTAAAGGCATCAATAATGCGTACCGAGAGTAGATGCAGTCATTTCAGGTTAGATTACCCTGAAATAGATGATGAAAACTGGAGAGTTTGGTTAAATATTTTTAAAGATAAAGAAGGCAATATGAAATTTGAAAAACAGCCATTTAACACTTGGCCAACAAGCCTAACAAAAGGCGTAATAGCGTACAATAGTTAATTCACAGAAAAGTTCTGGTCATTCACTGAAAACCCAACTTTCGAATGAAACTTTTAGCAACCTTTGTGGTCAAATAAATGAAATTAAAAATAAAATTATGATACAAAACAAATTAAGAAAAGTAATAATTATTGGCTTGTTAACTTTTTTAGGAACATTCACAATAAATGCACAATCCGATCAAAAACAAAGATCAAATACGCCTCCTGATGTGGATGAAATCTTTGAACAGATGGATTCAAACGAAGATGAAAAACTTGCTAAAAAGGAAGTTAAAGGCCCGTTAAAGAATGATTTCGACAACATAGATTCAAACGAAGATGGTTTCATTTCAAAAAAAGAATTAAAAAATGCTCCAAAACCAAATAGACAAAATGGTGGAGGACAAGGAAAAACGCAAAGAAATTAATAATAGAATACAAAACCAAAACAAATGAAAACAATTAAAAAGAGTATCAACTTTCTTTTCGTTACATTAATCTTTAGTGCTTCAATGATTACCTTGAATTCTTGCAATGATGACAACGATGATCTCACCTCAATAATTGCAGAAGAAGAGGAGGAAGCTGAAAACGAATTTGATGATACAGATTTTGAAGCCACAGATTGGACTGCAGAAACACATAGCAAAGGTGCAGATCCTAATTTTGATGAAATTTTTGAGGACAATGCCGTTAAAAGGTTGGATATAGTGATCACAGAAGACCGTTGGCAAAGTATGTTAGACGATATGACCAGTCTTTATGGAAATTTTGGAGTTGGCGGTGGAGGACCAGGAGGAGGATTGACTGAAACAGATGAAGATCCTATTTTTGTGCCTGCTGAAGTGTTTTATAATGGATTGGAATGGTATAGGGTTGGTGTGCGTTTTAAAGGTAACTCAAGCCTGCAAACTAGTTGGCAACAAGGAATTTTGAAATTGGCATTTAAACTTGATTTTGATGAGTTTGAAGACGATTATCCACAAATAGACAATCAACGTTTTTATGGGTTTAAAAAAATAAGCCTGAAAAATAATTTCGATGATAAGTCCATGTTAAGAGAAAAAGTAGCCGGGGATGTATTTAGAAATGCAGGCTTGGTTGGTTCTCATACAGCATTTTATAGAGTTTATGTAGACAATGGTGACGGACCTATATATTTTGGGTTATATACAATGGTAGAAGAAGTTGATGATACTGTTTTAGATACTCAATTTTCAGATGATGATGGTAATTTATACAAACCAGATGGTGATGCCGCCAGTTTTGCAGAAGGAACCTATTATGAAGATGAATATGTAAAGAAAACCAATGAAGATGAAGCTGACTTTTCAGATGTTGAAAGTTTGCTTACCATTTTACATGATGACTCAAGAACCACAGATGCCGCTACATGGAGAGCCAACCTTGAAACTGTTTTCGACACGGATGTGTTTTTAAAGTATTTAGCAGTAAATACCGTCGTTCAAAACTGGGATACCTATGGTAGAATGACGCATAATTACTACTTATATAATGATTCAGAAACAGGAAAACTTACATGGATTCCCTGGGATAATAACGAAGCATTGCAAGATGGTAAGATGGGAGGTTCAGCAGCGCTTGATTTTTCAGATGTATCATCTTCACAATGGCCTTTGATAGGATACTTATATCAAGACGAAGTATATAAAGATCAGTATGATGCTTATGTTCAAGAAATTGTAGAAGGCTCTTTTGATGTGAGCAATATCCAATCTCAATATGCAAGCTATGCAGCTCTAATAGAGCCTTATGCTACATCTGAAATTGATGGATATTCATTTTTAAATAATAGTTCAGAGTTTCAAACGGCAGTGAACCAACTTAATTCGCACGTTTCAGAGCGAACAATAGCAGTAAATAATTATTTACATTGATAATTTGAATTATAAGAAATCAAATTGGATAGTTTTTTTGAAATAGGCCAAAAAGCCCTTTAGATGAGTATTATAGACCGGCCTTCTTCTATTTAGACAGGGAGAAGGCCAAATTTATACAACTCGTCACAATTTTTCTACAGTTCGGTAAGTCAGAATTTACCAATACGAACTCCTGACATACATTTGTTGTATAATAATTAAATATATATATCATGAAAACAATAATCGACAGTAACGCATCAAATGAAACAAGATTCAGTAATTTTTCAACTTTTAGAGATAGTAAAAGGGTAAGATGGTCAAACTATAGAAATTACGGATATTAGGATCAATGATGCATTGATCTAATGATTTAATGAAACAATGAATTAATGAAAAAATGAAGTATGGAACAAAAACGAATTCCACCGTAAAAAACCTTAACAGTTTTGTTAAGGTTTTTTTTTGTTCGTTTTTGATTGGTTGGCTGCTTTATGTTTGATCGGATTATTTTCTATCTTTAAAGAATGGACAAAAGAGCTTTTCTAAAACAACTCTCTTTATTAGGCATTGGAACAACCATTCCATTTATGGAAAGCCTGGCTAAGAGTTTTGATACTGTTTCTCATATGTCATCTTTTGAATTGGCTTCGGATGAAGACTTTTGGGCCAGTATCCGTGAAGGATACATGTTGAGCGAGGACTATATCAATCTGGAGAACGGCTATTATTGTATGATGCCTCAGGAAGGGTTAAATAATTATTTAGAAGACGTCAAGACGGTTAATTTTTTGGCATCGAGGTATATGAGGACGGTTCAGGATGATAATCGCGATATCGCCAGACAACAACTAGCCGAATTGGCCGGTTGTTCTTTTGATGAAGTTGTTATAACCCGAAATACTACAGAATCATTAGATCTGGTCATTGCCGGTCAGGATTGGGAAAGGGGAGATGAGGTTGTTTTTGCAGAACAGGATTACGGATCAATGATGGATATGTTCAGGCTCATGGAAGAGCGTTATGGAATCGTATCTAAGGTGGTGTCGATACCAAATCATCCTAAGAATGACGAGGAGATCATTGATTTATATGCCAGTCAAATCACTGATAAAACGAAGTTATTGATGATCAGCCATGTTGTGAATATTACGGGTCAAGTATTACCAGTCAAAAAGATTTGCGATATGGCGCATAAGAAAGGAGTTGAAGTGATGGTTGACGGGGCACATGCCTTTGCTCATCTCGATTTTAAAATACCCAATTTAAACTGTGATTATTATGGCACAAGTTTACACAAATGGCTTAGTGTTCCGTTAGGTGCGGGGTTATTGTATGTAAAAAAAGACAAGATCAAAAATCTTTGGCCTCTATTTGCTGAAGCAGAATTACCCAGAGATGATATCGACAGATTGAATCACAGAGGCACAACTCCTGTTCATGTAGAGCTGGCAATTCCAAAGGCTATTGAATACTATAACATGATAGGAGCAGAAAGAAAAGAGCATCGACTTAAATATTTGAAAGAATACTGGACTTCTAAAGTAAAGAACACCCCCAATATAATTCTAAACACTCCCTTTGAATCTGAAAGGTCCTGTGCCATTGCCAATGTTGGTATTAAGAAGATCAACTCAAAAGACATGGCAAATGTTTTATTCGAGAAATACACTATTTGGGTGGTTGCCATTGATCGCCCAGGTGTTCACGGTTGCAGAATAACACCAAATATTTTCACATCAACAGACGAACTGGATGCATTTGTCGAGGCTCTAAAAGAAATGGCCGGCTAAGATGTATCTGGCTGGTAGATACTAATAACATTTCAACTAATTGTATAATGAATGAATGATAAAAGCAATTCAAACAAAGAACAACCCAACAATCCTTTACATGGGGTGAAATTAATTACCATTCTAGAGTACTTAGTAGATCGTTATGGCTGGGAAGAGCTGGCATTGAAAATTAATATCAATTGCTTTAAAAAGGATCCTTCAATTAATTCCAGCCTTAAGTTTTTAAGAAAAACACAATGGGCCAGAGATAAGGTTGAGCGTCTTTATCTCAAATCAAACAAGTGAGAATTAATTGAAATAAACTATAATTATGCACATTATAAATGAGTTACTATCTAATTCTTAAAAGAGAATAAAAGGGATGAATAGTTGATAATGATATAATTAGCTTATAAAAAAACAACGATGGAAGGAATGGATATTGTAATGGTTATTGCCATAATTCTATTTGCTAGATTGGGAATGAGACTTGTGATAGGCTATAAAAAATTCAAAAATAAGGATAAAAACGAACCTGATTAATATAGTATCAATCCTCCATTTGATAATATAGATGCTTCCAAAAAAAACAAATTTGTTTAATATCTTGAAGCTAAGCTTTAAAAGCCCGAATCTCTCACATGTTAGCTTTGCATCAAATGCCGAATAAATAGTATATTTAAACTTAATAGAAACACATATGAATATAGCAGAGAATATCAAACGCTTTTTTAAAGCAAAAAACAACAATGAAGCTACAGCTGAGGCACCAGAAGGTATTTGTCCTAATTGCTGGGGCAGACAGGAATGGGAGGGTAATTATTATAAACTTATGAAAGCGCAAAACATAACTCCGGAGAACAATACCTATAATAGTTTTATCAATGAAGTTGCCTCTAAATTGGGTAAGATTACCTTAAAAGAAGATAGTTATGAATGTACAACTTGCCATATGAAGCGCAAAAATTAATAGCAGATTGAAAACAACAAAAATTGGTTTGGGGCTTGCCGCCATTGGAAGGCCTGAATATATTAATCTCAGGCAAGTTCTTGATCATGATAAATCTTTGGAGTATTATAGAAATAATGCGCATCAAATTTTAGATTTTGCCTATGGTCAAGGGGTTCGTCATTTTGATACTGCGCCATCTTATGGCAAGGGAGAAGAATTTTTACTTGAATGGTACAGGAAAAAACCCCATGAAGATCTTGAATTCAGCACCAAATGGGGATATACCTATGTAGCCAATTGGGATCTGGGATACAAAGTTCCTCATGAGATCAAGGAACATTCCCTAAAAAAACTTATGGAGCAGTGGTCAGTTTCAAAGCATCTTTTACCGGCTTTAAAAGTCTATCAGGTCCATTCAGCTACTTTTGAGAGTGGTGTGCTGGAAAATATTGAGGTGCTAAACGAACTTTATAAGATCAAAACTGAAACAGGCATAAAAATCGGTATATCAGCTAGTGGAGAGCGTCAAAGTGAGCTATTGGAATATGCTTCTGGAATAAAAATTGAAAATGAACCTCTTTTTGATAGTTTTCAAGTGACTTATAATATATTGGAAACCAGTACCCATAAAGTGTTAAGTAATTTGATAAAAACCGGAAGGATCGTCATTGTAAAGGAAGCCTTAGCCAACGGAAGAATTTTTCGGAATGACAATTATAAACATTATGGGAGCTTATATACTTACCTTGAAAGCTTGTCTGAGAAGTATCAGGTTTCGATTGACGCCATAGCATTGAGATTTATTATGGACCATCTTCGGCCCAATGTTGTTTTGAGTGGCGCTTCAAACATCAGTCAACTAAGGGAAAATTTAGAGGCAATGAATTTTAGCCTAGAAAATAATGAACTGATGTCTTTAAAGCAACATGCTGTGGATTCGAATTTTTACTGGAATGAAAGAAAAAAACTTCAGTGGAATTAACGATTTTATTTTCGAAGAAATTAACCCCTATAGTTTATCATAATTTGCTTTAATATGAAAAGAAGATCATTTTTAAAAAATACAGGGTTTAGTACTTTAGCCTCTTTAGCGGGAGTGAATATTGTCTTTGCATCTACTATACCGCAAGGGTATGAACTTCTTGCTTTTCAGGATCCTGATCCTTTTAAAATGTTTGAGCTTGACAGTTCAATGGTCGTTTTAAATAATAAACCATACAATATTGAAGCTCAGGCACATTTGTTAGATGATAAGGTTACACCTAATGCTAGAATGTTTATCAGAAACAACGGTATTATCCCAAAAGAAATTAATGCGGATCAATGGTCGTTAAGCATTGATGGCGAATCAGTAAATGAGGTAAAATCGTATTCTTTAGCCGACCTCAAAACAAAATTTAAAGCCTATACCTATCAGGTTACCTTGGAATGCGGGGGCAACGGAAGAAGCGAGTTTGATCCTCCTGCCAAAGGCAACCAATGGACAATTGGAGCCGTACATTGTGCCAGATGGACAGGCGTTAGATTAAAAGATCTGTTAGCAGATACAGGGATAAAAGATGATGCGGTATATATAGGGTATCATGCAACAGATAGGCATTT
Source organism: uncultured Flavobacteriaceae bacterium (assembly GCA_964595535.1). Lineage (GTDB taxonomy): Bacteria > Bacteroidota > Bacteroidia > Flavobacteriales > Flavobacteriaceae > Lutimonas. The sequence continues at coordinate 12,636 of CAZQRD010000052.1, read as the reverse complement.
GAGTGGAGATGTAAATAAGGAACCCATTTCCAGGGGAGTACCACTTCATAAGGCTAATCAGGATGAAACTTTGGTTGCATTTATGATGAATGAAAGGCCCATTCCTTTAGTTCATGGTTTCCCATTGCGTTTAATAGCGGGTGGCTGGCCGGCGTCGGCTTCAGGTAAATGGATTAACAGGATCAGCGTGCGAAATAAAGAGCACGACGGTTCGAAAATGAAAGGAATGTCATACAGGGTTCCTAAATACCCTGTTTCTCCCGGTCAGGAAGTACCTGAACAGGACATGCAAATTATCGAATCAATGCCTGTAAAATCTTTGATTACTTTCCCTAAATCAGGTGCGGTATTTAGTAAAACTAAAATTTTGAAAATTAGAGGACATGCCTGGGCAGGAGAATCGGAGGTATCTAAAATGGAATATTCTATTGATTTTGGATCTACCTGGCATCCTTGCCTGCTTGAAAAACCTATAAACAGATTAGCCTGGCAACACTATAAGGCGCAAATTGCATTTCCTGATATTGGTTATTATGAAATTTGGGCAAGGGCAACCGATGCTGATGGAATCTCTCAGCCTATGATTGTTCCAGGTTGGAATCCGAAAGGTTATTTAAATAATGCATGTCATCGAATAGCGGTTAAAGTAGTTTAAAGAATTTATGGAGAATAGAGATAGTAATCCTGCTGTTACCGAGAGGAAGAAAAGGAAACTGATTGTTTTTATTACGGTTAGCGTTTTTATTGTTGCAATTCTTGTTATGGCTGCTTTGGATATTCTTTCTCGTGAAAAACCCAAACAGACCATTGTAAACAAGTCTGTGACGAATGATGAAATCGTAGATGGAATTCACTTGCGTACAGGTTTAAAGGAAGATGAAGGAATGATGACTGTTGTTACTCATTGTACTGCCTGTCATTCCGCTCAATTGATTATTCAAAACAGAATGAACAAAGAAAGGTGGAATGCTACTATCCGATGGATGCAGAAAACTCAGAACTTATGGGAGTTGGGAGATAATCAAGAGGTAATTGTTAATTATTTAGTTGAAAATTACCCGGTATACAATAAGGGCAGGCGTGAAAATCTTCAAAATGTTCAGTGGTACAAGCTATCAGAATAAGTTCATATCTATCAAAAATCGTTTTACAAGCACAAACTTGATTTGAAGCTTTTATCCCATAGATTTATCATTGATTCTCTAGAGCCTGATGTACTGCTAATTAGCAGTTCAAATAAGATGTAATTATTTAAAATTATCCGAATTTCAGAATTGTGATTGACGTCATAAAATTTAAGATGGTTAAAATTAATGGCGATCGATCCTGTTAATTACTATAATTATCAGAAAGAACTCGAGTGTTGATAGATTTTTTTATTGGACTGTAAAGCGTTTGTTTTAATAGATAGTTGTTATTCTTTCATAAGAAAAATCAATAAATAATATTTGTTTATTTATTTAATTATAAAAAAGTGAAATAAATGTTTTTAGTATGTAAATATGTTTTATATTTGCACGCTCAATTAAATATGAGATTATGAAAACAAATTTAATAAATAAAATGGCGACTACTAAAGAAGGTATTCAGACAATGCTTTTTAGTAATTCTAAGGCAGTCAATTGGAATGTCAAAAGAAGATTCAGATAATAAGTAAAACCAAAGGCTCCTTTTAAGGGGCCTTTTTTTATACCCCATATATACATTTAATTCTTTCCCTTTTTAATCAAGTCCTTAAGGCTTCCTTTTTTATTAATATAGTAACCAAGTTTTAGTATAGTGCATCTTTAAATCTTTATCAATGCTTTGCCTTTGGGTGGATAATGGTGCCTATCTTTGCTCAAAATTATTCTATGTCTAAACAATTTTCCCAATTAGGAATCATTGATCCTCTTATAAAGAGCTTGAATGAAGCTGAAATTTCAATTCCAACTGATATACAAGTTAAAACCATTCCTTTGTTTTTAAAGGAAAAAAAGGATTTGGTTGGATTAGCCAAAACCGGAACAGGGAAAACGGCAGCTTTTGGCTTGCCACTGTTACAATTGGTTGATCATACTCAGTCTCATATACAGGCTATAGTCCTGGCGCCTACCAGAGAGCTAGGGCAGCAGATTTTTAATAATCTAATCTCTTTTGCAAAATATCTACCTGAAATCTCAATCACTTCTGTTTGTGGAGGGGTTCCAATTAAACCCCAGATAGAAAGGCTCACGGAGACTACACATGTTGTAGTGGCTACTCCTGGCAGATTAATTGATCTGATCAACAGAGGTGCCATAGATATTAAACGTGCCGAGTATCTTGTCTTGGACGAGGCTGATGAAATGGTTAGTGCACTAAAGGATGGTTTAGACCTTGTGGTAAAGGAACTTCCCAAAGACAGAAGAACCTTTTTATTTACGGCAACTTTGCCAGGTACTATCAAGCAGATGATCCAAAATTACATGTCAAAACATGTTATTCAGATCGAGGCCGATATGAAAACCATGGGCCATCAGGGAATTGAGCATCAGTATGTAGTAGTACAACCCATCGAAAAGCTTGAGGTCCTAATGCATTTTTTGAATTCTAAATTAGGACAAAGAGGCATTATATTTTGTAAAACAAAAGCAGCTGTCAATAAATTAGCTAAAAACCTGGCCATTCATAAGTTTTCATCAGGAGCCTTGCATGGTAGTTTATCTCAGGGCATCAGAGATCGTATCATGGGTCAATTTAGAGAAGGCCATATAGATATACTTGTAGCCACAGACCTTGCAGCAAGAGGAATAGATGTAAAAGAAATCTCCTATGTGGTCAATTATCATTTGCCCGACGTTTATGAATCCTATGTTCACAGAAGCGGAAGAACAGCCAGGGCAGGAGCCAAGGGTATTTCCTTAACCGTACTGCAGGAGGAAGAACTTTTTGAAATACCCGACTTTGAAAGAGAATTAGGTATAAAATTTGAACGAATCATCAAAGCCGATGCTCAAAGCCTTCAAGAAAACAATGCCGTTCTTTGGGCCAAGAAAATTTTTAAAACCAAACCAAATCACGAAATATCTGCTGAGTTCAAGCAAAAAATTCATACGGTTTTTCATCATTTAACAAAAGAAGAATTAGTTGAGAAAGCCTTGGCTAATTATCTCCTTAACAATAAAGTAGCTTCGGAAAATAAAAAAATAAGCAAAAAGAAAAAAAGAAGCTGAAAATATACATAATGGCAAATACTATTAAAGAGCAAGCGTCAATTTTAAACAAGTTGAATATTCATCAGCTAAACCCTATGCAGGAGGAGGCTATTCCCACGATTGAGAGAGTAAAAAATACAATTTTATTGTCTCCAACAGGAACAGGTAAAACCCTGGCTTTTTTATTGCCCATCATCAATAATCTTGACCAAGAATGCAAAGAGATACAAGCATTGATTCTTGTGCCTTCGAGAGAATTGGCCATTCAAATAGAACAGGTGATCAGGAATATGGGCTCTGGTTATAAAGTGAATGCCGTATATGGAGGCAGACCCATTTCTAAGGATAAAATAGAATTAAAACACACTCCTGCCATTCTTGTGGGAACTCCGGGAAGGATTGAAGATCATTTCAGAAGTGATCGTTTCTCAAGGGAGGACATACATACACTTGTGCTGGATGAATTTGATAAATCTCTGGAAACTGGTTTTGAATCACAGATGAAAGCCATTATCAAGCAACTACCAAATTTAAAGAAGCGCATTCTAACTTCAGCTACTCAGGGTCTTGGAATTCCCGAATTTGTTGGCTTGCATAGACCAACGGTGATTAGTTATCTTAAAGATGCTCCCTCAAAGCTTGTTGTGAAAACGATCATCTCTCCTACAAAAAACAAGTATATAAGCCTTTTGGCCCTATTAAATTATCTTGGAAATCAACCAGGTATCGTATTTTGCAACCTTAGGGAAAGTATTGAGGGAGTAAGTGAATTTTTGCATAAAAACAATATAAGTCATGGATGTTTTAGCGGTGGGATGGAGCAAAGAGACCGGGAACGAACTTTGATAAAATTCAGAAACGGTACCTATCAGGTAATTGTAGCCACAGATCTGGCTGCAAGAGGAATAGATGTTCCTGAATTGAAATATATCGCTCATTTTGAACTTCCAAGGACTGTAGAAGAATTTACGCATAGAAACGGTAGAACGGCCAGAGTGAATGCAAAGGGAACTGCCTACGTTTTAGCATGGGAGAAGGAATACCTTCCTGACTTTATTAAAAATACTGCCATTGAAACCATTGACAGCGAAGCGAAACGAAAAGCACAGTTCTGGCAAACACTTTTTATATCCGGTGGAAGAAAAGACAAGATTTCAAAAGGTGATGTAGCAGGTTTATTTTTTAAACAGGGAAATCTTACTAAAGATCAGCTCGGCATTATTGAACTGAAACAGGATTGTACTTTTGTAGCTGTTCCCTTGACCCTTGCAGAAGATCTTGTCTCGAAATTGAATAACAGCAGACTTAAAAAGAAAAAAGTCAGAATCACCGTAATTTGATTTCAAATCATCTCTTATAGCCAAATGGATAAATTGAAAGCCTTTCCTGAAAAATATCTCAATTCTCGAAAGCTGCAAAATTATGGAATGATATTTGTCACAGTTTGAGTCGTTACTAATAAACCAACTAATCAAAAAAATTATGAGTAAAAGAGTACAATTATTTCTTTTGTTGTTAATCAACGTAGGTTTTTATCAAATTTCACAAGCTCAATCAAATTTTAGTGTTAAAGTAGGTGCAATCGATAGTGTATATTCCAAAGTACTCGATGAATCACGAGAATTTTATGTTCAATTGCCCGATTCATACAACCCGGAAAGCGATCAAAAATACCCGGTGGCGTATATTTTAGATGGGGATGTAATGTTAAATACCCTGCATACGGTTCATAGTTACTATAGTGGTGGGTTTATGCCGGAAATGATTCTTATAGGTATTTCTAATGCTGAAAACAGAACGAGAGACCTCACGACCTCAAATCCAACCGAACAAAACGGAATTGGCAATGATCAGGAATATGGAGGAGCAGAAAAATTCACAGAATTTATAGAATCTGAATTGATTCCCTTTATAGAAAACAATTATCCGGTAACGAATTACAGAACTTTAATAGGTCATTCCTATGGGGGCCTTTTTACCGTCAATATGCTCCTGAAGCATTCACAATTATTCGAAAATTATATTGCCATTGATCCAAGTATGGATTGGGACGAGCAAAAGTTGCTTAAAGAATCAAGAGTCTTATTACAGGATCACAATTTCAAAGGAAAATCTTTATTCGTCTCATTGGGAGGCCAATTACACTGGTCAAATACCGACATTACTATTGATAATGTTATGAAAGACACCACTGAATTCACGATGTTCGCCAGATCCAACATAGAATTATCGAAAATAGCAGAAACTACTAAATCCAACGACTTGAACTTTCATTGGAAGTTTTATCCAAACGATTTACACGGAACCATTCCTTTACCTTCAATCATGGATGGCTTAATCGAGCTCTTCACTTGGTATCAAATGGAAGATGTTAATAAATTCAACGATCCTGAAACATCCAAAGAGGTTTTATACGAAATCATTAAACGGCGTGAAGCAAAACTGAAAACGCAATTTGGCTATGCTGTTGCTCCATACCCTGATTTTTTATTCAATATGAGTGGTTATATGAGCATGGATATGGGAAAACCCGAAAAAGCCCTAATGTATTTTCAATTGAATACTGAATACTACCCAAATGATGCCAATACTTTTGATTCATTGGCGGATTATTATGAAATGCAAAATGATGTTGAAAATGCCTTAATAAATGTTACAAAGGCCTATGAAATAAGTGGGTCTGACTACCACAAAAAGCGAATGGTCGAATTAAAAGCCAAATAATCGGGTAAATACTTTAGTATAGATAAGGAATAATTCGATATGTCACTTTCTTTATATAAACCTGCCAAAGCTCTCCATATTTGGACGCGCATCGTTTGTCATCGTCAATTTGACGAGGCAGTAAAAGCGCAACATAATATAAAGGGTAAAGCCATACCCATAGAACTTCCGGATAGCCTACGCTTAAAGCGATAGCAGTACCCATTAGAATTTCTCCAAGATAATTAATGTGGCGGCTGAGTCCCCAAAAACCATTCACTAAAAGTGTTTTGTTTCCATCTGAGACGGTTTCGGGTTTGATCCCTAAAAATGATTTTTGAGGGTCTGTCTTAAAATAATATTTTTGCATATTGGCCCCACGAGCCAGTGTCCAGCCCAGCAAAAAGAGAAGGGCATAACACATAAGAAGCCATACTGTTGTGTTGGGGTCGGGCAAATTCACTGTGGCCCAGATAGCGATCAGGTAAAAGTATGGATAAAAGGCCAGGCATCCCCAGCCCAATTTGAAACCTACCCTTTCTGCAAAAAAATCATAGGTGTACAAATGCACTTTTTCAAAACTCAAATAGTCAATTATAAAATAGGTCAGCATGGAAGCACAAAGTAGCAAGCCAGGAGAAATAGTGTCGAATTCTGCATAATGATGCGCCACAAAGCTCAATATATTTAATTCAAGCATCACGGCTCCAATAAGATACAGCCACATTTTCGCATCGATTCTTCCGTTTTTAAACTGAGGGTTTTCTAGTCTACCTAAAAAAATGTCTGAGACTAATGACTTACCAGTTGTAGAATAGGGCAATACGATCCAGAAAGAAAAGGCCAGCCCAAAAACAAAGGCACCAGCCAAACTATACCATCTGATTTCATAGAGCCAGTCATAGGCAACCAAACCCAAATAACCTGTCAAAAACCATAGAATGACACTAGTGATTAAAACCAACCTTCCGTTTAGTCTATACTTTAATAATTCGCCCGTTTCAGAATGCTTTACATAACCTGTTACCCAGCGTCCGGGAAGAAAATAATGTAAAAAGGTAATCAAGGCATAGATTATCCAAGGGGTAAAGAAACCGAGTACTTGTATCATCATGATAAATCTTTTGTGTTTTTATCCATTATTGAAATGGCCCATTTTCTGGGAAATACCCGATTCATAAAGAAATAAGCCAGTTTATTCGTAAAACCAGGAATTGTTGTTGGAGCTTTCCCCAGTGCATTTAGTGTGTCTTCTGCGACATGTTTTGGAGATAGGGTACCGGGTGCATCTTTGGTGTTTTGAGCATTCTTGTACCCTGGAGTCGAAATGGCACCCGCACAAGAGGCCAGTACATCTATTTGATGCTTCTTTAACTCATTCCATATTCCTTCGGCAAGGATGGCGTTAAAAGCCTTTGAAGCCGCATAAGTGGCAATTTTAGGACTACCCTGTGTACCGGCAAGAGATGACATCAATACAATACCACCCTTTTTTCTTTCAATCATTTGTGTTGACAAGAGTTTTGAAAGCAGAAGCGGTGTTTTAATATTCACATCGACAATATTTTCCAGATGTTCCTCTGAAATATTTTCAAAATATCCAATCGGCGCATATGCAGCGTTATAGATTAATAAGCCAATGCTATCCTGAAATTGCGATACGAAGTTTTTCACTGTCTTAAAATCTGATAAATCGAGGGCATGAACCTTTATTTCAACTGGATAAGCTTTTTTGAGCTGCAGGGCAAGGCTTTCTAATTTATCCAAACGTCTCGCTATCAAAATGAGGTTCAATCCGCGGTTTGCCAAAGCCTCAGCGAAAGCTGCTCCTAATCCTTCGGATGCACCTGCAACCAAGGCCCAAGGCCCGTATTTTGTTTTAAAATCAGTCATTATGTTTGATCATGTGAATATAATAATTTGACTTGGCATATATCGCAAGGATTGGGTTTTCTTTAGAAGATTGCTTCAAGAATAAAGGCACTATGGTACCATTATTTCTTCAACGTCTCCAGGAGCCATGTCATTCAAATATATTGATCCGATTCTCACCCTGATTAGGCGTTGAGTTGGGAAACCCTCGGCAGCAGTCATTTTTCTGATCTGCCTGAATTTCCCTTCTGTTATACAAATACTGATCCAGGAGCTTGATCTATGTCTTGCAATACGCAATTTTGGATGGGCAGCTGGTAATTTCGGTTTTGATTTTAGAAAGTGAACCTTACAAGGCTTTGTTAGATAGCGCGTACCTTTGAAACCAATTTCGACACCCTTGCTTAGTTTATCAATGTGTTCTGGCTTTATCAATCCATCCAGCTGCACTAAATACTCTTTTTCAATGCCCGAACGATTGATACTGTCACTGAGTTTGCCATCTGTTGTCATGAGCAACAAGCCTTCAGATTTTTCATCCAACCTGCCAATGGGCATGAGGCCTTCAGGGAAATCATATAGTTCGTTGAGAAAGACTTTGTTTCTTATTTCTTTTGGGTCATTCGAAGTCAATTGACTCAGCATCCCAAAAGGCTTGTAAATCTTGTAGTGTTTAGGCAGTATCATGCATTTTCGCTTTGCAAATCTTCAGCATTGATAAAATCCAGGTCCAGCACATTAAAATTATTAGCAGCTTTGACCAAGAGGGTAGAGCCAATTGCCTCAAAGAGATGATTGGTTCTCAAAACAAATTCTGCCTGCTTTTCTATTTGAAAATTTGGAATACCCACCAGCGTTAGATCTGTTGTTGCCGATTCTTGTTCGATAATATCATAAAAAGCTTTTTGTTCAACAGCATTGTTGATTATCTTGATGACCACATTAACTCGTAAGTTATCTACAAGCGTTGAGATCTTATTTTCTATAACAGAAACTTTCACATTATTGTTGTTGACAAAAAGCACCCTGATCCGGGGATTGTCCCATCTCGGTGAAGCGATAATAAACCGGGCAATGTTCAACATCATCTCAGCATTTTTACTATCGGTTTCACGCCACCACAGATCAACCGTATCATAGTTGCCAAACTTGTTTTTCAAGTCAAAATCAAGATATAGCAGGTTGTAATCAAGATAAAGCAGGGTTTGTGTCATTTTAGAATATTCTTTAGAGTTTTCCAAACCTTTCGGCCATCCCATCATGATGGTATTCGGTTCAACTCCTGAAAACCCGAAAGTTGATGCAATATTGGTAATACCGTCATAAATATTACTTACTTTTAACTGTCTTCCAAATATACCCAGCTCTTTAAAATCTTCATTCACAACGACTTGTTCAGTTCTTTTAAGAGGCTTGTCATCATTCTTGTCAACAATCAATTTGAAATTGGTGACCATGCCTGTTCTTCCCGAAACCGTTTTACACAATTCTAACAAATAATGCTGATGATCACTTCGCCCGCTAAATAGTATAATATTAGGATTCCAATTTGAATTCTCATCCATTTGACCATCAATTTTTTTAAGACCTTTATTGACAATATTCTCCCAAACACTTCGCCATACATCATTTGACTGAAGCTGTACCTCCTTGCGTTGCAAGCCAAAATACAAGAGCCCAATCACGGCTAAAGAACCTAACATGGCTGTAGTATCTAATTTAAACATAACAGCAAAACAGGCAACAAAACCCAATAAGCCGATCCATCGTTTGATTTTAAAAGAAGGCTGGAAATCTGGATTGGCCCAGCTCTCCAAAAAGTAAGAGATGTTGATAAAGCCATAGGCCGTTAAATAGAACATAGAAACCAGTCTGGCAATAACATCCAGTTCACCTATTAAAATTCCGATCTCAGCAATAAAAAATACAATCAAAAGAGCATTTACGGGTTCATTGTTGGTTCCTCTCCCTTTACCAAATATCTTTGGGGTCACCAGATCCTTCGACATGGCCTGCAATATTCTTGGTCCTCCGAGTATTCCTCCTATGGCAGAGGAGAGGGTAGCGCCCCATATTCCAGCCACGACGGCCGGGGCGAACCAGGCGATTTTTATCAGGATATTATAATCGGATTTCAGTAATTCAGGATCTACGGAAAAGGCAAGAAAAATGGCCAATGCCAGATAAACCAGCAGGCCTACACCTATTGCCATTAGCGTTCCCATAGGAATGGATCTTTTAGAATCCTTTAGGTCTCCACTCATGGCGATACCGGCTGTAAATCCTGTAACGGCAGGGAAAAATATGGCAAAAACCACTTCCAACGGAACGGAATTATCAGAAGGCATTAGATTGACCGATTCCGGAGCAAATTCAGTAGTCCCAAAAAAGATAGATACAATGGATAAGATAATGGCAGCCAATATAAAAAATTGCGCTTTTAATGCCACTGAAGTACTAATTAGGGCCAGGATTGTTAGAGAAAGTAGCGCAAGACTAGCTGTAATCCTAAAGTCATTGATCGACATGCCCAAATCAAAATAATCATTAAAACTTTCAGAAAAACCAATGAGGTAAAGTGAAATGGAAAAGGCTGTTCCTACGAAAATGGCGATTCCAATTGAACCTCCGATTGGAATACCCATACTGCGTGACAGCACATAATAGATGCCACCGGCACCAATTTTTTTATCTGTAGCTACAGATGAAACACTTAAACCGGTTGTGACTGCGATTACATGGGCGATAAATATGATGGCAATAGTTCCGAAAAGACCCGAATTTCCTACCACCCATCCAAGGCGCATATACATGATCACACCAAGTATGGTCAAAATAGATGGGGTGAAAACCCCTGCAAAAGTTCCAAATTTCTTTTTTGCAGACATAAATAAACGAACTACTATGTTAGTATAAGCGGGTCAATATAGCCAATCTTTTTTAAAAACGAATACCGCTTGATTTGGTTTTGGGATAAGTAATTAGCCTGTTATTGGATTTATTCTTAATCAGAAAATAATGATGGAAAAAATATATGTAGAAGAAAAGCTATGTATCACCGAAACGCGGATAAATCTGAATGAGTCGTCTCTTTTATCAATATGTTGACATCTGATATAAAAACAAACATTGTTTTGATCAATAGATTATAATAATTTATCGGCTATTTCAAGCCAACTGCCAACCCGTTCATACCCTTTGTTATGGACATTGTGCGGTGAATTAAACAGAAGTGTATTTCCATCAAATTCATCCAAATTGAACGATCGATCATCAATCAGAAGATCGCCCTTTAGTATAAATTTATAGCCACACATGATGCGGTAGTGCCAGCTAATAAACGGAAAATACTCATCAAGCCAGTCGCTTTTCTCACGTAACGAATTCGGAAACTGAGTGGCTGCAGTAGCAATATATACCTCATGCTTTTGACAAAGGTCCTTTAATATCGCTATACTGTCTTTTATAGGTTCCAACGAACGAAAGAACCCATCAGTACGTGCATGTCTGCGAATACTGTCTTGATGCATTTCTGGCACATTCTGCCACATTTCGCCGCTTTTAAATTGGCTCAATGACAGGTTTTTATTAAATTCCTTATTATACATTTCAATATGCTTACCGTAGGTGTCGGCAATCACATCATCCATATCAATAAATATGACCATATTTTATTTTTTTTGTAAAATAAGTCAATAATAGAATATTTCCAATTGTTAGAATAAAATTTAATCCTTTCATAACAATACTTTTATTTTTGTAGATATCAAAAAGCAAATAACAATGCCATTAATTTGAAATAATTACTTTATTTTATTTATAATTATTATGCTAAATTTGATTTATGCAAGACATTCCTTTAAATATCAATTTTATTGCTGCCTTAATTTTTCTAGGACTATTTCTTGGCTTTTTCGTATCCTATTTTATTATACGAAAGTCATGGAAGCAAAATTTACCAAATTTAATAATGGGCTTCTTTATTTTAGCTATGACACTAATAATGCTAGAGGGCTGGCTGAACTATACAATGTTAATATTTAAACTTTTATTGATTACTAATTTTGCTGAACCCTTTAATTTTATAATAGCACCTCTTCTATATTTATTCGCTATTTCTCAGTTTGAAAAAGTAAAACCAGCTACATATTGGTTGCATTTTACACCATTTATACTTTGGACATTATATTGTATCTTCTTCTTTATTCAGTCTGATGTATTTAAATACAATTCAAATATTGAAGTTATGCAATTAGATATTCCTTATATCGCTGCAACTCGATTGATATCAGATAGTCCTTTAGGAATTAGACATTATGTAAACGTATTGACAGGAGCTTCATTTATTATTTATAATTTACTAATTGTTAGACTGCTTATTACTAAATCAAAGGAACTTGATCAAAACCTTTGGAAAACCAGCAATCAAACAGTAATCTCTCTGCGCAATTCATTGTATCATTTTTTGGCGATTATAGCTATATTTATAACTGTAAAAATGATCTTTAAAAACGATGTTGGTGACCATTTTATCTATTTGTATTTATCACTTATGCTGTTTATGACTGCTGTCCAAGTCATGAATAAATCAACGTATTATGATGAGGTTTCAACATTCTTAGAAGGCCCAATATTAAAGTATCAAAAATCATCTTTAGAAGAAGACAATAAGACTATTATTTTACAAGCCATTAAAAGTCAAATGCAAAGTGAAAAATATTTTAAAAGTAGTACTGCATCATTATCAGGGTTATCTAAAGCAATTCATCAAAGTTCACATCACGTCTCTCAGGTAATAAATGAAAAATTAAATCAGTCCTTTTTTGAGATGTTAGCATCTTACAGAGTTGAAGAAGCTAAGACTATTTTAAAATCCGATATTGGT
>CAZQRD010000051.1:0-19425 GCA_964595535.1 uncultured Flavobacteriaceae bacterium | reverse complement strand
TTACAAGTAATAAAAAGAATAATTGGCTGGATCAACAAGCCTTTAGCAAACTAAAAAAACAATTATTATGGCACAAGAAATAGAAAGAAAATTTCTGGTAAAAGGGGATTATAAAAACCATGTTTCAAAAGAAACAAAAATTGTTCAAGGATTCCTAAGTACAGTTCCTGAGAGAACCGTACGTGTGCGTATTAAAGGAGATCAGGGCTTTCTTACCGTAAAAGGAATAGGGAATAAAAGCGGCGCTTCAAGATACGAATGGGAAAAAGAAATTAGTCTTGATGATGCAAATGACCTTATGGCTATTTGCGAACCTGGAGTTATCGATAAAACACGTTTTATAGTTGAAGCCAACGGAGATTTGGTTTTTGAAGTAGATGAGTTTTACGGTGAAAATGAAGGGTTAACTGTTGCAGAAATTGAATTACCAAGTGAAGATGCTGAGTTTTCAAAACCAGAATGGTTAGGGGAAGAAGTAACAGGGCAAGTAAAATACTACAACTCCATGTTAATGAAAAATCCTTATAAAAACTGGTAAAATTCATAAAGGCTGTTTGGTTATTTTCAGCAGCCTTTTTAAAGAATTCCGAAAAAAAATAAGGTGGCGAATTTCAAGATTTTACAACCCAAATTTAGCAAAGAAAACCACAGCTATAAACGCAAATAAAATGGGAGAAGAAGTACAAAAGGAGTTTGATGTTCTGGATATGAACAACTATAAAATGGAGAAACTTCCAACCAGGGATAAATCAAAATTTGAGAAATTCTTGATGAAAATAGGTTCTCCACTTGCGATTATCTCATTTATTTTAATTCTTTATGTTTTTGACTTTTCTTTTTTACATGATTTTGATATTGAAAAGTTGAGTATATCTGCCAGGAAGAATTTTGATGAAGTTGGGCTAGAGCATTTTGTATATTCAAACAAGGCTATGCTAGCCATTTTTGTGGCATCTTTAATTCTTTGGATTACCGAAGCAATACCGAATTATTTAACCTCATTAATACTTATTATTTCACTGGTACTGACAGGCACTTTATCGGAAGTTGATGCCTATCATCAATTGGGACATAAAGTAATGTGGTTAAATATTATGTCGTTTATTTTGGCAAGTATGCTGGTTGCCACGGGCGTCGCCAAGCGATTTGCCCTTTGGTTTATCATAAAATTCGGACATAATGCGAATTCAGTGATTCTTAGTTTTTTGATCATCAATGTGGTACTGTCGTTATTTATATCAGCAACAACTGCAAAAACTGCCATCCTGCTACCGGTTTTTATGGTTGTTGCTGCCATTTATGGGGGAACCAGTAAGTCAAAAAATAATATGGGAAGAAATGTTCTCTTACAAAACCTTTTTCAAAATAATATGGGAGCCTCTTCCTTTTTGACAGGCTCCGGAGCTAATTTACTGGCAGCATCATTAATCGCGGGAGCCATAGGCAGTGATATCTTTTTTTCACAATGGATGGAAGCTGCATTTCCGGTGGCGATGTTGTTGATGATTATAGGTTGGTTTATTGGCGTGAAAATTATCTTTCCGCTTAAACCCGGGGAAAGAAAGCCTCAGATTGAAGGAGGTATGGATAGTTTGAAAAAAGAGTTAAAAAAATTGGGACCTGTGAGTTTTAATGAAATTAAATCTCTAATAATATTTGGAAGCATTCTGACACTTTGGGTTACAGACAGGTATCATGGTATTAGCCCTACAGCTGTTGCTTTTGTTGGTGGTATTGTTGCATTGCTCCCTAACATAGGAATAGTCAAATGGAATGACGTAGATATCCCTTGGCATCTTTTACTGTTTTCAGCAGGAGCTTATACCTTAGGTGCTGGTTTCAAGGTTACCGATTTGCCTCAAATATCTGTAAACGCGGCCTTTGATGCATTGGGTTTTGGTGAAAACACTCCGTTTTGGATTTTATATGTTGTTCTTACCGGAGGAATGGTTTTCAGTGCTTTATTTATGCAATCTAAAACCATGCGGTCAATGATATTTATTCCTATAGCGATTGGGGTAGCGGTGCGTTTTGGTTTTCCAATAATGAGTTTGGCATTTCCTGTAGCCATGTTAATTGAACACGTATATGTTCTTCCTTTTAACAGTAAACCAGCCTTATTATCTTATTCAACAGATATGTATAGTATGACTGATGGCTTTAAGTACGGAATTACCATGCAAATAATTGCCTGGGGAATTTCTATTATTATGGCAATGACTTATTTTAAATGGCTTGGTATTACGCCTGATGGGTTGTTTTAGTCGAATGTTTAATGTCGAAAGTCTGATGTCGATGTACTCTTCTAAACTAAAAATATTTATTAAATCGAATTTTTTAGGTCAGTGTAGTTTGAAAAGCGCGTTAAGAATTTTTGAACCCCCTTTTTTTGAATGTCGAATTTCGAAAAAGGAACTCTGAATTTTGAAGTGCTCTCCTAAACTAAAATTATTGATTAAATCGAAACGACCTCTTTAAATTCTCGTCTTAGCTTCTGACTTATTTTAGCGTGGGAAGCAGCAGCAGCCCCGTAGTGAAACGGCTAGGGCTGCGGTGGAGAAAATAAGGAGGTAAAGCTACAGAGAATTTGAAGCAGTCTTGATTTCCTGCCCGTCCGGCAGGCGGGTTTCGTTCTTTTACTCATGCTCTCTTATTGCTTTTTTAGGAATTCGTGAATTCGCTGAAGCTTTATTTGTCATCAAGGCAAAAGGACAAAAAAAGATTATTTCACGCCCTCTTCTTCAAAAAAAAATCTATTTATTAACAAAACGATTATCTAAAAACAAGCAACACTAATAAGTGAACTTCACACTACTTTTTAACCAAACGGCGCATAGCGACCCATTGTTTTAACATATCCCTTGCCTCTTGTGCAGGATAGCCTAAAACTGTTTGTCCGGCTGACACATCACTCATCACCCCAGAACCTGCGCCAACGGTAGCGCCTGATTCTATTTTAGTATGGTCTTTAATAGAAGCACTTCCTCCAATAATGACCCCATCTCCTAAAGTGACAGAACCTGCCAATCCGCTATGTCCTGCCATAATGCATGAGCGTCCCATCACACTGTTGTGTGCAATTTGCACGAGGTTATCTATTTTACAGCCATCACCAACAATAGTAGCACTAAATTTAGCTCGGTCTACACACGAGTTGGCTCCGATTTCAACGTAATGCCCTATAATAACATTACCAATTTGGGGTATTTTGGTCAAGCCTCTTCCATCATCACTTGGGCGGTACCCAAAACCATCTGCCCCAATACTTACATTGGTGTGAAATATACAATTGCTACCTATAATACAACGCTCCCTAATTACGGTTCCAGACCAAACAACGGTGGCCTCTCCAATGATGGTTTCATCAAAAACACAAACATTTGGATACAATAGTACTTCCTTTTCTAAAACAACATCTTTTCCAACATAGCAATTGGCCCCAATTTTACAACCTTCACCAATTGTTGCTGAAGGATGTATGACTGCACTAGGATGTATATTGTCATCAAAATGCGGCGTTGGCGGATTATATAATTCTAATATTTTAGCCATGGCCAAATCGGCATTTTTCACCTTTATTAAAGCGCGATGTTCACCAGGTTCAACATGTAATGTATCATTTACTATTGCAGCACTTGCTTTAGATTTTGCCCATAGTTTTACATATTTACTGCTACCAATAAATGTAATATGGTTTGCCTGAGCCTTTTCTAATTCTTCCGGGCCATCTATAGGCTTAATGGTATGTCCTATCAATTCGCCTTTTAGAATGGCATTGATTTCTTCAATTGTATATGATTTCATATAAAGAATATTAATTAAATTAAGAGGGGTATGTAAAGTAACGTAAAATGTTAGAATTGACCATATTCGATCCTCTTTATCTATAAATAACTATGCGATGTTGATATATGTTAGACAGGTGTTGTACGTCTTTGTGGTAGTAGAGGTGCTCATTTTGAACTCTTTCAGAAATCTCTATTTTTCTCCTGGCCTGCTCAATGAAATCCAGAATGTCATAATAGTTTCTAGTGACGTTGGCTACCTGATTGCTAATTTGTAAAATCGTAAAAAGAGATTGGTAACTTAGATTTTTTGTAATTGAGATATCATATAGATTTAAGTTTCTCTCTATAATATCAGACAACTGCGAATTTTTATGGCTTAGCTCATCTTGAATTGTCGCATAAAAAAGATTTAGATTTTCTTCCTGAAGAATGTTTGCTTATTTTTTTTAAACTTTTTAACTATTTTTTGAAAATAATGAGTAAACGGTTGAAGATAAATTGTAAAATTGAAAAACAGGTTTAGAACCCAGAGGAATGATATGTATATCGAATCTGATAAAGGGCTGCTTTTAACGCTTCCTTCTAAACCTGTATTTTTTAGGTATATTGGCAAAAATTTCATCTTAGATACTGTTCAACAAATCAAATATTATGCTGGAAAAAAATAACTCAAGACTTATAAATGCATGGGCTTCATTTGACTGGGCTAATTCAGTTTATAATCTTATCGTTACCACTGCTATATTTCCAATTTATTATTTGGGTACCACTCAGGAGGCCTTTGGCGGGGAGATGGTTGAGTTTTTTAATATGAGTATTAAGAATTCAGTGTTATACTCTTTTGCCATATCTTTTTCCTTTTTGGTCATTGTTTTTATTTCTCCAATTCTATCGGGAATTGCCGATTATGGAGGCTTAAAAAAGCAGTTTATGCAATTCTTTACCTATTTGGGTTCTATGGCCTGTATCGGTCTTTATTTCTTTACAGGAGAGAATGTTGAATACGGTATTGCTTGTTCAGTATTGGCCAGTATAGGCTTTGCAGGATCTTTGGTATTTTATAATGGCTTTTTACCCGAAATAGCTTCCAAAGACAGAATGGATAGTGTTAGTGCAAAAGGATTTGCCATGGGTTATATAGGTAGTGTAATTTTGTTGATCATTAACCTGATTCTGTATCAAAAATATGAAGTTTTTGGTTTTGAGGATGGAAGTTCTGCAACACGATTTGGATTTATCCTGGTGGGAGTCTGGTGGTTTGGATTTGCTCAAATTGCATTTTACTATTTAAAAGATAGTACGCGCAGAAAATCAATCACTTTTCAAATTTTTGGAAATGGAACAAAGGAATTGAAGAAAGTATGGGAAGTCATAAAAGATAAAAGAGTAATGAAACGTTTTTTGTATGCTTTTTTTTTATTCAGTATGGGTGTTCAAACCGTCATGTTATTGGCGCCTTTGTTTGCAGATAAGGAAATAGGTATGGGGGCTGATGAAATGATTTATATCGTTTTGATTTTACAAATTCTAGCTATAGGTGGCGCTTTCTTTTTTGCCTGGTTGTCAAAATTAAGAGGAAATGGATTTGCGATTAGTACAACCTTACTGATTTGGATATTTATCTGTATCTCGGGTTATTTTATGCAGGATAAGATTTCCTTTTACACCCTGGCAGCCTTTCTAGGATTTGTTATGGGGGGCATTCAGTCTATGTCACGGTCAACCTATTCTAAGTTAATTCCTGTTGAAACAAAGGATACGGCCTCTTATTTTAGTTTTTATGATATCACAGAAAAATTGGCCATTGTAATAGGATCATTGTCCTATGGATTTATCGATCAGGTCACTGGAAGTATGCGCTATAGTATGGTTTTTATGTCGTTGTTTTTTATTTCAGGATTTATAGCGCTTCAAATGGCAAACCTTAAGAAGAATCTGACGTGATTTACAAATTTTTAAAACAAATTATAAGGGTTTCTCTTTTCTTCTTTTTTAAGAAAATTGTGGTAACAGGCAAGAAGAATATTCCCGCCAAGGGACCCATGATACTTGTGGCCAATCATCCGAATACCTTTATGGATCCTTTGCTTGTTGCGGCCATTACCAATCATAGAATAGGGTTTGTGGCTAATGCAGGTATTTTTGCGAATAAATTTGTCTCTAAGATTTTTAGCTATTTTCATGTTATTCCCATTTTTAGAAAGAAGGATATCAAACCTGGGGGAAAGCCAGACAATAGAATGGCATTTATGAAATGTCATAACTATTTAGAGCAACAAGGAACGCTGCTTATTTTTCCGGAAGGAACCAGTTATTACGAACTGAAACTGAGGGAAATTAAAACAGGCACCGCAAGAATTGCGCTTAGTTATGAGGAACTAAAGGGGTTTGAAGGAAATTTAAAAATCGTGCCTATAGCCTTAGATTACTCAGATTCCATTCAATTCAGAAGTATGGTTTCCATTACGGTTTGTACCCCTTTATCGATACATGATTATAAGCAGTCTTATGAGCAGAATGAGTTTGACACGGTTTTACAGCTGACAGAAGTTATTAAAAAAGAGCTTTCAAATATTATTCCGCATACTTCGGGGAAGGAACAAGAGGAGTTTCTATTAGCAGCACATCAGTTTTATACTGCTTTCTATGCAAAAAAGGCTGATTTAGACGAAAATCCAAAACAGTCTTTAGAATTGAGAAATCAGGTTTCAAAGGCACTCCGGTTTCTTCAGAAGGAAAACTTGAAACTCTATCTCGATACCCAAACCAAACTGCTCCTTTTTTTTAAACTATTAAAAGAAGAAAGACTAACATCTGGCATAATCTCCGATGATGTGATGAAAAAAAACAAGCTATTTGTTTGTGCGATTTACTTTTTAAAATTTATAGTACTTTTCCCCTTCTATTGCTTAGGATTGTTTACGAATTATGTGCCTTATAAGCTTATAGCGAGAATATTTAAAACTTTAAAACTGGATATCTCATACAGAGCTCCAGTACAAATGCTCACAGGATTGATTACTTTTCCTCTTTTTTATGCACTCATAATTTGGTTGTTTAGAACCTATGTAAGTGCTGATTTTTGGCATAGTCTGATCCTTTTTTGTGCAATGCCCGTTGCCGGTTATATTACGATCTATTACTATGCGGAAATTAAAAGATTTAGAAGATTGCTGCACTACAATTTTTTCATAGACGAAATTAAGAAGCAAACCATTGTGAAATTACAGGTTGAGATCTTGCATAATATGGAGAAGGCCAGGCAAGAATATAGCCAAAGTCTGGAGGTTTAAGGAGGTAATTATGGGTTGTGCTTTGTCAACAATTTTCGGGAGCCTCAAATCATCGATGCGATACTATGTTAAGCGGAACATAGTATAATTTCGCAACATTTCATTATGAATTAATCAGCCTAATTATCAGTATTGCTTCTGGTTGACCAATATTTTTATTTGAAATATCTTATTTGGTGACTTTAAGTGGCGCCTTGATTAAGTATTAGATCCCACTGAGGCCAACTGAAACATTATCGGCTGCAACGTACCCTATTCCAACGAGAACACCAATGGCAACAACAGGAATTGCAATGGTGGCAATGGTCGATCCAGATTTATTCTTTAGATGGATCGAAGAAATATTTTTATCAGTTAGCAGGATACTTACATTTTTTGAATCTGATTTATTCCATATGATCTGATTGTTGAGTTCTTTGGCTGTAGAAGATTTCTTTTTGGCCAGACCATATATGTCTTGCTCAACTTTCATTATTTTTTCAAATTTATACACATCATAATCAGGAGATTTTATTTTTACCTTATCAGATGAATTGATCGCTTCATCGATGGACGCTGTTTGAGCGTAATACACACTGCAACTTTGTAGTGACATAAGAACGATTAAAACAACAGTGGTTTTTTTTAGATTTCTGCCAATGGCTTTCATAACCTTTTATTTGGATAACTTAAAGTTATACACAAACATAATTTTTGGCAATGATATCAATCAAGTGGTTTAATGATACAGATCATTAATGAAGCCAGATTTTTCTGATCCCAATAAAAATAAAAATGAATATTGAATAGACAATGAAAAAGGGAATAATAAATTCTTTCCACCCCATAACCAGCATTACACTAATCGTCAAAAGTTGAAACCCTAAACCAAAAGTCGATACTGAGGTCATAAACCAATTTGGCAGCGAGTTGGATTTTTCAGCTTTGGGGTCTAACATGAAAATGAATTCATCAAACTTCCCGTATAGAATTCTATAGATTCTAAAAAGGATATCTACATTTTTTTGTTTTTCCCCTACCATGGCCAAAGGAGTTTTATTTTCAATAATCCTACTGGTCTTGTCTCCGCCAAATTTATTTCTCAAAATAACATAGTAATAATTATATAAAGTTCCTTGTAATTGAAGTCCTATAAAGGCTAGTAGCGTTAATATAATATTAGTATCTGTTATAAAATAAAGCCCTGTTAAGATCAGGAGATTTAAAATGATATCTGCCACCGAATCCAGATATCGACCTGTATATGAAGGTGTACGTTTTATTCGAGCCAATTCTCCATCTGACGCATCTAAAATAGATTTGAATATAAAGAAAAAGGCTGCAGCCCAATAATAACCCTGCAACATACATGCAATGGCTACCAAGCCCGAAACAACAAATGCCAGGGTTACATGAATAGGAGTTACAGAGGTGCTTTTAAGAGAAGTAGCTATTGCTATTGCTACTGGTCTTCCATAATCTGAAAGGTCTATAAACCTGTGTTCTTTTGGTAGTTTTGACATAATTAATAAGACATTTACTATCCAAAAATAATTCCAAATTGGATAAAAGGCCTGAAGTTTTAAGTTGTATTAGTATTTCTTAAATATAAATTTCACCTATCAAATAGGGTACTGCCTTTCCTGATATTTTGACCCTGTCACCTACAGTCTCGCAAAGCAGTTCACCTTTTCTTTGAGAAAGCTGTTGCGCGAGTAACGAAGTTTTCCCCAGTTTTTGACTCCAGAAAGGTGCTAGAGTTGTATGAGCTGAACCCGTTACCGGATCTTCATCAACTCCTGAGCCGGGAGCGAAGAATCTCGATACAAAATCAACTTCATCCCCGGGGGCCGTTATGATAATCCCCCTTGCATCCGATTTTTTCAATGTATAATGATTAGGATCACATTGTTCAATATCCTTCTGGGTCTCATAAAGCAGAAGATAATCTGTTTTCCCTTTGTAAACTTCAAGCGGCTTTTTTTGAAATGCATCAAGAATGTCAAGAGGAGGAGTCACTTTGTTGATTTCATCCTTAGGAAAGTCAAGCGTTAACAGGTCTTTGTTTTTGGTCACAGAAAGATGCCCGCTTTGATTCGAATAAAAAGGGAGCATATCATCTTGATAGTCATAATAATGGAACAATACATAGGCAGCAGCTAAAGTTGCATGCCCGCAAAGTGCCACTTCAATAGTTGGGGTAAACCACCTGATCTCATAATCAGTTTCTCTTTTCACAACAAAAGCTGTTTCTGCCAGATTGTTTTCGGCTGCTATGTTTTGCATCAACACAGCATCGAGCCAACCTTCTAAAACACAAACAGCGGCAGGATTACCCTCGAAAACAGCAGTTGCAAAAGCGTCTATTTGATATATTTTTTGTTTTCTTTCTGTCATCTGTTCATCGCTTTGTTATTATCCAAATTTCTTTTGACTTCGTTCAGTAACAATGGAAAGGCAGGATAGGTCATTCCATGCCCATAACCATCAATTTCCATAAGTTGTGTATCCTTATGTCCGGCGACTTTCATCATTCGCATCATATAGGCGTTCTCCTCGTAGCGTCCTAGTAATTCCATCTCCCGGTCTCCCGTGATCAACAGGAGTGGCGGTGCATCCGACCGTACGTGATACAAAGGTGCCAGATCGTCTATTATTGGCTGTTTACCATCAATACCTCGTTCCTTTCTTACAGTAAAATGGGTAATTGTATGGCCGCTAAAGGGTATTAATCCAGCGATTTTATTGGCATCAATGTCATGTTTTTCTAAGTATTTTTTGTCAAGACCCACCATGCTTGCCAAATACCCTCCGGCGGAATGACCGGAAACAAAAATGCCATCAGGATTTCCTCCGTAATTTTCAATATTTTTAAATACCCATGCCACAGCAGCAGCAGCATCTTCTATATATCTTGGGGCCTTAATTTTGGGGTATAGTCTATAATTGACGCCTACTACAGCCAGACCTTTTTCTTTTAAGGCCTCTGGTATTTCCTTTTGTCCTCCACGTAAACCACCTCCGTGAAACCATACAATCGTGGCAAAGGAAGAAGAGTCTTTGGGGTAGTATAAATCGAGAACACATCGCTCTTTAATGTAACTATCAGCCTTGTTAATCGAATCGTTATAGTAATTGATGTTTGATTCAAGTAAATATCCGGATTCCTGCGAATAAACAGACAAGTTTAAGATAAACAGAAGGATGAAGCATATTTTTCTATTTACTGGCATATCATTCAGATATTTTTTATGATTGATTCTAGTTATTGACAACATTGAATATAATTATTGTGATTCTCTTCTAATTTTACTTGTCCTATTCAACACCCCTTGTTTCATTTATTACAATCGCAGGATCCTACATGTATATATCTGGATGAAATTAAACAACTTTTTGAGAAAAAAGACTGTCAAAATTCACAAATTTTATGTTTATGATTTCAATGGCAAAGACCACATCTCAAGCATTGAATACTGAATTTTCAAATATAGTAAATAAAAAAAGTGTAAAAGTTTGGCATATCATTGAGATAATTGCGGCGAAGTGGATAATGGGAAATAGTAAAGCACAAAAAAAGGGTCTGATAAATCAAACCCTAATTTATAATCCTAAGATTAATTTTGAGTAAATGTTTATGTCATATGTTGTACTTAAAAAGTAAAAAAATAGCTCAAACTCCATTTGTTTTTTCTTCCGTCCATTTCAGAAGATGCGTCATTCTTACTTTTTATTGAATGAAAATATACTCTTCCATTCATTTTGATCTTGGCTTTTATTGGTTTCTTTCTATCATTTCCAATACCGAAAGCTTCGAAATCTCTTCCAGAATTCTTCTCCATCAAAATCATATTCTTTCCCTTTAATTCGTTCAAAGAACTCCTTAAAGAGTTATAGTCATCTTCGATAAAAGTAACATCAATAAATTTTCCATTATCGTTATTACTCAAATGTTCCAATATAGAATATTCAAGTTTCATAGGCTGGGGGATTTGTATGTAAGATACTTAAATGACTCAGGGGTTGCGTTAAGAGCCGAAAAAAAACGAAATTTTCAATAAAATTGAGTTTTTCTGTGGTTTTTAAGGCATTAAAAAACCCATTCCACGGTATGAATGGGTTTAACTTTCTTAAAATCAATGCTTAAAATGGTCTGTATTGAGGTGCATCATGCCCTTTGATACGCAAATAAGGAATAGCTTGACCTCTGTGATGCGTAATATGATCACGAATAAAAATAAAGCCTTGCTCTTTGGTCAATTCAGGTTTGTTGGGAGCAAAACCAAATACAAATGTGGCTTGTAAATCTTCATCACTCATGCCATCAATAGTAGCTATTATATCATCAAAGCTAGCATTGATCATTTTTACACATTCTTCTTTTGAAGCACCAGCCATTTTTTCCATTTTCGCTCCTTCAGCAGGGTCAAAATCCACTTTCTCACCTGTGATAAACATAGTGCTCATGAGCTTTGATGACATACCAATATGGGCCATCTGCTCACCAAAACTTCTTACCGAGTCATGAGGTTTGAAAGTATAATCTTCAGCAGGTATTTTCTCTGCTACTTCAAGGGTGTAGGCTTTGGCATTTTTAAGTGTTTCGCTAAAGGAAGATTTAAATCCTTTATCCACACTATTATCTTTGTTAACGAACGCAAACAATCCAATGGTTAATGCTCCTAGTAAAAAATAAGTAAATGATTTTTTTATTGTTAATAGTTTTTAGGGTTTGTTATTATATTTATGAAATCTATTCAATTTTTCTAAGTGGTAGTTTTTGTGTAACATTACAGAATCAATTGATTTTTATATGGATAACAAGATTATAAGGAACAAAGAACTCAATATTTACGAAGCTTTGATTCCTGTATTTGCTCTTATTGGAATGCTTGCTTATAATGTTTTCGTATATGGTGATGATGCTTTGAGCGGATCCAATCAGTTCATCCTTCTGCTTGGGGGAGCTGTAGCAGCCATAGTAGGATTTTTCAATAAAGTGACCTATAAAAAAATGATCGAAGAGATCGCTAACAATATAAGGTCAACCACCGGAGCACTGTTAATTTTGCTCTTTGTTGGTGCCTTGGCAGGAACTTGGCTTATCAGTGGAGTTATCCCTACAATGATATTTTATGGTTTAAAAATTTTGAATCCAACCATCTTTTTACCGGCTACCATTGTGATCTGTGCTGTGATTTCAATTGCAACAGGAAGTTCCTGGACGACCTCAGCAACTGTGGGGATCGCTTTGATAGGAATAGGAGGAGCCTTAGGTATACCCTTGGGAATGGTTGCAGGTGCGGTGCTTTCAGGTGCCTATTTTGGCGATAAAATGTCGCCTTTGTCTGACACCACCAACTTGGCCCCGGCAATGGCGGGAACCGATCTGTTTACTCATATTCGCTATATGGCTTATACAACAGTTCCTACTATAATCATCACTTTGATCGTGTTTATAATTTTAGGATTTACTTTTGATACAACTGGTACAGCTGATACAGAGGTGATTTTGGACTCCATAAAAGAATCTTTTTATATTAGTGGCTGGTTATTTTTAGTTCCTCTTGCTGTTATAGTGCTTATTATTCGTAAAACACAGCCCTTGATTGCCTTGTTAATTGGAACCTTGTTGGGAGGTGTTTTCGCCATTATATTTCAACCTGATATTGTCATGAAAGTTGCGGGAGCGGAGCAACTTGACTTCAGGGCTGGTTATATGGGTATAATGAATGCGATTACTGTTGATACTGCTATTGAAACAAGTAATCTTGAGTTGAACGACCTGTTTTCTTCAGGTGGGATGTACGGGATGTTGGGAACCATTTGGCTGATCATTTGTGCCATGGTTTTTGGAGGCGTAATGGATGCCATTGGAGCTTTATCCACCATAAGTGCCGCACTGTTAAAAATGGCGCATACCGTTTTTGGTTTATTCGCCAGTACGGTAGCAACCTGTTTAGCACTTAATGTAACTGCCTCTGATCAGTATCTCGCAATTGTAGTTCCAGGTAAGATGTTTAAAAAGGCCTATGAAGAAAGAAACCTGGCACCGGAAAACCTGAGTCGTACTTTGGAAGATTCTGGAACCGTAACATCTGTACTCGTTCCTTGGAATACTTGTGGAGCTTATCAGTCAGGTGTTCTCGGAGTTAGTGTTGGAGAGTATTTTTTCTATGCGGTTTTCAATTGGTTGAGTCCGTTTATGACCCTTTTCTTTGCTGCTTTACACATCAAGATAAAAGAGTTGAAATCCAAGGAGTTAAGTTAAGGTTTCGCTTAAGTGAGGGGGTTACTTAAGTCACCCCCTCACTTAAGTCACGGCTTCGCATCTAAAATTCTCAACTCGAACCCTTCAATTTTGATCACTTTACGAGTGAATTCTTAACTTGTTCAGCACATTTTTCTCCATCAATAGCGGCTGAAATGATACCACCGGCGTAACCGGCACCTTCACCACAAGGGTAAAGGCCCTCGATTTGAACGTGTTCAAGTGTTTTAGGATCTCGAGGAATTCTAACAGGAGATGATGTTCTAGATTCAGGTGCATGAACCACGGCCTCGTTGGTTAGATATCCTCTCATGGATTGATCAAATAGCTTAAATCCTTCCTGCAGGGTTTTATGAATAAATTTTGGTAATAATGTTCCAAGTTCAACGCTGGTAGTTCCAGGTTGGTACGAAGTTTTTGGGATATCACCGGAGATCCTGTTTTCGGTAAAATCGACCAGTCTTTGAGCCGGTACTTTTTGAGTTTTTCCACCTAAACTCCATGCTTTTTGCTCGATTTCTTTTTGAAATTCTAGTCCGCTTAAGGCGCCAAATTTTTTATAGGGCTCAAAATCTTTAAGCTCAAGAGAAACAACAATGCCCGAATTTGATGTAGGTTGATCCCTTTTACTGGGCGACCAGCCGTTGGTTACCACTTCTCCAGGAGCAGTAGCACAGGGAGCAATGACTCCCCCCGGACACATACAAAATGAATAAACACCCCTATTATTGACTTGTTTTACAATACTGTAGGGTGCTGGCGGAAGATATTCTCCTCTGCTCTTACAATGGTATTGGATCTGATCAATCAATTTTTGGGAATGTTCAACACGCACCCCAAGAGCGAAGGGTTTGGCTTCAATATAGATTCTTTTTTTATGCAATATCTCGTATATGTCACGAGCCGAATGACCAGTTGCTAAAATTACTTTTTGTGCCTTGATAACCTGTCCGGATTGAGTTTCCACTCCCTGGATTTGGTTATCTTTAATAAGAAGGTCAGTTACCCGGGTATTAAATAGAATATCTCCACCATATTGCAAGATTGTTTCCCTTATGGCCTGAATGATCTTGGGTAATTTGTTGGTTCCGATATGAGGATGGGCATTGATGCCTATATCCTTGTTTGCTCCATGCGCGATCAATAAGTTGAGAATACGGTTTACGTCCCCTCTCTTTTTGGAACGTGTATATAGTTTTCCGTCTGAATAGGTGCCGGCACCTCCTTCTCCAAAACAGTAATTAGAATCTTCATTGACCAGATGGTGTTTTGTAATGGCAGCCAGGTCACGTCTTCTCTCTCTTACATCTTTGCCACGTTCCACAACAACAGGTTTCAAACCGTTTTCAATTAGTTTTAAGGCAGCAAATAATCCGGCAGGTCCGGCCCCGATAACAATAACTTCCTGTGATGAATATACGTTTTTGTATCCGGGAAGATCAATGGTTTTATGAGTAGCCCTTTCATTTACAAAGACATTGACCTTTAAATTGATCTTGACTGATTTTTGACGTGCATCAATGGAGCGTTTTAAGATTTCTATATGACTGATCTCATTTTTCGACAGATCAATGTGTTTTGCAACATAAGACTTCAATTGATCATCATTGTGAGCCGTTTCGGGTGAAACTTGTATGTGAAGTTCTTGCTGCATAACGTAATTAAACACTCTATTTTTCGTTCAAGAGAACGACATCAAAAATTTTATATAAAGAAATTCCATGCCAGGCCAAACCTGATCACAAAATCTCTGTAAGGATAGGTAGGAGCAGAATAATAATTATTCTCACTAAAGCCTGAATTAAAATGCTCGAGTTTGAAAAATACTCTCATCGTTTTGACCCTAAAATTTACAAAGAAGTCGAACAGAGGAAAACCACCATATTCCCGATCGTTTTGTAAATAAAATTCGGCAATCACAGGATTGTAACTGTTCATAAGGTATTTGCTAAAATAACTAAAGGTCACTCCTGTTTCCAAATACAAAGGATTCCCTTTGAATACATGGTTAGCATAATAAAAGGTATTTCTGGTGATAAAATCAGGGACCCTCAACACGTCCTCACCACTCGTTACTTTTTGGTAGATGAACTGATTATCCAGTACAAAGTTCCCAAACTTAATTGCCTTACTGAGTTTGATCTTAAAATAATTCACAGATTCTAAAGCCTGCATCGGTCTTGTTTGCCCCGTGGTTTCATCCAGATCGAAATAGGTATAATTATCAATATTAGTAAGGTTTGCTGAAGCAAAAATCCATTTGTCAGAATCAAAAACAAAATCGATACCATTGATTTCTTCGTTTTTGTAGTCATTTTGCCAATTATAGCTTTTATAATCGCTTTGATTCAAAAGGTAATTGTAGTTTGGAGATCGGCTATTGCTGAAAACTCTGGCATTGACGGTAAAAACACTGTCTGTTTTAAAACTCGCCATTGCCGAATAAGCATGCCCCGTTAGGTTGCCAGAAACAATCTGGGAAGCATCAACATCAAGGTTAAATTTTTTAAATTTGGTATGCCATTCTCCCCCTACGGCAAAGCTATTACCATCAAGTTTAGAATCTATGACGTCATCTTCTGCAATGACAATACTTTCATAGCTGTAATGATAAAAGAAATTATTGACCTTAAACCTTACTTCTCCTAAAGTAATAGGGGAGTTTAAGGAAAGATAGGCCTCATTATATAATTTTGAATACTTGGCGTCGTCATTAATATCACTTGTAAAAGCCCTCCCAAACATGCTGTTGGCATTGTCTTGCTTATATTGATAATGTTTGCGTTCAAAATTGAACTGATGGCCAATTTTGAGATCGGAAGGAATCGATTTCAGGCTGTCTTTTTTATCCCAAAGCACGAAAAAATGATCAAAATAATAGCGGTTGCCTCTTACAATAGATTCGGCGTCCGAAAAATTGGTCTCAAGTCTTGCTCTGTCTTTGAAATTAGGGTCGTCATTTTCAAAATTGAAGAGTGATTCATCTGTAAGTCCGCCGTTCTGATCATTGTTCAAGTCTTGTGCCACCAAGTGACTTCTGATAAAGTACCGTTTGTTTTTAGTGTGGTAGCTCATGGTAATCCTGGCCGCCCCATGATCGCTTAGGGAATGCCTGTATTTACCAAGAGAGCGCAGGCTCTTATAACTTAATGACATGTTAAACTGCCTGGAAAGATTAAAAGCAAACATGGCATCCAAAAGGTGTCCTTGTTCTAATACAGTAGACCACATCAATTCTGTAGAAGGCGTTGGAACACTGTAATACTTGATATCTTCGACCTCGTAATAATTATAATGCTGAGCCCTTGCCCCAATTTTAGGGTAGGTACTGTTGCTATCAAATGTGTAAGCAAGGGGATTGTGGGCTTGTCCGGGGTTGTGAAAAGGCATGAGTTCAAAATCATCTTTTCTTTCTACATTGAATTTATAGTATTTTTTTATATTGAGCGTGGTGTCAATATAGGTTGTATCCATTTTATAATCAATGATCTTATAATCGTGATAATAAGTTTTGTCACTTAATTCAATCTCAACTTCCTTGGTATACACCTTGGCTGTATCTCCATATTCATCGATATATCTATTGTCTAAAGTATTGAGCTGACCGTCATTGATTTGAGCCCAGCCAACTGCCGAAATAAACAATAAAATTAAAATGGGAAGTTTCCTTAGCATAGAAAATTTTAATTGAAGACAAAGGTAAAATTTTTGAGCATATTATATCATCCTATTTGTTTAGGGTTTCTTATTTTTGAAAAGACCCAAATTATGCTAGAATTAAAGTATTCATCATATCAGTTTGAAGCAGGAACGGACGAGGCCGGAAGAGGTTGTTTATCTGGTCCTGTAGTTGCTGCTGCGGTTATTCTACCCGCTGATTTCAAGAATGAGTTGTTGAATGATTCGAAACAGCTGTCAGAAAAGAAGCGCCAATACTTAAGACCAATCATTGAAAAAGAAGCGATCTCTTTTGCTGTGGCTTATATTTATCAGGATAAAATTGATGAGATCAATATTCTTAATGCCTCCATTCTGGCCATGCACAAATCGATTGAGGCTATGAATGTAACTCCTGATTTTATTGCAGTTGACGGAAACAGGTTTAAAGATTTTTACGATATTCCATATAAGACGATTGTCAAAGGCGATGGGAAATACCTGAACATTGCTGCAGCTTCTATACTGGCCAAGACTTACAGAGATGATTATATGGAGAAAATCCACAAGGAATATCCGGTATATAATTGGGCCAGAAATAAAGGGTATCCGACTGAAGAACATCGAAGGGCCATCAGAGAATTTGGTTCCTGTCTGCACCATAGGAATAGTTTTAGATTGTTACCTGATCAGTTAAAGCTGGATCTTTAAGATTTTTTCAAATTAAATTAATGAGGCAAATACTTTATCTTTGACTAAATCAAATACTATGAAGCAAATTTTTCTATTGGCTTTGATTTGCGTTGGTCTCTTGTCTTTCCAGAGCAGGATGAAGGTACGTCAAGGAGAAATTTTCAAGGTAGTTTTAAAGGCAAATCATTCTACAGGGTATAGCTGGCAATGGGAAAATAAGACGAACGAATCGATTATTGATTCAGTTTATATGGATTATGTGTTGTCGGATAAGCCATTAACCGGTGCCGGAGGTAATGAAATTTGGGAATTCAGGGCTAAGAGAAGAGGTGATCAAAAACTGATTATGGTATATAAACGGCCCTGGGAGAAGGAAGGTGCTTTTGAAAAGAGAGAAATTTTTGTTAGGGTTGAATAGGTCATTTATAGACTTGGATGATACCCTAGAAAACATCAGTTGTTGAAAACGATTAAGGAGGGTAAGCTAATTTTTGAGAAAAATTTGTAAAATAAAGTACTCCGATCAAACTTTATCTCACATATTAAAAAGAACTGTTCTTTGTTATTTATATGTGAGATTTTTTTATGTCTTGAACCCGATAAATTCTTCTAAAATCGTATCATTGCAGCTCCGTAAAAATTCATGTCATGATTAAAAGAACGAAGGCCAGTATCCCTAAATTGATCATTCATAAAATTGGTAACAAATTCAATGATACGCGCAACGTATTTTCAGAAGGCCCCGTTGTTTTTGATGAGGATAGTTATAATTTGATGTTGCCCTACTTGCTAAAGCCTTTTGGGAATCTTACAGAAAGTTTTAGGTTCCATCATCATGCGGATATCAATTTAAATGAAATCAACAGTTATTCTCAGCGTTTGTTCAAAGAAGAAGATTTCTTTGTGGAAGCCTCCAAGAATATTGTTTTACATCTTTTTGAACAATCCAATTCGGCACAGATCAAAACCGGAGATGTGATAATTGCCCTTTTTGACGATATAGAATTTAATGAAGTGCAAACAAATGCTTTGGGTATTTTCAAAATTGAAAGTAAAACTAATTTCTTCCAAACCTATATGGAAGGGAACAGTCTTGATGTATTGGTACAAAAAGGAATTAGCACCAAAAAGATTGATAAAGGTTGTTTAATCGTAAATTATCAAGACGACGAAGGCATGGTAGTTCTCAGTGTCGATAACAATAATTATGATGCGCAATACTGGATCAAAAATTTCTTAAATGTGAAATTTGCAGATGATAAGAACAATCATACCCAGTCGTATATTGAAATGTGTAAGGATTTTTCAAATGAAGTTATAAAAGTAGATTACAGTACTCAGGAACAAAGTCATTTTTTAGCCAAAACCATTGATTATCTAAAGGAGAATGAGACCGTGAATATTCACGATTTTAAGGAAGAGGTTTTTGAAGATGAAGATCAAAAAGATTTATTTGATGATTATAAGAAGTTATTTGAATCGGATAAGGAAGTGTTGATCAGAAATCAGTTTCATGTTTCTGATACTGTTTTGAAAAAACAAAAGCAAAAACTAAAGACAGAGATCAAATTGGATACGCATATTCAGATCAAATTAGACGTAGAAGCTCCGGATGCATCTTCTGAATATCTTGAATTGGGTTATGATGAAGAAAGGAAAATGAAGTTTTACAAGGTTTATTTTAATGAAGAAACAAGCTAATATAAGGCAGGAGTTCAAATTTTCATTACATCATTACATCATT
>CAZQRD010000050.1:0-19609 GCA_964595535.1 uncultured Flavobacteriaceae bacterium | reverse complement strand
TTCTCAACAGTTGCTGTAGCCGATACTTACCTATGGGAAGAAAGTACAGATGGCGGAACTACATGGTTACCTTTGGCAGATGCCGGAGATTACAGTGGTACTGGTACGGCTGATTTGGTTGTTGCCAATGCCATCGGAGACATAAGCAAGCTAACTTACAGATACAGAGTTGTCGTAAACAATATTGCTTTTGCTTGTGATCCAACTACCACTTCTAACGAAGTTACCTATATCACCCCTGATGATACGGATAATGACCTTGTTTATGATATCGTAGATGAGGATGATGATAATGACGGTATAACGGATACAGATGAGGGCGACCAGGATACAACAGGTGATGGTCTCCCAGATGTCTTTATAGATTCAGACGGTGATGGTCTAAGAGATTCAATTGAATTGGATGCTGATAACGACGCTTGTTTTGATGTTACTGAAGCTGGTTTTACAGATAATGGATTTGGTTTATTAGGAACAGTCAATCCTCCTGTGGTAGGACCAACAGGTTTGGTAACAAGTACCACCGATGGTTATACGGTTCCAAATGATTTGAACGCATCTGGTACTCCTGATTTTCAGGAAGCCGGAGCAGCAGCCAATATTACCACACAGCCAACCGATCAGGATTTGATCATTGGAGATGTGACCTTTACTGTAGTGACAGATTTAGCTCCTGGTGATGAATCTTACCAATGGCAAGAAAGTATTGGAGGTGTTGGACCATGGACAGATATTACAGATGCAGTTGGTTTTTACAGTGGTGCTCAAACAGCTAGTTTGGTGGTCACTAATGTTGATGTAAGCAGACTTACTGACAGGTATAGAATTCTGTTAAGTAATGTGGCTTATGCCTGTGATCCGATTACAACTTCTGATGAAGTTACCTATATCACTCCTGAAGATTTTGATCTTGATACGATTTTTGACATTGTTGATGTTGATGATGACAATGATGGTATTCTGGATGTTGATGAGGCCGGAAATACAATTCCTGCAACGAATGAGGATAGAATTAATTTAGATTCAGACGGGGATGGTTGTTTCGATGTTACTGAAGCTGGCTTTACAGATAACGGAATGCGTATGTTAGGAACATCAAACCCACCTGTTGTTGATGCAACCGGACGTGTAACAAGTGCGACAGATGGCTATACGGTTCCAAATGATTTAAACGGAAATTTAATTCCTGATTTTCAGGAAGTCGGAGCTCCAGCGAATATTACAACACCACCTGCAGATCAAATATATGTTTTGGCAGGGTCTTCAACTTTCTCAGTTGTTACTGATTTAGTAGCAGGAGATGAGTCATTTCAGTGGGAGGAAAGTATCGATAATGGCACAACATGGAATACGTTGACTGACGTTGGAGATTATAGTGGAACAACAACTGCCGATCTTGTAGTTTCAACTCCCGATTTCAGCAAAGTTAACTTTAGATACAGAGTTTTGGTTAATAACGTGGCTTATATCTGTGACCCAATAACTACTTCAACTGATGCAACATTTATAACTCCAGGAGATTTTGATAAGGATTTGATTTTTGATGTAGTAGACGTCGATGATGATAATGATGGTATACTGGATGTTGATGAAGCGGGTAATACAGATCCGGGAACCAATCCTGATGCTACAAACCTGGATTCAGATAGTGATGGTTGTTTTGATGTAACCGAAGCCGGATTTACAGATGTTAACGGCGATGGTCAATTAGGTAACTTTCCGATATCTGTTGATGCAAACGGTCAGGTTACAAGTGGTACCGATGGATACACGCCACCAAATGACTTGAGCGGATCAGGTACGCCTGATTTCCAAGAAGCCGGAGCGACAGCGACCATAACCAGTCAGCCAGTTGATCAAAACCTTATAATAGGAGTTACTACATTTAGTGTAGTAGCGACAGCAGATACTTATCAATGGGAGGAAAGCACCGACGGAGGTGCTACTTGGACTCCTCTGGTTGATGCAGGTGATTATGCAGGAACAACAACAGCTGATCTATTGGTTACAAATATAGATGTGAGTAAGTTAACTTTCAGATACAGGGTTTTGGTAAATAATATTGGATACGCATGTGATCCAACTACGTTATCTGCTGAGGCAAGATATATAGCACCAACAGATTTTGACAATGATGGGGTGTTTGATATTGTAGATGTGGATGACGATAATGATGGAATTTTAGATACAGTTGAACCTGGAAACACAGATCCTGGAACGAATCCTGATGCTACAAATTTAGATTCAGATAATGATGGTTGTTTTGATGTAACCGAAGCCGGATTCACAGATAACGGAATGGGCATGCTCGGAACTTCAAATCCACCCGTTGTTGATGCAACAGGATTGGTAACAAGTGCAACAGATGGATACACGGCACCTAACGATTTAGACAGTAATGGAATCCTTGACTTCCAGGAAACTGGTGCTGCAGCAATCATAACGACGCAGCCAGTTGATCAAAATTTCCTTCCTGGAGCAACTGTGGTGTTTGATGTAGTAGCCAGTGCTGATACCTATCAATGGGAAGAAAGTACTGACGGTTCAACCTGGACAGCAGTTGTTGACGGCGGAAATTATGCCGGAGCAACAACGACAAGTTTGACAATATCTAATGTTGATGTTAGCATGTTAGGTTATATGTATAGGGTAATGGTTAATAATATTGCTTATGCCTGTGATCCGGTGTCGACTTCAGATTCGGCAAGTTTGGTAAGCCTTCCTGATAATGATAATGATTTAGTGCCGGATGTTGTGGATGTTGATGATGACAATGACGGTATATTGGATACAGTAGAAGATAACGGTATTGTTGACAGAGATACTGATCTCGATGGTATACCCGACAAATTTCAACTGGACGCTGATGCGGATGGTTGTTTTGATGTAACCGAAGCCGGATTTACAGATAATGGAATGGGTATGTTAGGAACAACTAACCCTCCTGTAGTTGATGTTACTGGTCAAGTTACCAGTGCAACGGATGGTTACACTGCTCCAAATGATCTTGACAATAACGGTATAGCTGATTTCCAGGAAGCTGGAACAGTAGCGAATATAACAGGAGACCCTGTTGATCAGGACTTTATTTTGAATGGAAGTGCAACGTTTACCGCAGCCTCAGATGGGGATTCTTATCAGTGGGAAATAAGTACAAACGGTGTTAATTTTACGCCTTTGACCGATGACGGTAAATACAGTGGAACCAATACGGATAACTTAACAGTATCAGGATTGGTAATTCCTGATTATTTCAACGAATATCGAGTCGTAGCAAGCAATATTGCCTTTGTATGTGACCCGGGTGATACATCTATTTCGGCAAGTTATAATATTTTACTTGATACTGATAATGACGGAGTTTTTGACATTGTTGATTTTGACGATGACAATGATGGAATTTTAGATACCGTTGAAGGTGATGTTACTGATTCAAATTTAGATGGAAAACCAGATCGTCTTAGCCTTGATTCAGATAGTGATTCTTGTGCCGATGCAATAGAAGCCGGATTTACTGATCCTGATGGAGACGGAATCCTTGGAACTTCTCCCGTAACTGTTGATGCGAACGGTCAGGTAACTGGTCAGGGTGGATATACCACTCCAAATGATCTTGATAGCAATGGTGTTTTTGACTTCCAGGAGGTTGGAGAACCATCAGCCATAGAGAATCAACCTGAAGAAGTTGAAATAGCACTTGGTGACGATGCCATATTTGAAGTTTCAGCTACAGCTACTTTCTACCAATGGCAACAAAGTATGGACGGAGGCACAACCTGGACCGATCTTGTTAATGATGCGAAATTCAGTGGGGTTACAACCGACAGGTTATTGATTTCTGATGCCAGAGGAAGATTAGAAGGCAGTTGGTACAGAGTAGTGCTTACTTCTCCTGATTTTGCCTGTGACCCAGTAACAGAATTGATTTCTGATGGAGTCAGACTTGTCTTTAACACAGAATTGATCCCTAGCGGATTCTCCCCTAATGGCGATGGCGAAAATGATTTGTTCAGTGTCCCAGGTCTTATAGAAACCCCTAATTTCGAGATGGAGGTATTTGATCGATGGGGTAACAGCGTTTACAAGTATAAGAATAACGGTAGCCTCAGTCCTGATTGGTGGGATGGAAGATCTACAGGAAATATGACTTTGAGTAAAGGCCAACAAGTACCTGCAGGAACATATTTCTATCTGATTCAATACAATGATGGTAACAAATCACCAGACAAAGGCTGGGTATACGTGAACTATTAAATGAAAATTATGGGCAGATAGTTTTATAAACAATCTGCCTTCAACAATATTAAAAAGGGGGTAAGGGGTTATCAATAAGTTGTTTTGAAACTCAGTACTATTTAAATGACAATTTCATTGTCAAATGAATAAAATTTAACAAATGAAAAAAATAACAATTTTCTTAGCTTTGGGTTTTTTACTATTCTTTAACGAGACTAAAGCGCAACAAGATCCTCAGTATACGCAATATATGTACAACATGAACGTTGTAAATCCAGCGTATGCTGGCTCTAGAGGAACTTTAAGTTTAGGTTTGTTGGGGCGTAGCCAGTGGACAAGTGTGGATGGAGCACCAAAGACGTTAACTTTTGATGTTCATGCGCCATTAGGAAAAAAAGTAGGGGTAGGATTATCTGTAATTTCAGATGAAATTGGACCTGCAAAAGAACAGAATATTTACGCTGACTTTTCCTATACGCTAACCACATCAGAAGAAGGAAGGTTGGCCTTTGGATTAAAGGGAGGTGTTACTTTGTTAGATGTTGATCTGTTGAATGTAGTATTACCACAGACTTCAGGTGCAGGAGATCCGGTATTTGATGAAAACATCAACGAGGCATTTCCAAATTTTGGAGCAGGAGTATACTATTATACAAATAAGTGGTATGCAGGTTTTTCAGTTCCGAATATTTTGCAATCGGATCATTTGGACAAGGATAATATCAACACCAAGGCCGCAGAAGAAGTTCATTATTTTTTAACCGGTGGATACGTTTTCGATCTATCAAGTACTTTGAAGTTCAAACCATCTTTAATGTTTAAAGGTGTTAGCGGAGCACCAGTATCAGTTGATATCAATGCGAACTTCCTGTTGTATGAGAGGTTTGAATTGGGAGCGAGTTACAGAATAGAAGATGCCGTTAGTATATTATTTAATTTCGGAGTTACCCCTGACTTTAGAATTGGATATGCTTATGATTATACAATTTCGGAATTCTCAAATTCGAATACGAGTGGATCACATGAGATAATAATATTATATGACATCGACCTCTCAAAGAAGAATTTGAAGTCACCTAGATTTTTCTAGGATTATATAAAAAACATAAAAAAAGGGGAATTTATGAAACAGTACATTTTGGCATTGCTCTTATGTTCTATAGGAGTTACTCATGCCCAAACTGAAGGCTCAGGAAAGTATCAAATCAATAAACTTACAGTAAACTCAAAGAATTCTGATTTTGGAACGGCTTTTTATGGAGAAGACAAGTTAGTATTTGCTTCGCCAAAAAAAGGAATTTCACTGGTGAATGATGTATGGGTTGAGAATAATCAGCGTTATCTAGACCTTTATATAGGAAATATTCTGCCTAATGGAGATCTTGATAATGTTTCCCTGATGCCAGGAGAAGTCAATACAAGATATCACGAAGCAGATGTAGTTTTTACCAAAGATCTGAAAACAGTTTATTTTACAAGAAATAATTTCTACAATAAGAAGTTGGCTAGAGATGAAAAGGAAATGGCGAATCTTGCTATGTTTAAAGCTTCTGTAAACGATAAGGGAGAATGGGTGAATATTATTCCAATGCCTTTTAATAATGTAAAATATTCAGTAGGTCATCCGGCTTTGAGCCCTGATGAAAAGATCTTATTCTTTATTTCTGACATGCCAGGAGGATATGGCCAAACGGATATTTTTAAGGTAGCCATTAACCAAAGCGGTTTCGGAAATCCTGAAAATTTAGGATTTAAGATCAATTCACCAGCAAAAGAATTTTCACCCTTTGTTGATGGAGAGGTATTGTATTTTTCGTCAGATAAAGCAGGAGGAATGGGAGGTCTTGATGTATATGCAACCCGATTGGTTGACTTTACTCCTGAACCTATATTGTTAAATGCACCTATTAATTCCAGCGCAGATGACTTTACTTTTATCATTAATGCAGAAACGAGAAAAGGATATGTTTCTTCAAACAGAAGTGGAGGAGAAGGAGATGATGATCTTTATTCTTTTATTGAAGAAGAACCAATAGTTTTCAAGTGCCGTCAATTGATTACCGGAGAAGTTAGAGACCAAAATACAACTGAAATCGTTAGAGGCGCAGTAGTTGCAGTTAAAGATACTGATGGAAATGTTTTAGAAGAAGTGGTAGTAGATGAAGAAGGTGTGTTTGAGCTTCCGGTTTACTGTGATACTTCTTATAAACTGGAGGGCAGTAAAATAGGATACACCACACAGAGTAAATCTCTTACGACTTCAATGGAGGCAGATAAAAAAATAAAATTATTAATCTTACTTGGTACCGGAGAGATACTAGAACAGGTTGAACCTGTTGTTGCGATAAATGAGGTGAAACCTGAAGGTCTGCCAGAGGTGCTTCCAGAAGAGATCGTAAAAGTAAGACCTAGTACCTATGTAGTGAATATAGAACCAATCTATTTCGAATTAAACTCTTCCTACCTAAATAAGGAAGCCAAAACAGAACTCGATAAGGTGGTTGAACTAATGAACAAATATCCTGACATGATTATAGAATCAGGCTCACATACTGATTCAAGAGGTATTTTTGGCTATAATAATTGGTTGTCGACCCGTAGGGCATCATCAACGGTCAATTATATCATTGATAATGGAGTCGATCCAAGTAGAATCACAGGAAAAGGATATGGCGAAACACAATTGATCAATGGCTGTTCAGACGGGGTGGAATGTACAGAAACGCAGCATGCCATGAACAGGCGTACGGAGTTTGTGATCTTAAAAATGTAAGCCCTTCAAATACTAAAAGCCAACGAATTTCGTTGGCTTTTTTATAAAGTTTTATTGTTATATGAAAAGTATATGTATCATCGTTTTTCTATTGATATCAGTCACTGCATATTCACAGCTTACGGCTGCCCAATACAAAGTGAAAAGCTTGGAAGGAAATTCGGAGAATGGAGATTTTGGAACGACTTTTTACGGTAGAGACAAAATAGTGTTTTCTTCCTCAAGAAAGAATGGGATTTCGAATAAAACATGGGAAGGAAATGACCAGCCTTTTCTCGATCTTTATATTGGTAATGTAGAAGAAAACGGAGAGATTACAAGAATTAGACCTTTTTCTAATGCAGTAAACTCAAAATACCATGATGCCATGGTCGCATTTTCACCGGATCTTTCTGAAATTTATTTTACATCGAATAATTACATGGGAGGTAAGGTAAGATCCAGTAACCTGAAGATTTTCAAAGCGACGATTGGAACGTCAGGAAGCAGGACCAATGTTATGACATTACCCTTTAATAATGACAAATTTAGCACAGGCCATCCTTTTATATCAAAAGATGGAAAAAAGCTCTATTACATCTCAGATATGCCTGGTGGCTTTGGAGGAACAGACATCTATGAAGTCAGTGTAAACAACGGACATTATGGGGCACCAAAGAATCTCGGACCTAAGGTGAATTCAAAATACAAAGAATACAGTCCGTACATTGACGGGGATATTATCTACTTTTCTTCCAACAAACCTGGAGGAGAAGGCGGCTTCGATATTTATATGACCAAGCTTGACGGATCAATAGAAGAGCCCATTCATCTTGGAAAACCTATGAATAGCAAGGGGGATGATATTTCCTTTATCATTGATAAAGCAACACAAAAAGGGTATTTTTCTTCCAATAGAAGAGGAGGTAAAGGAGATGACGACATTTATCACTTTGAAGAATTGACGGTAAATCCTATTTGTGACCAGGTCGTTCAAGGGGTTATTCGAGATAAAAAAACTGAGCAACCTTTATCTAATGCCTTCGCAACCATTTATAACAGTAAGGGAGAAAAGATCAGAAGATTGGAGACTTTGAATAATGGTGAATTCTTCTTTAAGGTCAAGTGTGGAGTGAATTACAAGATTGAAGGAGATAAATTTGGTTATTTTGATATTGATACTACTTTGGTGACTAGTCGTGAAAATACATACGAGAACAAAGTAACCTTATATTTGGATGAGAAGGAATTCATCAATGTAAATGGTAAAGAAATACTCAATGTAAGATCCATCGAATTTGAACTGAATGAGGCAAACATACTGGAGAGTTCCTATGATGAGCTGGCTAAGGTTGCTCGATTAATGGGCAAATTTCCAGATATGATTATACAGTTTGGTTCACATACTGATTCAAGGGGAGGTGATGGTTATAATATGTGGCTCTCTCAGAAACGTGCCTCAGAAACGGTAAGTTACTTGATTGGCATCGGTATCGATTCGAGAAGAATTACAGGAAAAGGATTTGGTGAATCCAAATTGGTCAATGACTGTTCAAATGGTGTAAAATGTACAGAATTAGAACATAGACAAAATAAAAGAACTGAATTTAGAGTAATCAGAAAATAGTAAATGAACCAGTAATAAAAAAATGAAAAGCATCACGCCTCAGCGTGATGCTTTTTTTATGGATATGATTGAAAACACTCAGAAAATATGTACTTTTGCAAAATTTAATAGAATTTGCAAGAAAACATGAGTCAGACTTTTAAAGAGTATAAGGGATTGAATCTTCCGAATATTGCCGATAAAACTCTTGAATTTTGGGAGGAGAATGGCATATTCGAACAGAGCATTAGCTCGAGAGAAGGGAAGGAACCCTTTGTGTTTTTTGAAGGTCCACCTTCAGCAAATGGGCTTCCTGGTATACACCATGTTATGGGAAGAGCCATCAAAGATCTTTTTTGTAGATATAAGACCCTTCAAGGCTTTCAGGTTCAACGAAAAGCAGGTTGGGATACGCATGGATTGCCAATTGAGTTAGGAGTAGAAAAGGAGCTGGGCATTACAAAGGAAGACATTGGAAAAAAAATAAGTGTTGAGGAATACAACCAGGCTTGTAAAAAGGCGGTTCTTAGATATACAGATGTTTGGGAAGATCTCACTAAAAAAATGGGACACTGGGTTGATATGAATGATCCTTATGTGACGTATAAGCCAAAATATATGGAGACTCTTTGGTGGTTGCTCAAAGAGCTTTACCAAAAGGGATTACTTTACAAAGGATATACTATACAACCATATTCGCCTAAGGCAGGAACGGGGCTAAGTTCACATGAATTAAACCAGCCGGGAACATATCAAGACGTTACTGATACCACAATAGTGGCACAGTTTAAAACAATAAAATCAACCCTTCCTGAAATCCTCAAAAACATCAAGGGAGATCTGTATATTTTGGCATGGACCACTACACCCTGGACCTTGCCTTCGAATACGGCTTTGACAGTAGGGAAGAAAATAGATTATGTAGTACTGAGTACTTATAACCAATATACTTTTGAGCCGATCAATGTAGTTTTGGCAAAAAAACTGGTGGGGTATCAGTTAGCTAAGAAATTTAAGGAGGTCCATAATGACGAAGAGTTAACAGATTTTAAAGAAGGTGATAAGGCTATTCCATTTAGAATAATTGCCGAATGCAAAGGTGCTGACCTCATTGAAACCAGATATGAGCAGTTATTGCCATTTGCCCTTCCGTATGAGGGTTCTGAGAACGCGTTTAGAGTTATTGCAGGAGATTTTGTTACCACAGAGGATGGTACAGGAATCGTACACACGGCCCCTACTTTTGGAGCGGATGATGCGATGGTTGCAAAACAGGCAAAACCGGAGGTTCCTCCATTGCTTGTGCTGGATGACCATAACAATCCGGTTCCTCTGGTCGATCTTCAGGGCAGATTCACTTCACAGATGGGTGAGTACGCAGGGAAATATGTAAAGAATGAATATTATGATGATGATCAACAACCTGAAAGATCGGTTGATGTTGAGATCGCTATCAGGCTAAAGGAAGAAAACAGAGCTTTTAAGGTTGAAAAATACAAGCACAGCTATCCAAATTGCTGGAGAACAGATAAACCAATACTCTACTATCCGTTGGACTCCTGGTTCATAAAAGTGACTGATAAAAGAGACAGAATGTTTGAACTTAATCAGTCGATCAACTGGAAACCCAAATCAACAGGTGAAGGTAGATTTGGCAACTGGTTGCAAAATGCGAATGATTGGAACCTGTCAAGATCAAGATTTTGGGGAACGCCCTTACCTATCTGGAGAACCAAGGATGGATCGGAAGAGCTCATCATCGGTTCAGTGGAAGAATTAAAAACCGAAATGAAAAAATCGGTTGACAAAGGCTTCATGAATAAGGATATTTTTGAAGATTTTGTGGTGGGTGATATGAGTGAAGATAATTATGACAAGATCGATCTTCATAAGAATATTGTTGATCAGATCATTCTCGTATCCTCATCAGGTCAGGCCATGAAAAGAGAATCCGATCTAATTGATGTTTGGTTTGATTCAGGAGCCATGCCTTATGCTCAATGGCATTATCCTTTTGAGAATAAGAAAAAAATAGATCAGAATGGATTTTATCCGGCCGATTTTATCGCCGAAGGAGTTGATCAGACAAGAGGATGGTTCTATACGTTGCACGCCATCGCAACAATGAATTTTGACAGTATCGCCTATAAGAATGTTGTTTCTAATGGATTGGTACTTGACAAAACTGGCAAAAAAATGTCGAAGAGACTTGGTAATGCCATCGATCCTTTTGAGACCATGAAAAAGTATGGGCCTGATGCTACAAGGTGGTATATGATCTCCAACTCCAACCCTTGGGATAATTTGAAATTTGATATGGAAGGGATTGAAGAGGTCAGAAGAAAATTCTTTGGGACGCTTTATAATACCTATTCCTTCTTTTCTCTTTACGCAAATATCGACACCTTCTCGTATTCTGAAAAAGAGATCGAAATAGATGAACGACCTGAGATTGACCGATGGGTGCTGTCGGAGTTAAATTCACTGATCAAAAAAGTCGAGAACTACTATGATGATTACGAGCCTACTAAGGCAGCAAGAGCCATACAGGATTTTGTAGGTGAAAATTTGAGTAACTGGTATGTTAGATTATGTCGAAGAAGATTTTGGAAAGGAGATTATGAAAAGGATAAGATCTCAGCCTATCAGACACTTTATACTTGTCTGCTTAACATAGCAAAAATGGCTTCACCCATAGCGCCATTTTTTATGGACAATTTGTATCGAGATTTAACAAAAAACGTTACTAAAAATAAATTTAGTTCAGTACATTTGGGTGAATTTCCAAAAGCCGATGAAACATTGATCGATTCGTCACTGGAAAGAAAAATGCAAAAGGCTCAATCCATTTCCTCTATGGTATTGTCATTAAGGAAAAGGGAAATGATTAAAGTTCGTCAACCCTTGCAGAAAATAATGATTCCTGTTACGGATGAGCAAGATAAATTGGACATAGAGGCAGTATCTGATTTGATCATTTCGGAAGTAAATGTCAAAGAAGTGGAACTCTTGCATGATGCTTCGGATATTCTTGTTAAGAATATCAAACCAAATTTTAAAGTACTTGGGCCAAAATATGGCAAGGATATGAGATTTGTTTCACAGGCGATCAACGCTTTGTCGGATGAGGAGATCGGTATTATTGACAGAGAAGGTGAATTATCCATTCAAGTTAATGGTAAAGAAGTAAAATTGCTTTTACAGGAAGTTGAGATTAGCACTCAGGATATTGAAGGGTGGTTAGTTGCAAATCAGGGCAATTTAACAGTGGCCTTAGACGTTTCTATATCAAAGGAGCTAAAGGATGAAGGAATTGCCAGAGAATTGGTAAACAGAATTCAGAATTTGAGAAAGGAAAGTGGGCTGGAGGTCACAGACAAGATCATTCTTTATATAAAAAAGGATGGGATTGTCGACAAAGCGGTCGAGTCGAATGCAGAATATATTAAAAACGAAACATTAGCAAAAGAATTAATATTAAAAGAAGAAGTTGAAAATGGAAATAGTATTGTATTTGATCAAGTAAATACAGCATTATTCTTAGAAAAGATTAAGTAATGAGCGAGAATAAAATCAGATATGCAGATAAGGATTTAACGGAGTTTAAATCGATCATCGAAGAAAAGATCAATCAAGCACAAGAAGACCTTACATTGATTGAAAGTACGTTTAAAAATGATAGTAATAATGGTACGGATGATACCTCTCCAACCTTTAAGGCTTTTGAGGAAGGTTCTGAAACCATGTCAAAGGAAGCAAATGTTCAGTTGGCTATACGTCAGGAAAAATTCATAAGAGATTTAAAGAATGCCCTTTTAAGAATCGAAAATAAATCTTATGGTATTTGCCGGGTTACTGGAAATCTTATTCAAAAGGAACGATTGAAATTGGTTCCGCATGCAACGTTAAGTATAGAAGCTAAGAATCAGCAATATTAGGAAATTAAACAGATACGGCAGGTTAAAAGGATCATATTCATTGGCCCTTATCTTCTGTACAGTATTTGCTTTCAGCCAGGAGATTGTAGAGAAAAGGTTCAACTCTAAATTTGAAAAGATTGTTGTTGAATTTGATCTTATTGACCATATTCAATTATTTAATTCAGATAGTGAATCTGAGAT
This sequence comes from uncultured Flavobacteriaceae bacterium, assembly GCA_964595535.1. Lineage (GTDB taxonomy): Bacteria > Bacteroidota > Bacteroidia > Flavobacteriales > Flavobacteriaceae > Lutimonas. The sequence continues at coordinate 6,894 of CAZQRD010000050.1, read as the reverse complement.
ATTTGTCAAGGCAGAAGGATCTATACAAGCACCTAATTTCCAGATAATCGAAATAAACGGTCATGTGTTACTAAAAGACTTTGAATTGTCTTCAAAAGAAGTAATACGCGATCAAGACAAAGTATGTAGTGTTCAGCCTAATTACGCTTCCTATCAAATTTATGTTCCTAAAAATAAACAGTTGTATATATCTGTCATCGAAGGAAATTTTTATGCCAAAGACTTTGACGGAACATTAAACTTGAAGGTTGAAGATGGAATTGTCAAGTTGAATGGAATGAGGAATCCTGTTACGGTCCAGATGAATTCAGGAAGTGTATTTGTCCATGAAGTCATGAACACAAAAATTGATGCTGAAACGAATCTGGGAATATTGGTGCACAATTTGTCAGTGAAAAGTGCTGAAAGACCTAAGAAGAAGCTGAATGAAACAATTGGAGATCCAAAAAATTCCTTACTGATCAGAACTATTCTGGCTAATATTTATTTATATGGATCGAAAGGCTAATTTTTAGTATTATTGTATCGCCTTAAAAAACATTTAACAAGATTGAATTAAGATCAGAAATTCGTGAAAAGAGCACTCTTTATTATCATCGTCCTACTTTTGATAGATCAGGTTTCCAAAATCTATATAAAGACTCATTTTGTGTTGAGTGAAGAGATTCAGGTTTTGGGCCTGGATTGGTTTAGGATCCATTTTTTAGAGAACAACGGAATGGCCTGGGGAAAGGAATTTGGCGGTAAGTCTGGGAAACTCTTTTTAACCTTGTTCAGATTAGTCGCCATTGCGGGAATTGGATATTGGTTGTATGATGCAATCAAAAACAATGCACATAAAATTTTAGTTACAGCAATCGCATTGATCTTTGCCGGAGCATTGGGAAATATTATCGATTCTGTTTTTTATGGAATTTTCTTTAGCGATAGTTATCAAAAATTAGCAACCTTTCTGCCCGATGAAGGAGGGTACAATTCTCTGTTCCACGGAAAAGTAGTGGATATGCTATATTTTCCAATAGTAGATACCATACTTCCAGATTGGGTACCGAGTATAAGTTTTGATGCACCCGAATGGCTACCGTTCGTTGGGGGTGATCATTTTTCACTTTTTGAAAATCGGAATCTCACGTTTTTTGATCCGGTTTTTAATATTGCTGACACTGCTATCAGTACTGGCGTAGGTCTGTTAATTGTTTTCAATAAGACAATTTTTCCAAAAAAAAAGCCAGATGCTTCAGAGATTATTGCAGAGGAGCATAACCTGAATTAAGCTGGTTTCATTCGGTCTTTTAGGGCATCAATGAATTCTAGTAAATTGTCTATTTCCACGTGATCCATAATCACAACTTTATACCATTGATTATTTTCATTATGCTGTTCGGGGACCAAATCGAATTTCTCAGCAAGATCTTTAGGAACATGAGAGGAATACAAGGTCACTATATTCATATTTTCATTTCTGAAATAAGGAATTTCTAACTGCTCGAGTTGTTTACAAAACCAATTTGTTCTCATCAACAGTACACTTATCTTCTCGTACCATCCATATGGCCCGTAAGTAAAGAGGATCATATAAACGGCAATAGCATTCGCTCCTGATCTGCTTCCGCAAAGGGTAAGGTCCATTCCTTCCACATACTCAGCTTCTTTGGTGAGCACATTTTCTATAAGACCTTTTCTGCATACATAAACGCCTGTTCCGTATGGTGCCTGTAACATTTTATGGGCATCGATGGTTATAGAGGAAACCTTCGGATTACTAAAGTTAATTTTTGACTTAAGGTTACTGAAGGGATAAATAAAACCTCCGTATGCACCATCAATGTGTAATTTATAATCCAGTTTCAACGTTTCAAGCAAATCAGTATAAACATCAGGATCATCTACCGAACCGAACATAGTGGTAGCCATGTTGGCGATAACGATAAAATATTTTTTACCATCCGCAACAGCCTCCTTAACAATGCTTTCTAAAGCAACCGGATCAATTTCTCTGCTCTCAAAGTTTACAGGAATACTAAGAAGGTCCAAACTGAGTAGGTTGGAAGCCTTGGGAATAGAATAATGTGTATCTTCTGAAGCCAGAATTGCAATCTCACTATTTTTAGCACTAAAATGATTATTGAAATAGTTCCTAAACACCCATATGGCCTGGATATTTGCTTCAGTACCTCCTGGGGCGATATATCCATCGAATTGTTCATCCTCCATTTTAAAGAAATCAACCGCCAATACTCTTAAGACTTCACGTTCAATTTCCTGTGTTCCCTTAAAGGCACTCTCAGATGAACCAAAAGTATGACAACCAATGTGATTTGGATTGGCCACATAGGTTTTAAGGGTAGGCGCATCCTTTAAAAAGGGGGCGTCACTGTAAAATACCTTGTCGTCCAGTTTAGAAGCAGGATAGCCAAGAGAAGTGTCCTTCTCAAAATCGACATTTTCTTTAAGGGCATTTTCAATTCTTAACTGCAAACTATGATGGGGAAGTTTTTTCCAATATTTCATTTCCTTGTATTTTAAAAACGTATTTTTATGATGTATTTTGGAAGTGTAAAAATACGAATATTGTGTGGATAAAGGCATGATAAACAAGGCTTCTCGTAGCAAATAAAAGTTTTTATTGAAATCTTAAAGATTTAAATTTTAATTGTCCAATTGTAGTTTTTGACTCAAATGAACTGTGATAAATCAAAGATTTTGATGGAATTGCTAAGGAAATCCGAATAAACTTTGAACAAGTTTTCAAAAAAGGAATGGCTGTGTTGAGAGAGATATTACATTTTAGCGCTGAATACACGGTTTTTAGTGAACCGAATGACTATAAAAAGGACTGTAAGTGGAATTAGAAGTTCAAATAAAATCTCTTCCTGATTCGCCCGGAGTATACCAATACTTTGACCGGGCCGACAAACTGTTGTACATAGGCAAGGCAAAGAACCTTAAAAAAAGAGTGGCATCTTATTTTACAAAGAATCATGAAAATGGAAAAACGAGGGTTTTGGTGAAGAAGATTGCTCAGATCAAGCATATAGTAGTGGAAACCGAAACAGATGCCCTTTTACTCGAGAATAATCTGATAAAGAAGTATCAACCAAGATATAATGTTCTTTTGAAAGATGATAAGACTTATCCATGGATTTGTATCAAAAAAGAAGCTTTTCCCAGAGTGTTTCTAACAAGAAATGTTTGGAAGGACGGTTCTGAATATTTTGGTCCATACACTTCTGTAAAAACGGTGAGGGCCTTATTATCATTGATCAAGGAATTATACCCATTGAGGAGCTGTGCCTATAACCTCTCTTCCGAGAATATCGAAAATGAGAAGTACAAGATCTGTTTGGAATATCATATTAAGAATTGTAAAGGAGCTTGTGAAGGGCTGCAATCAGAGGAAGATTACGATCAGGACATCAAAGAGATCCGGAATATTATCAAAGGACATTTTCGATCATCTATAAAACGTTTTGAACAGTTAATGCTCGATTTTGCCGAGAGATCGGAATTTGAGGAAGCTCAAAAAATTAAGGAAAAGATTGAATTGTTGTCCAATTATCAGGCAAGGTCTACCGTGGTGAACCCTTCAATTACCGATGTTGATGTATTTAGTATTGTTTCAGATGAGTCTTTCGCCTATGTGAACTTTCTTAAGATCGTGAACGGAGCAATCATCCAATCGCATACCGTGGAGATCAAAAAAAAATTAGATGAGGATGATAAGTCATTACTGGAATTGGCTATTATAGAAATTCGAGAACGTTTACATTCTTCATCTCCAGAAATTTATACCCCAATTTCGGTCAATATTGGCGACCTTGTTAAGGTAACGATTCCAAAACAAGGAGATAAAAAACGTATTGTTGAATTATCTGTTCGCAATGCCAAATATTTTAGACAGGAACGTTTTAAACAAATTCAAATCATTGATCCTGATAGGCATACCAAAAGGATTATGGCCCAAATGCAAAAGGACCTGCGACTCAAAGAAGAACCCAGACATATTGAATGTTTTGACAACTCCAATATACAAGGTAGTCATCCAGTGGCTGCCTGCGTAGTCTTTAAGAATGGCAAACCCGATAAAAAGGAATACCGTCATTTTAATATTAAAACGGTTGAAGGGCCTGATGATTATGCTTCCATGGAAGAAGTGGTTCATAGAAGATATAAAAGACTGTTGGACGAAGAAAGAGATCTTCCCCAGCTCATTGTTATTGACGGAGGAAAGGGACAACTGTCATCTGCCTTAAAAAGTCTTGACGTATTGGGTTTGAGAGGTAAAATTGCCATTATTGGTATTGCAAAACGACTGGAGGAAATCTATTACCCTGGTGATACTATACCCCTGTACCTTGATAAGAAATCGGAATCGCTTAAGATCATTCAACAATTGCGAAATGAGGCACATAGGTTTGGGATTATACACCATCGAAATAAACGTAGCAAAGGAGCCATCAACAGTGATCTTTCAAATATTGACGGTATTGGTGAAAAAACCATTTTGGCCTTATTGAAAAAATTTAAGTCAATAAAAAGGCTCAAAACTGCAACCTTTCAAGATTTGGAGCAACTTATAGGTAAGGATAAGGCGAGCAAAGTGAGCCAACATTTTAAAATCGAACAGTCCCCAAAATCGAGTTCATGAGATATTTCATTATAGTTTTATATTTAATATCGATACCTGTGTTGCAGTCCCAGGAGCAAGCGCCAGCTCAGGAGGATATAAAAATAGGCTTGGTTTTGAGCGGGGGAGGTGCAAAGGGTTTTGCTCATATTGAGGTTTTAAAAAAACTCGATGAGGTAGGTGTGAGGATCGATTATATTGCTGGAACAAGCATGGGTGCCATTATTGGTGGTCTTTATGCCTCTGGTTATAGTGCAAAGGAACTGGATTCGGTTTTACATGTTTACGACCTGAATGGTCTTGTTAGGGATGAACTTCCAAGAGAGGTTAGCTCCTTCTATCAAAAGGAGAATGGCGATAAATATGCTATTTCTCTGCCCCTTGTAAAAAGAAAGATTGAGTTGCCTTCGGCTGTTTCAAACGGTCAAAGTGCTTTTAACGTGTTTTCCCAACTTACCGAGCACGTTCATGAAGTAGATGATTTTAGCAAATTAGACATACCTTTCTTTTGTATTGCTACCGATTTAGAAACAGGCGAAGAAGTCTTGTTAGATAAAGGCTTTCTTCCTGAAGCAATTCGGGCGAGTGGTTCATTTCCGGGATTATTGACACCTGTAAAGATGGATGGCAAGGTCTTGGTGGATGGTGGTATTGTAGATAATTTTCCGGTGGAAAAGATGAAGGAAAAAGGGGTTGACTATATTATCGGAGTTAATGTGTCAACAGGCCTTAAGGACATTGAAAACCTCAATACGCTACCAGAAATATTGATGCAGATAGCGGGTTTTCAGATGTATAGTAAGTGGGAAGAAAAGATAGAGAAATCAGATTTACATATCAGACCTGAATTAGATGACTTCACTACGCTCTCCTTCGATCAAAGTGAAGAGATCATGAGAAGAGGTAAAATCGCTGCAGACAAGGTGGAAGATCAGCTTATAGCATTAGCCGCTCGGCAAAATGGGCCTGCACGAAAAAGATCTATTCATGCTTTTTCTTTTAGTGATGAATTTTTGATTAATGAGGTGTTGATAAAAGGCAACAGAAACTATACTGATAAGTATTGCATTAAAAAGTTAGGTCTGGAAAAAAACGAGAGGATTAGTCGACAAGATTTTATGAGAGGCATTGATGTTTTGACAGCCACTGGAAATTTCGAAAGTGTTTTTTATAAATTGATCCCTTCTGAAGAAGGAATGAATGTAGAATTTGAAATCATTGAGAAAAAGGAAAAAACTTTGATCCAATTCGGGGCACATTATGACGACCTTTATAAAACCGGTATTCTGATTAATTTGACCAACAAACATTTGTTCTTTAAGAATGATTTTATATCGGCGGATTTTGTGGTTGGTGATAATCTCAGATATAATATTGATTACTTCTATGACAATGGTTTTAATTGGAGTTTTGGTTTAAATACCCGATACAATACCTTCAAATCGGATATAGTAACAAGTGCACTTCCTAATGTCGGGGGTCCGTTGGATTCAGGATTAAAAATATCCTTGCGGTATATTGATTTTACAACTAGACTTTTTCTACAATCAACGGTTAAAGACCGATGGGCATTTAGAGTGGGGATCGAGCATAAATTCATCAATGCATTTACCGATGAAATTGTCGATGATGACACCAATAGGATTTATTTTGAACGAAGTCATTATTTAAATGCTTTTGGTAAAATTATGTTGGATACTTATGACGCCAAGTATTTCCCTAAAAAAGGTGTTTTCTTTAATGCTGATTATACCCTCTATGGGGTTTCGAGTGATTATAATGATGTTTTCACCCCTTTTTCGCAGCTGTCGGGGAGGATTGGTTTTGCCCATACTTTTTTTGATAAACTTACATTTCATGTGCTTTCCGAAGCAGGTGTCACTATGGGGAACAACGATAATGAAGTGTTGGATTATCATCTCGGTGGTTATAATGAAAATTATATCAATACATTCGTTCCTTTTTACGGCTATGGCTTTTCCGAATTAAACGAATCTGCCTTTTTAAGAACAGCTCTAACTGCAAGGGTTGAAATATTTAAAAAGAACTTTGTTTCTTTCATGGGTAATTTTGGCCGTATTAATGATGATATATGGAACGATGGAAGAATTTTTGAAGATACAAAAATAGGTTATGCTGCAGGTTATGGTGTAAATACGGTCATTGGACCTATAGAATTGTTGTATTCCTGGAATCCCGACAACAACCAAAATTATTGGTATATCAATGTAGGGTTTTGGTTCTAGGGATAAGTGTTAAGGACTAAG
>CAZQRD010000049.1:0-21070 GCA_964595535.1 uncultured Flavobacteriaceae bacterium | reverse complement strand
AATTTTAGGTGTAGGTAGTGAAGGCATTGATGCTGTAATGGCAAAAATTGATTCTATATTATTCAAACCTGAAAAAGGAAACGTTTACGAAGTTAAGGTGATTAAAATGTTAGACTTTGGTGCTGTTGTAGAATATATTGAAGCGCCTGGAAACGAAGTGTTGTTGCACGTAAGTGAATTGGCATGGGAACGAACAGAAAATGTTAGCGACGTTGTAAACATGGGTGATGTATTTGAGGTTAAATACTTCGGTGTTGATCCAAGAACACGTAAAGAGAAAGTATCTCGTAAGGCGATTTTACCAAAGCCAGAGGGCTTTGTTGAAAGACCGCCAAGAGAGAGAAATGACAGAGGCGGACGTGATAGTAGAGGCGGACGTGATAATCGTAGAGACGATAGAAAAAGAGATTAGAGATCCTTTTTAGCATTTATATAAAACCTCAAAATATTTTTTTTTGAGGTTTTTTTTTTTGAGATTTTGTAACATTTAATGTATTTCGTGCGTATAATATTATACACGATAAAACCTTTTGAATTAAAATTCCAAATTTTTAATGAGACAACTAAAAATAACTAAACAAGTTACGAATAGGGAAACTGCTTCTTTGGATAAATATTTGCAAGAAATAGGAAAGGTTGATTTGATTACAGCCGACATGGAGGTAGAACTGGCTCAAAAAATTAAGGCAGGAGATCAGTTAGCATTGGAAAAATTGACCAAGGCAAATTTAAGATTCGTGGTTTCTGTTGCAAAACAATATCAAAATCAAGGTTTGACCTTACCGGATTTGATCAATGAAGGTAATCTTGGACTGATCAAGGCAGGCAAAAGATTTGATGAAACCAGAGGGTTTAAGTTTATTTCTTATGCGGTTTGGTGGATTAGACAATCAATTTTACAGGCTTTGGCAGAACAATCGAGAATTGTTCGATTGCCTTTAAACAAAATTGGTTCAATTAATAAGATCAATAAGACATTTGCGAGATTAGAACAGGAAAATGAACGACCTCCTTCTGCGGAAGAAATTGCTAAGGAATTAGACATGACCATTAGTGATGTTAAGGAATCCATGAAGAATTCAGGACGACATGTATCAATGGATGCGCCCTTAATTGAAGGTGAGGATTCAAATCTTTACGATGTTTTAAATTCTGGGGAATCACCTAATCCAGACAAAAGCTTATTACACGAATCTTTAAAAGTGGAAATTTTAAGAGCTTTAGAGACTTTGACACCAAGAGAAGCCGATGTTGTTAAACTATACTTTGGTTTAGGAGATGGGCATCCCATGACATTGGAAGAAATAGGTGAAACGTTTGACCTTACGCGTGAAAGAGTGAGACAAATAAAAGAAAAGGCTATCAGAAGATTAAAACATACCTCAAGAAGTAAAATTTTGAGAACATATCTTGGCTAATAGATTAGATTAAGATAGATTTTAAAAAAGCCTGTGATTATTCACAGGCTTTTTTATTTTTTGTGTTAATTTTACAAAAAAAACATATCATGTCACACCTTATAGCACCTTCCATTCTGGCGGCGGATTTCGCAAATTTACAGAGAGATATTGAAATGGTCAACCAAAGTGAAGCAGACTGGTTTCATATTGATGTAATGGACGGCGTTTTTGTGCCTAATATTTCGTTTGGAATGCCAGTGATTGCTGCTATCAAAAAGCATGCGACTAAAATCATGGATGTTCATTTGATGATAGTGGATCCCGACAGGTTTATAAAAGATTTTAAAAAGGTGGGAGCTGATATTTTGACGGTACATTATGAGGCCTGTAAGCATTTACACCGAACGGTTCAGGCCATTAAACAAGAAGGAATGCAGGCCGGTGTTTCATTAAATCCGCATACTCCGGTTGCAGTTTTAGATGACATCATAAAAGATCTGGACCTCGTACTTATCATGAGTGTAAATCCTGGCTTTGGAGGTCAGAGTTTTATTGAAAACACCTATAAAAAAATCAGTGAGTTAAAGCAATTGATCGAGAAGAGCGGATCAAATGCTGTCATCGAAATAGATGGTGGCGTCAATAACAAAAATGCCGATCAACTTGTTACTACCGGTGCTAATGTTCTCGTTGCCGGAAGTTTTGTTTTTAAAAGTGACAATCCTACCAAGACCATTCACGATCTCAAACAGTTAAAATACTAGTTGACTCAGCTATCCTCCTGCAGGTCTTTTATATTAAGTTGTAAGGAAGTGATTCCATTCCAATGGTTTTCTTCAATGGTGAAGGCAGCTTTAAAGGTTTTGCCTTGGCAGATCAGATCATATTTATGACCAAGTCTGAAGCCAATGGCATTATATGTTTTTTGATCTGCTCCTGTTATGATGTTTAATTTGAGATGGTCTTCATTTTCACCAATTCTTCTGCCATACCCGTTATCTCTTAATCCGCTGGCCATAAAGACAGGTTTCATATTCTGTGGCCCAAAGGGGCCTAACTGTTTTAGAATTCTGTGAAATTTTGAGTCGATATCAGATAGAAACAAATCACGGTCAATGATAATCTGTCGTTCAAGACATTCCCTTGGAATTGTTTGATGAACCACAGACTCGAACCGTTCTTTAAACTTCTTATAGTTCTTAGGGTCAAGGGTTAGACCAGCTGCATATTTATGACCACCAAATTGCTCGATTAAATCGCTGCAAGAGTTCAAAGCATTGTAAACATCAAAGCCTTTTACAGATCTTGCAGAAGCAGCAAGTTTGTCACCGCTTTTTGTAAATACGAGCGTTGGTCTATAGTATTGTTCAATAAGTCGCGAAGCGACTATCCCAATGACGCCTTTGTGCCATGAATCGTCATAGACAACCGTTGAAAATGCTTTTTCTTCCTTGTTTTCCTTTATTTGAACAAGAGCTTCTTTGGTAATACGTTGCTCTACTTCCTTTCTTTCAGCATTATAGGTATTGATGGATGAGGCAAACTCCAGGGCCGTTTCAAAATTTTCTTCAATAAGTAATTCTACCGCGAAAGACCCATGTTTCATTCTGCCTGCCGCATTAATTCTAGGTGCTATGATAAAAACCACATCAGTGATATCCAAAGATTTTTTTTTAACCTGGTGTACTAAAGCTTTAATTCCGGGCCGAGGTTTTTGATTGATGACCTTTAATCCGAAATAACTAAGAATTCTGTTTTCTCCCGTAAGAGGAACAATATCAGCTGCAATCGCTGTGGCCACAAGATCCAGATAGGGAACTAAGTCTTGAAGGCTTTCCCCGTTTACCTGCCCAAGAGCCTGGACCAGTTTAAAACCGATGCCACAACCGCACAATTCATCATAGGGATAGGAACAATCTTTTCTTTTGGGGTCTAAAACGGCCACTGCCTCGGGAAGGATTTCACCGGGGCGATGATGATCACAGATGATAAAATCAACACCTTTTTCATTGGCATATGCTACTTTATCAATGGCCTTTATTCCGCAATCCAAGGCTATAATCAAATCAATCTCGTTGTCTTCTGCAAAATCTATTCCGGCAAAAGAAATACCATAACCCTCTTTATATCGGTCAGGAATATAGGTGGCAATATTATGATATCGGGTTCTTAAATAATCATAAACCAATGATACTGCTGTTGTACCGTCAACATCATAGTCTCCGTAGATCATAATGTTCTCATTTTGATCCATTGCCCGCTGGATTCTATGTACCGCTTTTTCCATGTCCTTCATCAAAAACGGGTTATGAAGTTCCTCCACGGAAGGCCTAAAAAAATGTTTAGCCTTATCAAAACTATCTATACCTCTCTGTACCAGAATACTGCTCAAAATTGGATCGATACCAAGAGATTTGGAAAGTTCTTCAGTTTTGTTGGTATCAGGCTTGTCTTTTACTATCCACCGCATTTTTTAAATCATTTTTGACCCTGATTTCTTAGAAAAAAGTCAATGTGAAGATAAAGGAATTTCATGAATCACAGAGACTTAAATAATTTCTAAAATCTAGATTATTATTTTATGATTATCAATAAAAAAAGTAAACTTATTCAAGAAGATTAGATAAAATAGTTCGGATTTTTACATAAAAAAATGGTCAAGCTTACACTTGACCATTTTCAGATTAGACACATATTAGATTAAGATTTATTCATACTTCAGGGCGTCAACTGGATCGGAGTTAGCTGCCATATACGATTGTGTACTTACAGTTATCAAGGCAATAATCAATGCCACGAGGGTAGCAAATAAAAATGGTAATATTGGGATATCGATCTGATACGAAAAATTTGACAGCCAATCTTTAGCCAAAAGATAGGAAATTGGCCAGGCAAAGATATTGGCGATCAATACCAGTTTCATAAAGTCCTTATTCAGCATATTCATGATCTGCCCAACAGAAGCACCCAAAACCTTTCTTACACCTATTTCTTTTGTTCTTTGCTCTGCTGTATAAGATGCCAGGCCATATAATCCCATTGACGAAATGATAATGGCTAATATGGTTAGATATAAAAACATTGATCCGAAGTTTTCCTGTTGTTTGAACATTGATCCGAATTTCTCATCTAAAAAAGTATAACGAAAGGGATGAGATGGTTCCAATTTATTCCATTCTTTTTCTAAATAGGCAATCGTAGAATTCATATTTTCTGGTGATATTTTAAAGGCTGTAAACCAAACTTGATTACTCACCGAGAGAACCATAGGTCTTATTGGCTGTTCGAATCCTTCAATGTGAAAATCCTTTACGATACCAACAATGTTTCCATATCTTAATTCGCCTTCCTCTCCATGAAAATGGCCCATTCTTTTTCCAACTGCGTTTTCAACATTTAGACTTCTAATGGCAGTTTCATTAAGAATAAAGGTAGGAATGGAATCATTGTCTTTTTCTATATCAAACAATCTGCCTTCTGACAATTGAACATCGAGTGTTTTAAAGAAATCAAAATCAACCTCCATATTCCAAAGAGGCAGTTGCTCTTCTGTTCCTTCAAGAACGAACATATTTTGATTTGGTGTATCTCCAGGAAAATAAGAAGCTCTTGAAACGCTTTGTACCGCACTGTTTTTTAGAAATATATCTTTATAGTTTCTAAAGTTTTCAGTCATTTGATCAGTTTGAATCGGAACGATAAGTACCTGATCACCTTTAAACCCTATATCCTTACTGTGTAGATAGGAAATTTGCTGGAATATGATAATCATGCCAATGATCAAAATAATAGAGGCAGCAAACTGAGTGACTACCAAAGATTTTCTCAACATGGCCCCTCCTTTAGTTTTGGTAAGATCACCTTTTAACACAGATACAGGTTTAAACCCTGAAAGGAAAAAGGCCGGATAACTACCTGCAAATAGGCCATAGCACATGGTAACTAGTAAGGTAAAACCAACTGTTTGCCACAAATAATCATTAAATAGATTAAGGTTGGTATCCATAACATTATTAAAACCAGGTAAAAATAATTCTACAAGTATAAATGCCAGAAAGAGGGCCATAAAACTTTGAATGATTGATTCTGTCAAGAATTGAACGATTAGCATATTTCTTGAAGCACCAGAAACCTTTCTTACGCCAACTTCTTTTGCTCTTTTACCAGATCGAGCAGTAGAAAGATTCATAAAATTAATTCCGGCGATAAGAATCACAAGCATTGCGATACCTATGAATACATAGACATAAATGATATTGCCATTTTGTTGAATTTCCCAATCTTTATGGGAGTGAAGATGAATGCTTTGTAAGGGTTGTAATTGATATTCAAAACTATTTCCATTTTCAATGAATTCTTCCATTGTGACTTTAAGAAAAGTCTCAACATTAGGCTCTATTTTCTTTATGAAATTATCTCTCATTTCGACTTCAAAAGAGGCCAAATCCGTATTTTCTTTTAGTTTTACATACGTAAAGAAATTATTGCTTATCCAAATGTTTCGAATGTCGTTCTGAGCCATGAACATATCAAAGGTAAAATGAGCATGTCCTATAGGAGCTTTAACTATTCCTTTGACGATATAATCTCTTCTATTATCATAGTTTACTATTCCACCCATGGCATTTTCATCACCAAATAATTTACGAGCAGTTTCCTCCGTTAATACGATGGCATTAGGTTCATTAAGGGCCGTTTTAGGCTCACCATGAACAAATTCATAATCGAAAACGCTAAAGAAGGTACTATCAACATACACCCCTTTTTGAACATAAACTTTTGTCTGTTCATGTCTCATTAAAATTTCTTGTCGTACCGTATTTAATCTCGTGGCGGCCTCAACATCTTGAAACTCTGTTCTAAGTGCCTGAGCCATTGGGCTTGGTGATACCGGAGCATCCATTTTTTGACCCATCATATCCGCTTTGATACCGGTTCTGTAAATCCGATCAGAATCTGACCAATGTTTGTCATAGCTGGTTTCATCCTTAACAAACATAAAAACAAGGATGGTTACGGTGAGCCCAAGAGCAAGACCAAGTATATTGATAAATGCATAAACCCGATTTCTGTTGAGGTTTCTGAAGGCGACTTTAAAATAATTCTTAAGCATTTTGATAGGATTTAATTAAATGGCCGCTTGATTAAGCTTAGATCTTTTCTCAGATACGATTTGACCATCCAGAAGATTGATAATTCTTTGCGAATAACTGGCATCGTGGGAGGAGTGGGTAACCATAATAATAGTGGTTCCTGCATCGTTTAAATTGCAAAGTAATTCCATCACTTCATTACCATGTGAACTGTCAAGGTTTCCTGTCGGTTCATCTGCAAGAATCAAAGGCGGTTTGGTGACCAATGCTCTTGCTACTGCTACTCTTTGTTGTTGCCCTCCGGATAGTTGCTGAGGAAAGTGAGAAGACCTATGTGAAATTCCTATTTTGTCGATGAGCTCATTGACTCGTTTTTTGCGTTCTGAAGCACTCACTTTATTGTAAATCAGGGGTAATTCGATATTCTCGAACACGGTAAGCTCATCAATAAGGTTGAAATTTTGAAAGATAAATCCAATATTCTGTTTACGAACAGACGATCGGCCTTTTTCATTGAGACCACCCACTTCGGTTCCTTGAAATTCATAACTTCCACTTTCAGGTTTATCGAGCATTCCTAAAATGTTAAGCAACGTTGATTTACCACATCCTGAAGGACCCATAACCGAAACGAATTCACCTTTTTGAATTTCAAATGAAACTTGATTTAATGCAGTCGATTCGATTTCATCTGTTCTATATACTTTGCTAAGGTTTTCTAATTTGATCATTTTGTAAATTTTAATTGATTACTATTGTTTCATATTTTTTAAAGTCTTCATAAGAAGATGTAATAAATCGTTCTCCCTCTTCAAGACCGTCCAGAACCTGATAATAACTAGGATTTTGATTCCCCAGTTTTATGAAGCGTTTGTGTGCTTCGCCTTCACCATCAAGAACAAAGACATATTGACCACCTGAAGCCTGAAAGTAGTTTCCTCTAGGGATCATGATAGATTGTTGGGCTTTGGAGAGCTCTAATCGAACCTGAAGTGACTGGCCAATTGTGATATCCTCTGGCGTGTCTCCAACAAATATCAGCTCAATTTCAAACCTGCGATTCACCACTTCGGGCAATACTTTTTTAACTTTAAGGTCGATTAACTGGCCATCAAAAGAAAATCGAGCCAGCTGACCTGGTTTTACAGAACTCAGATAGTATTCGTCAACCTGCCCTTTGATCTTAAACCCTGCTTGCACATCTATTTTTGCCACCGTTTGATTTCTCCCGTAGGTTTCGCCAATGTCTGGATCAAAGGAAGACAGCATCCCGCTAACAGGTGCCCTTACAAGCATTTTCTCAATATTTTCGTGGATCATTTCGAGATTTCTTTGCATCATCTCTATAGATAAATTGATCTGATATATCTGAATTTTATTATCCTGGCTGCTTTTCTTCACATTGTTGTTCAGCAGGTTTCTCTTATCTTTTTGGTATTTGTAGCTTTCCCTAACATCTATATAATCATTCTTCGCAATCACATCCTTTGAAAATAACACCGAATCAGTTTTATACCTCCGCGTAGTTTCGGCCAACGAGTTTTCACTGTCTATAAGTGATTCATCCAGATTTCTTTGGTCTTTTTCGAGGGCAAGTTTTAAATTTCTAAGATTGTTGATCTGTTCAATGATAGCGGTTTCCTGATTGAGATATCCAAGGGTCGCTGACGGGTTACTCAACTGCAATATTGGAGTACCTTTCTCAACGAAAACTCCGTCTTCTATAAAGATTTCCTTGACCGATCCGCCTTCCAGAGTATTGACAAGCACCAGGTTGATAGATTCCACGTCGCCTTCAATAAGTATCATGTCTTGAAACTGACCTTCAATAACTTCCTTCACAGTTATTCTGGAATCATTGACTTTGTAGATTTTTTTGTTAAACGATTTGAATCCGAAAAATGCAAGTAGCACAAAAAGAATGGCACCGGTGATATACATTATTTTTTTCCCGGTCCATTTCCTTTTAACGATCTTTTTATCCATACCAATTTGTCTCATTACCTTAGGTTTGTTGACTTAATGTATATAGTTTCTGTAATTTGACCATTGAACTCTTTTATTATTTCTAAAGTGTACTTGTAATTCGTGATTTCTTGTTTCGGTTATGGTGTTATATAGTAATGCTTTCATGATTATTGATTTAATGGTTATTTCTTGTAGATTTTGATGATCAAGATAAAACTGATTCTAGAATGTTGATGATGCCGATGACGATGTTGATTAAAATGCTAATCATAATGTTTGTTTTTAGGGGTTACCATTTATTATTCAAACCTTGTGCCATAACCTATAAAACATGTAAAGCACAGATAATCAATAAATTATAATTTTGAATAATACTTAAAACTGTTCGTTTTCGAACATTGTGTTGTTCGTTATTGAACATTTTGTACTTTAGTGCAATTAATATCAGAAGCCATTGACATGCCTAAAACGAATGCCACTATATTGATCATAGATGACGATGAGGACATTCTTTTATCGGCCAAACTTTTGCTGAAAAAGCAGTACACGAAAATTATTATACGTGATACTCCCAAAGAACTTAATCAGCTTCTTTCATCTGAGTCTATTGATGTGATCATACTCGACATGAATTACCGAATAGGATTCAATGATGGTAAGGAAGGAATGTACTGGCTCAAACATATCTTAAGTATCAAACCTGAAATGGTAATTATATTGATGACGGCATATGGGGAAGTCGAATTGGCAGTTGATTCCATAAAAAAAGGAGCCTTTGATTTCATATTAAAGCCCTGGACCAATGAAAAATTTCTGGCAACGATTCAGGCTGGACTAAAATTGAGTAAAACCAAGCATAAGGTAGCTTTACTGGAATCCGCTAACCAGGTTTTAGAAAGAAACATAGATCAAAAATTTGGACCCATAATAGGTGCTTCAAGAGCTATGAGTGAGGTGATGAGGATTGTCGATAAGGTAAGTGTGACGGATGCTAATATTTTGATTTTAGGAGAGAATGGAACCGGAAAGCAACATTTGGCCAGAGAGATTCACAAACGCTCCTCCTTTAAACAGGGTCCATTTGTACATGTCGATTTAGGAGCTTTGTCTGAAAGTTTATTTGAGAGCGAATTATTTGGTCATAAAAAGGGAGCCTTTACGGGTGCTCAAGAAGATAAGCCCGGACGATTCGAACTTGCAGAAGACGGAACAATTTTTCTTGATGAGATCGGAAACTTACCCTACAATTTACAGTCAAAACTTTTAACCGTCTTACAAGACAGGAAGGTATCGAGGTTGGGTGAGGGGATTGAGCGCCCTTTCAATGCCCGGCTTTTATTTGCGACAAATGCCCCGTTGAATGAATGGGTGGATGAGGGAAAGTTTAGACAAGATCTGATGTTCAGGATCAATACCGTGGAAATTGAAATCCCACCACTTCGCAAAAGACCCGAAGATGTCAATGAATTTGTTCAGCATTTTCTTCAAATTTTTAAAGATAAATATCATAAATCTCATTTGTCGATTGAACAGAATGCTGTTGAATTGCTGGAGGCTCATAACTGGCCAGGTAACGTCAGGGAAATACAACACACTATTGAAAGGGGGGTCATTATGTCGGATGGGCAGGAAATAAAAGGAAGCGACTTTAATCTGAGCACGGAGACAAGTGTTTCGGCGAAAGGCGTTGAGAAATTTGATAATCTAAATATTCATGAGATAGAAAAGATGTTAGTAGAGAAGGCCTTGAGTAAAAATGAAGGAAATATATCTAAGGCCGCTAAAGAGCTGGGTTTAACAAGAGCAGCTTTATACAGAAGGCTGGAAAAGTTTAATTTATAAAATAAGGTTTGATAAAAAGATTTACCATACAAGTTACTGCCAGAATTTTTATAATTATCCTTTTTTGTGTCCTGCTTTCTTATTTCCTGGTAAGGAATATTTGGTTTAGCAGTATTGGCGTTGCCATATTGATCATTCTACAAGTATATTTTCTTATTCTCTATGTGAATAACACTAATTATTCGCTGGTAAAGTTTTTGGATGCGCTTAAAACAGAAGATTATTCTGTTTATTTTTCACCTTCTAAAAAGGGTGATTCCTTTGCGAAGGTTTATGATGACTTCAATTTGATCATTAAAATCTTTAAAAGAAATAAGATTGAAAAGGAAGCACAGTATAAATATTTCAAATACATTCTGGAACATGTAAACCTAGGCATTATATCTATCAGGAAGGAAGACCTTTATAAAGAACATTCTGATTCAGAAATTCTCTTTCTAAACAGGGCTGCTTGTGAAATTCTGAGACAACCACAGCATAAGTATTGGCATAGAATAGCATCTAATGTACCCTGGTTTGATAAAGAGGTCAAATCATTGGCTGATGGAGGAAAATCTTTGGTTGATTTTGGAGATGATATTGAAAGAAAACAATTGTCATTGGAAGTAATGGAAATTCAATTGCTCAATGCCCCGTATCTGATCATCGCTTTTCAAGACATAAGATCTGAAATTGAACAGAAAGAGATGGAAGCCTGGCATAATGTGATCAGAGTTCTGGCTCATGAAATGCTGAATTCGTTTACACCGGTAAGCTCTTTGGCTTCAACAATAAAAAGCCTAACGGAGTCAGAGAATGGTCAGCCTTTAGGTCTAGAAGCACTTGAGGAAGAAGATATTCAGGACATTAACATGGCAGCTAGCACAATCAAAAAAAGATCGGATGGTTTACTTGATTTTGTAAAAGATTATAGAACAATTTCAAATGTTCCCATACCAATACTTGAGCCAATAAATGTAAAGAAATTTCTGTCTGAAATTCAATTATTAATGTCTTCTCCTGCTCTTGATGGTGGAGTTAGCATCAAACTATTACCCATTCCGGCCAATGCCTTGGTTAAAATGGATACTAAACTCATTGAACAGGTCATGATCAATTTGATCAATAACAGTATTCATGCGCTTCGCGGAATCGAGGATCCTTTGATTAAACTAAGTTGTATAGTGGAACAGGATAAGATCATAATCCTGGTGGCAGACAATGGCAAGGGAATTGAAGAAGAGATCATGAATCAGATCTTTATACCTTTTTACACTACAAAGAAGAGCGGTTCAGGAATTGGACTCAGCCTTTCTAAGAACATTCTTAAAAAGCACGGAGGCAATTTGCTAGTAAGCTCACAAGAAGGTGTCAGCACTACGTTTTCATTGATTTTTAAGAACTGATTTTCAATTATTTTCAAAGTTAAAGTTTTGATAAAATTACTTTCTAGCAAAAATTAAGCTTGATCATTGGTTAAGTTTGTCAAAACCTGTCACTCGAAAATGAAGTTAGTTTTCTTTTTTATAAGTATGTTTTTACTGGTATCCTGCCAGGATAAAAACGATAAAAACAAGAAGGTTTTATCGGCTGAAAATGAAGTGATAGAAGTCTATAACTTTGATCAGTTTCAAGCCTTTTTATCGGATAATTCTGATCAAACATATGTTGTAAATTTCTGGGCGACCTGGTGTAAACCCTGTATACAGGAATTACCTTATTTTGAAGCGGTCCAGATGGGTCATCTTGATAAAGTCAAGGTGATTTTGGTTAGCCTTGATTTTCCAAATAAGCTAGAGAGCCAGTTGATACCCTTTGTTAAAGAAAGAAACCTTCAATCTCAGGTGGTTCTTTTGGATGACCCTCATGAGAATCAATGGATACCTAAGATTGATTCAAGCTGGTCAGGGGCTATTCCGGCTACACTGATTTTCAATAAATCTAAAAGACTCTTTTATGAAAGGTCTTTTACGAAGGAAGAACTGGAAAATGAAATATTAAAATTTACCAAAATATAGTATCATGAAAAACAAACATTATTTTTTGTTGCTAATAGGAATCGCCCTGTCAACAATATTTTCGGTTTTTGCATTTACCGGAGTGGATGCTGGAATATCAGAATTTATATTGAGTTACAAAATAGGGGATAAGGCAGAAGACTTCAAACTTAAAAACGTAGATGGGAAAATGATTTCTCTGGCTGATTTTAAAGAAGCAAAGGGCTTCATCGTAATTTTTACATGTAATACCTGTCCTGTTTCTGTTGCAAATGAAGATAGGATCATAGCGCTTAATGAAAAGTATCAACCTAAAGGATTTCCGGTAATTGCTATAAATCCGAATAACCCTGAAATTTCGGGAGGAGACAGCTATGAGTTAATGAAAGTTAGGGCCGAAGAAAAAGGATTCAAATTTCCTTATTTATTCGATGACGGTCAGAAGGTGTATCCTAAATATGGAGCCTCAAAAACGCCTCATGTCTATATATTGAACAAGGAAGACAATGAGCTTGTTGTCAAATATATTGGATCGATAGATGACAGTTCAAGAAATGTAGGTGCGGTTAAAACCAAATATGTGGAAAATGCTGTTGATGCCTTGCTCAAAGATATGCCCGTGGAGGTTGCCAATACAAAAGCCATAGGTTGTTCCATCAAAAGTTAGAAGCCTTAAAACAGAAACGATAATTTGAAAAATATTTTTTTAATAACTCTATTTACTCTAACTATAGGAAGTTGTAGTGAGAATATTCAGCAAAAATTACCTGTTGACATAGAAAATGAAACTCAAAAACGCATAGAACTTGGATATCACTTAGGAACAGTGATTGGAATAATAGATAAAAATGGTACTCGTTACTATGGTTTCGGACAAAAGTCGTTATCAGACGATTCTACACCTGATGAATATTCAATTTTTGAAATTGGCTCTGTTACAAAAACTTTTACAAGTAGCTTACTTTCTGATTTAAATCAGAAAGGAGAAATAAGCATACAGGATTCAATTCAAACATACTTGCCAATTTTTAAAAGTGTTATAGCTAAAAATAATAAAATCATAACTCTTGAAAATTTGTCCACACACACTTCGGGACTTCCAAGAGACCCATTCAATATGGATGTGAATGATGATTATCGTTATAGAGATTATTCAATTGAAAAATTAAATGATTTTCTATCAAACTACACACTCGATTCAATACCAAATACTTACAGCTATTCAAATTTAGGAGTCGTGATTATTGAGCAAGCAATTGAATCAAAAATGAATAAAACATATGAATCTTTAATCAGAGAGAGAGTTACAGATGTTTTAGATATGTCAGACACTGAATTTAAAGTTTCTAAAGATAACAGACCAAGATATGTAACGGGTTATAAAAATGGGAAAGAGACTAATGAATTGGACACTGGAGAATTTCAAGCTATGGGAGGTTTAAGATCCACAGCTAAGGATATGTTGAAATTTTTAGGAGCACAACTTGGAATGCAACCAACTACTTTGAGTACTGCTATAAAAGAGACACATAAGATTCGTTTCAAAGATGATAATCATGTAATGGGCTTAGGTTGGGAAATATTAGAAAGAAAAGAATCGGGAAAAACAATTTATTATCACAAAGGAGGAACACCTGGTTTTTCTAGTTTTGCTGGGTTCAATATTGAAGATCAAATAGGTGTTGTAGTTCTTATAAATGGAAGAAGATATTTTAGTGATTTAGGGTTTAAAATTTTGGACCCAACTTATCCATTAAGTAAAGCTGAATAATTATTGAAAAACTGCTACTAACATACTTAAGATGTATATAATAAGTGCTAAAACGAAAGTATAAACACCAAATATGGTTTATAAATCCAGCCTGTCCAAGAGTTGGTTTTCAACAAGATTCGGAAGGGTAACTTTTAAGTTTGGCGAGCGTTGCATTTCTCTTTTTATGGCAAACATGGCCTCCTTGTTTCTCGCCCAGCTTCTTCTGGCAATACCATTATTAACGTCATAGAACAACAGGGAACGGAGTTGCATATCAGCTTCTTCCGAACCGTCCAGAACCATACCGAAACCTCCATTGATCACTTCTCCCCATCCAACACCACCTCCATTGTGTATGGAAACCCAGGTAGCTCCCCTAAAACTGTCACCTATTACATTGTGAATAGCCATATCAGCTGTGAATTGGCTTCCATCGTAAATATTGCTTGTTTCTCTATAAGGAGAATCTGTTCCACTCACATCATGATGGTCCCTTCCAAGAACAATAGGTGCAGAAATATACCCTTCTGCGATGGCCTTATTAAACGCACCAGCTATCTTGGTGCGTCCTTCGGCATCAGCGTAAAGTATACGGGCCTGAGAGCCCACAACTAGTTTGTTTTCTTTGGCATTTTTGATCCAGATAATATTATCATTCATCTGAAGTTGGATCTCTTCAGGAGCCGTCTTTTGTATCTCAGAAAGAACTTCCATCGCAATCTGATCTGACCTATCGAGATCTTCAGGATTGCCTGAAGTACACACCCATCTGAATGGGCCAAAACCATAATCAAAACACATGGGTCCGAGAATGTCCTGCACATAGGTAGGGTATCTGAATTCACCTTCCTTTTCTCCCATTACATCAGCTCCTGCCCTTGAAGCTTCAAGTAAAAAAGCATTTCCATAATCAAAGAAATAAGTGCCTTTAGCAGCGTGATTATTAATTGATTTGGACTGTCTTCTCAATGATTCTTGTACTTTTTCCTTAAAGAGATCAGGATTTGTACTGATCAAATCATTCGCTTCTTCAAAGCTAAGTCCTGCTGGATAATATCCACCAGACCATGGGTTATGCAGGGAGGTTTGGTCTGAACCTACGTGAACAAAAATGTTCTCTTTATCAAATTTTTCCCAAACATCGACGATATTTCCATGAAAAGCTATAGACACTACTTCAAGGTCATGTTGGGCTTTTTTGACTCTTTTTACAAGTTCGTCCATTTCTTTGATCAATACGCTGGCCCAGCCCTGTTCATGCCTTTTTCGCGCGGCTTTTTCGTTGACTTCAGCACATACCGTGATACAACCGGTTATGTCTCCTGCCTTGGGTTGCGCTCCGCTCATACCTCCTAAGCCTGAGGTCAAAAACACCTTTCCCCTGGAATTTTCGTCTTTTTTCAGAATTTTTCTAAAAGCGTTCATCAGGGTTATGGTAGTCCCATGTACAATTCCCTGTGGCCCGATATACATAAAGGAGCCCGCTGTCATTTGCCCGTATTGGGTGACGCCCAGGGCATTGAATTTTTCAAGATCATCAGGCTTTGAATAATTGGGCACCATCATTCCATTGGTTACGATCACTCTTGGAGCTTCTTTGCCAGAAGGGAACAATCCCATAGGATGACCAGAATACAAGTGTAGGGTCTGTTCGTTGGTCATTTGACTGAGGTATTTCATGCAAAGCAAGTATTGTGCCCAGTTTTGAAATACTGATCCGTTGCCGCCATAGGTGATCAATTCTTCTGGATGCTGAGCAACAACAGGATCAAGATTGTTCTGAATCATCAGCATAATCGCTGCTGCTTTTCTGCTTTTTGCCGGATAGTCTGCTATAGGTCTTGCATACAACTCATAATCGGGTTTGAAACGAAGCATGTATATCCTGCCATAAGCTTTCAGTTCTTCAAGGAATTCTATTGAAAGTTCAGCATGCCACTTAGCTGGAAAGTATCGCAGGGCATTTCGAACGGCAAGTTTCTTTTCTTCTTTTGAAAGAATATCCTTTCTTTTAGGAGCCCTGTTCGCTCCGGCCGGATAGCTCTTTTTTTGAGGAAGATGTTTAGGTATTCCCTGACATATTTCCTTTTTGAATTCTTGGGTTCTTTTTGTAGTAATCATTTTAAACTGATTAATATGATTCAAATAAATTGTCGTATTCGCTATAGGTATTACAATGAAATGAAATTGTAGTTAACAGATCTCGATTCTTGATCAATTGTATAGCTTTTTCAATGTCTCGTGAAAAAATTCTATCTTCTTCAGCAAAATCAATTTTTTCTCTGATTGTATCATGCACATCATCGAGTACTTCACTCGATTTTAAAGGTTTTCTAAAGTCTAATGCCTGGGCAGCACATAATAATTCAATGGCGAGAATCTTTTCAAGATTATCAATTACTCGCAAGGCCTTCCTGCCTCCAATGGACCCCATACTTACATGATCTTCCTGCCCCAGTGAGGTAGGAATACTATCGGCGCTTGAGGGGAAACACAAACCTTTATTTTCACTTACCAGTGCTGCGGAGGTGTATTGCAGAATCATAAATCCTGAATTCAGTCCTGTATCCTGCATAAGTAATCGAGGGGTACCTTCATATTTTCCTTCCAGAGAAAGGTAGGTTCGACGATCTGAAATACTTCCAATTTCAGCGGCTGCCAAACAGGCATAATCCAAAGGTAATGCCAAGGGCTGTCCGTGAAAACTTCCGCCACTGATGATTAGTTCATCAGATATGATTACAGGATTATCTGTGACCGAATTGAGTTCAATTTCCACACTTTCTTTTAAATGAAGCCAGGCATTTCTTGAGCTTCCGTGAACCTGAGGCATACATCTTAATGAATAAGGGTCCTGAACCTTTCCACAAAAGAGATGTGATTTACCTATTTCAGAACCCTGAAGAAATTGATTTATTCTTTTTGCGACGTGCATATTTCCTTTAAAAGGTCTCGTTTTATGAAGCGATTCATGAAAGGGCATTTGTGATCCCATAAGCCCCTCTATCATAAGGCTGCCAATAAGATCGGCATGCGACAGACAATTGTATAATTTATCTACACACATCACAGCATGGGCCAGAATAAATTGTGTTCCATTAATAAGTGCCAATCCGGCTTTAGGATGTAAACTCAATGGTTCTAGTCCTTCTTTTTCCAAGACTTTTTTCATGTTTCGAACCTTGTTGTTATAAATTACTTTTCCCTCTCCAATAAGCGGAAGAAAGAGATGCGACAATGGTGCCAGATCTCCTGAAGCACCTACCGAACCTTGTTCAGGAACAATCGGAATGATATCATTCTCAATATGCCACAAAATTCTTTTCAACACAGCCATGGATATTCCAGAGTAACCTTGTGCCAAAGAGTGCATTTTTAAAATCAGCATGAGTTTGGCCAGGTCTTTGTCAATAGGAGCTCCAACACCTACTGAATGACTCAGTAGAATTTTCCGTTGCAATTCAGTGGTATCATTTTTGGAAATGATGGTATCACAAAGGGGCCCAAACCCAGTATTTATTCCATAAACGGCCTTATCCTTTAGCGCTGTTTTTAAAACGATTTCATGAGATGTATTGATTCTTTCTTCGGTCTCACTGGATATAATGGCTTTCAATTCTCCATTTAGTATGGAAATTACCCGACCTACAGTAAGATGATCCGATCCGTATTTGAACATATCTTTAAATTTGATGCTATCAAATTTACAATTATATTTGATGCTTAGTAATACCATTGTAATCAATTATTGATAACTATGAGGCATCAAATAGAATTTAGACATTTGCGATACTTTTCGGCCGTTGCTGAGGAGCTTCACTTTAGAAAAGCGGCTGATAAACTTTTTGTTTCTCAACCCGGGTTGAGCCGTCAGATCAAAAAAATGGAGGAAGAACTGGGGTTTCCATTGTTTGAAAGATCAAACAAACGTGTAGTGCTGACAAAGGCAGGAAAATATCTAAAAGAAGAAGTTGACCTCATATTTAAAAACGTAGAAGACACTTTTAATCATGCTCAGTTAATTCATGAGGGCATGGAAGGCCAGATTAGTTTTGGCTACGTGGGCTCGGCCATGCAAAATGTAATTCCAGAACTACTTTTAAAGATTAAAGAGGATCATCCAAAGGTTCACTATTCATTAAAGGAAATGGAAAATCCTGATCAAATTGATGCTCTTATTCAAAAGGAAATTGACCTGGCCTTTGTCAGACTGGATAAAGTACCAAAGGGATTGGAGATTCGATCAGTTTTTGAAGACACTTTTTCCTTGGTATTACCAAAAGATCACCCTATAGATAAAGAAAACTTCCAAGGATTAAAAAGTGTAAAGGAAGAAGCATTTATTCTGTTTGATCAATCGTATAGTCCGGCTTATTATGAGCAGGTGATGCAAATATTTAAACGAAGTGGGTTTCACCCACTCATTTCGCATAACACAGTGCATGCCAGTACTATTTTTAGATTGGTTGAAAATAATCTTGGCATATCCATAGTTCCAAGCTCTTTAGCATTGGGCTACAATATGAAAATAAAACTTATTGAGCTTGATAGAATTCCACAGAAAACCGTTTTATCGGTAGCCTGGAATTCATCAAACAGGAACCCTATTTTAACAAAAATCTTGTCAAAAGTATTTCAAGGTTAAGTCATGTTAATCGGCCGATCGAATTAATTTTTCAAGATCAAAATGATCCTATGATCAAATTCATGACCAGATTTAATTAACACAAAATCTGGCAGCATTAATACGAATTCTTTAGTAAATTCGTTTCAAAATTTAAATAATGAAAATGAACAAACCAACCTTAGTGATTTTAGCCGCAGGAATCGGCAGTAGATATGGAGGATTAAAACAATTGGATACTTTTACGCCAGAAGGAGATACAATCATAGATTTTTCAATTTATGATGCATTGGAAGCCGGTTTTGGAAAGTTTGTCTTTATCATTCGAAAAAGTATTGAAAAAGAATTTAGGGCCGAGATTGATAAAAAGCTTGCGGGAAAAGCGGAAGTTGAGTATGTTTTTCAGGAAATTGATAAGGTCCCCAAAAGATTTTTTAACAGCGAAAGAACCAAACCCTGGGGAACAGGACATGCCATGCTTATGGCAAAAGATGTGGTTAAAGAAAATTTCGCCATCATCAATGCCGATGACTTTTATGGAAGAGCGGCTTTCGTCTCTATGGCTGAATATTTGAAGTCGATTGATAAAAGCTCCTTTGATTTCAGCATGATGGCCTATTTGCTCAAAAATACTGTCTCTGATCATGGTTTTGTTAGCAGAGGAGAATGCGCCGTGGATGAACAAGGGTTTCTTAGCCATGTTGTAGAAAGAACCCATATTGAAAAAACGAAAGAAGGTCTTATTCGCAAGGACGAGGAAGGAAACATGATTCCTATAGATGAGAATACAGTGGTATCTATGAATTTCTGGGGTTTTACACCCAGATGTTTTGAATATACAGAGGCCTTGTTTGACACTTTTCTGGAAGAGAATAAGGATAATTTAAAAGCTGAGTACTTTATTCCTTTGATCGTAAATGGTTATTTGGAAAATGAAACTGCTACCGTTAAGGTCCTTACTTCGGAGGCCCGATGGTTTGGAGTAACGTATAAGGAGGACAAAGAATCTGTACAAAAAGAGATTCAGGCACTGAAAAGCAAACATATTTATCCAACTCAGCTGTGGTAAGATGCATAAAGTTTTAATAGAGGCATTCAATACTTTTTTACCTGATCAGGAATTTCTTGAATATGAAGAATTGACGTCGGGTCATATTAATGATACTTTTCTTGTAAAAACTTCTCTGCAAGCTAAATTCATTTTCCAAAAGATTAATAAAGGAATTTTTCCTGATGTGCCCGGGCTGATCATGAATAAGGTGAAAATAAGCAGGCACCTGCATCATAAATTATCGATTTTTCCTGAAAAGGAAAGACAAAGAAGGGTCTTGACTTTTTTACAAACTTCTAAGGGTGCGAACTTTTATGTTGATCAAAATGGAGATTTTTGGAATGCTACGATCTTTATTGACAATAGCCAAACATTTGAAACAGTAACAAAACCAAAAGTGGCTTATGAAGGAGGGAAATTGTTTGGAGAATTTGCACATCTTACACTAGACTTTGATGCAAGCACTTTAGTGGAGGTCCTCCCACGGTTTCATGATATGACCTTTCGATTTGAACAATTTGAAGCAGCTTTGAAAAATGCATCAACAGAAAGGCTGCTCAGGGCTCAATCTTGTATAGCTGTTGCGAAAGACTTAAAGAAAGAAATGCACATCTTACAGGATTTAAAGGGTCAGGGGAAGATCAGGCTAAGAGTTACCCACAACGATACTAAAATATCTAATGCCTTATTCGATTTGGAAGGCAATGGTCTCTGTGTTATCGATACCGATACTATCATGCCTGGCATTATTCACTATGACTTTGGAGATGCGATTAGAACTATATGTAACACCGCGGCTGAAGATGAAAGTGATCTTGAGAAAGTAAGGTTTAATAAAGAGTTCTATCAGGCATATAGCGAAGGATTTTTAGAAAAAATTGGTGATGCTGTCTCTGATCTTGAAAGAAAATACTTTCCCCTTGCTGCCAAGACTATGATTTTTATAATGGCCTTGAGGTTTTTGACCGATTACTTAAACAATGATATTTACTATAAGACCAAGTATCCTGAACACAACCTGGTTCGGTCCATGAACCAGTTTAAACTGATTCAAAGTTTTGAGGAAGTGATGGGGATAGTGAGTTAAAGGGCTTCCCTGTGGTGCACCATATGGATATTGTTTACTTTTTGCTTTGTATAACATTAGTGAGGGGCTGACTTAAGTCAGCCCCTCACTAAAAGAACGAGAATCTTCGTCTCTTCCAGCCTTTTTTTTCACTCCCTTATAAAAGCATTACTGGATTACTGGCGTGATCCAGAAGAGAACCACTTCTGCAAATGAAAATCCGAAGGAGCAAGAGCTCCTTCATTTTTTTTGCACCCTCCTTGCTTTTGAGTAAACTCAACGCAGGAGGGTGCAAAA
>CAZQRD010000048.1:0-21264 GCA_964595535.1 uncultured Flavobacteriaceae bacterium | reverse complement strand
ACCAAAAAATTTATTGGCTTGGTTTTATTAAAAAAATTGGCAATCATGATGATATTTTTTAATTTTGCCCCGAGTTAATTGTAAACTCGACTATATTTGCGGCAAGAAGAAGCTAATGTAAAAACTTTTACAACAAGAGCCTCTAGGTTTAAGTTGATTTTAAAAAATTTAATATGATTTCAAATAATTTTTTCAGAGCTCTGGCAGAATTCTTTACTGATGTACTATTCAGTCCTTACGAAGCCATAAGATCTCTTGATGGCTGGTGGGTTTCAAATTTATTTAACGCCATTCTTTTTGTTGTAACTGCAAGTTTATTTGTTTACTGGCTTGGTCAACTTCAAAAGTTTAGAAAAACGAATACGGAGTAATCATTATACAAAATTTAAGTTTCTTTGGGAAGCAAGAACAAATTAAAGCGATTCAGGGAGAATGAATCTTTTGACAATGTAATTCAACCGAGTCGTGAAGAAGTTCTTAAGGGATTCCCCCTAAAAGGTCAATGGAGCTCCTTTTTTAAAAATAAGAATCCTATCGTTTTAGAACTTGGTTGTGGAAAGGGTGAATATTCCGTGGCTCTTTCTGAAAAGTATCCAGATAAAAACTTTATTGGCGTTGACATTAAAGGCGCGCGTTTTTGGAGAGGGGCTAAAACTGCTCTTGAAAATGATTTTCATAATGTTGCTTTTCTGAGAACTCAAATTGAGCTCATTGACCATTGCTTCGGTAAAAATGAGGTCTCCGAAATTTGGATCACTTTTCCTGATCCTCAAATAAAATACAAACGAACCAAGCACCGTCTCATTACAAAACCGTTTTTAGAAAAATACCAACAGATTTTAGAGTCTACTGGTTGCGTTCATTTAAAAACAGATAGTGAATTTCTTCATGGCTATCTCCTGGGGCTCTTGCATGAAGGAAACCATAATATTATCTTTGCGAATCATGACATTTACAATAGCAGCAGTCCTCCTAAAGAAGCAACTGCAATTCAGACCTTTTACGAGAAACAGTATCTCGATGTCAAAAAAGCCATCACTTATATCAAGTTTCGAAGCAAGTATTGATTTTTATTGGTGTTTTAATACCAAACATTTAACAAATTATTATTTTTAAAAAGTGATAGAAGACAGATTTTTTTTTAGGGTGTATGAAGTAACCAAACAAATTCCCTTTGGACGTGTTTCTTCCTATGGTGCAATTGCCAAATATTTGGGTACAGCCCGATCAGCCAGAATGGTTGGCTGGGCCTTAAACGTCTCACATTTAGATGATTCTATACCTGCACATCGGGTTGTAAATCGAATTGGACTTTTAACCGGGAAGCATCATTTTAAAGGTTCAAATTTGATGCAACAACTACTGGAAAATGAAAATATTAAGGTTGAAAACAATCAGGTTGTTGCGTTCAAAAAATTGTATTGGGACCCGAATATTGAATTAATTAAACAATAAATCCTTAAATAATGAGTTTTTTGTTTTTAAAAAGGAGATTAAATAATTTTCTTTTTTATATTTGTGCCTAATTGACTTAAACTTTTAACGAAACGATGAAGAAACATTTACCTAAACTTTGTGCTGTATTACTTTTCTTCTTTTTTATAAATTCTAGCGCGCAGACAAGTCTTAGTCATGAACTTGGGGTATCACTTGGTATAGCTTCTTTTCAGACAGATATGGGGCTTAGTACTGAATTTTCTGCTGCAAATCAAGCCACATTGGCTTTTGGAATTTCACATTATTTAAAGTTTTTTGGTAGTCAATACAACTGGAGGAGTGGCTCTACCTTTTTTAGTGAACATTTCAAATTAAAAACAGAGTTGTCTTATATAAATAATTCCAATGTCTCTTTTAAGCCTGAAGGTATTGACCCAAAATTAGACAACATGAAAGCTGCGATAAAGCTTTTTAATGTTGGGTTAAATTTGGAGTATTATATTCTTGAGCTTGAAGATTATTCTTCATTTTACAAAACATCCGGATCTATAAACCCCTTTGTAACTATTGGTGTTCATTACAGTTTTTCTCAACCAGATATTTTGGTTAATGACGTTTCGCTTAAAGGTCAAAATGAACCCTACACTGATTTGATAGATAAGTGGCAAGTAGGAGCCGTCTTTCTTGAATCTGAAAACATCTTTTCCGGATCGGCAGGAGCCGGGCTTCGATTTAGCTTGGAAGCACTGGATTTTAGTTTAGAAGGTCGATATGTTTATTATTTCTCCGATGTGGTTGAAGGTTTAAATGCCCCAAATGATCCGGGAAATACAGGCAATGATTCCATGGTGTTCTTTAGTACCGGGGTTACTTACGTATTTGGTAAATATTAAATCAATTCCAATGCTCTCCGAAGATCTTCAATAAGGTCCCGTTCGGCTTCTATACCTACACTTAACCTGATCAATGAATCGATTACACCGGTCTTTTCACGTTTCTCCTTAGGAATAGATGCATGAGTCATACTGGCAGGATGCCCGCTTAAGGATTCAACTCCCCCTAAAGATTCAGCAAGGATAAAAACCTTAAGATTTTCCAGAATTTTAATGGCATCCTCATATTTATTTCCCTTTAAGGTAAAAGACAGCATACCGCCAAATCCAGTCATTTGAGCCTTGGCGATGTCATGATTGGGGTGGTCTTGAAAACCTGGCCAATACACTTTTCCAACTTTTGGATGTGCTTTTAAATAGTGAGCCACTGCAGATCCATTTTCGCAATGCCGTTGCATTCGAATATGCAAGGTCTTTATTCCTCTTAATACCAAAAAACTATCCATAGGACCACTCACTGCACCACTTGCGTTTTGAATAAAATAAAGTTGATCAGCGAGATCCTTTTCTTTGACAATTAAGGCGCCCATGATCACATCAGAGTGCCCCCCTAAATATTTAGTGGCAGAATGCATCACGATATCAGCTCCAAGATCCAAAGGCCTTTGTAAATAGGGTGTTGCAAAAGTATTGTCAACAACAAGCAATATATCATTGCGCTTTGCCAGATCAGTACATCGCTTAATATCAATTATATTCAACATTGGATTTGTTGGTGATTCGACCCAAATCAATTTTGTCTTCTTATTGATACACTTTTCAATATTTCTCACATCTTCCATTCCCACAAAGTGAAACTTGATACCGAATTTTTTAAAGATAGTAGAGAATAACCTGAATGTTCCCCCATAAAGATCGTTCGTCGAGATCACTTCATCTCCAGGTTCTAATAATTTCATAATGGCGTCAATAGAAGCAAGACCCGAAGCAAAAGCCAAGCCATAATTTCCATTTTCTATACTTGCCAAAGAATTTTCCAATGCTGTTCTGGTAGGGTTACCCGTTCGCGAATATTCGTATCCTTTGTGGTCACCAGGGGATACCTGTGCATAGGTTGATGTTTGATATATTGGCGGCATTATAGCTCCAGTACTGGGATCATGTTTCTGACCCCCATGAATCACTTTTGTATTAAACTCCATAAGAAATTAATTTAAACTATTTTCATTAATGAAAGTACGACTCCGAGATGAATACCGTCATGAAAAGTACTGAAACTAAAAGCATCATCAATGCTTTTTAGTTCAATACCAGTACTGGTCATATAGGGTTTAAAGTTCTTGAACCTTCCTTTTTTATAATCCTCCTGTACGTTTCTCATTGCAACTACCAGCTCCTTTTTAACATAAAGGATGTCTGATTCTTCTATGTTTTCTGTAGCCAAAGATCCTTTTCCGTATTTGCTTACCATACCTTCCTTTATAGTGATATCAAGACCCGACAATCTATAACACAGAAGTTGTTGGGTCACCAAAACGTGTGCTATATTCCAAAAAATTGAATTTCTGAAATTAGAGGGTATCTTAACAAGCTCGTCATAAGACTTGTTCTCCATGATGTTTAACATAGATGTTCTGGTGAACAAGGCTGTTTCAAATAATTTTTCCATACTTATAAAAACTCCCTAAAAATAAGTAACTTTAAGCTTATGAAACGCCTCATCAGGAAAAATAAATGAAAAAAATTTACTACTTAAAAACCTGTGATACTTGTAAACGAATTATGAGGCCCCTTTCCCTTGACGGATTTGAAATTCGAGAAATAAAGACCGACCCAATTACACTCTCAGAACTTGAAGAAATGTTTCAGCTTTCAGGTAGCTATGAATCTCTTTTTAGCCGAAGAGCCAAAAAATATGTTGCGATGGGTCTAAAAGATCAAAATTTAAAAGAAGCAGACTACAAGCATTTGATCTTGAATGATTATACCTTTTTAAAACGCCCTGTCATCATTAGTGATCAATATATCTTTATTGGAAGTGATAAGAAAAACCTCCATCTATTAAAAGAGCATTTTATTTCCCATTAGGTCTTTCGTTGATACGAAATTTTTAAAACTCCGATCTTTAGCATATGTCAATGAAAAAAAAATACAAAATTGCCATCAGCATAGTACTTGGTGTGGTATTGATCATTTTCATGATCAGTTTTGTTATTTCAACTATTGTTTCGAGTAAGGTAGTTGAGATACTTGAGAAACAAAACAACAAAAATATTCGAGTTTCTATTGACAAAACTAAATTCAGTCTTTTTGACCGGTCCCTTGTATTCAATCAAGTCCATATAGGTCCTGCTGACTCTTCAATGATTAAACTTCACAACAACAAGCTCGAAAAAAATTCATTGCAAATACTTTCCATTTCGAGACTTAAATTCAAAGGTATTCACTTAATTCCGCTCCTTTTTTCTAAAGAACTTACAATCAATAAACTTATCATTGACGATCCACTATATCAACATTTTACAAATGGCAAAATAGAATCCTCCAAGGCCCCAAAAAAACCTGTTCGACTTGATTCGATTCACATAAGAGAATTAAATGGATTTCAACTTAATGCCATAAAAGTTATCAATTTAAAGGTTCAGTTCATAGATATTGTACAAAACAAAATTACATTTCAGAACACACCTCTTAATTTTGAAGTTGCTGGAATAAAACTTGATAAAATCACTGAAAATTATTTTAAACTTTCTCCTTTAAAAGAAGTATTTGAAATTACACGGATAAAAGTGGAATTCCCTAATATGAAGTACCGCTTGTCCATTGCTGCTTTAAAATATCATTTCGAAGAGGATCATTTGCAGATTTCCAATCTCTTATACAAGCCTATGATCAACAAAAAGACTTTAGCAAATTCATACACCTACAACAAGGAGGTTTATGACCTAAGTATTAAAGACCTCAAGATTTTTAACCTTGACATGGATAAAGTCATTGAAAATAAAGGTTTTTTCATGGATAGTGTTCAAATTACCAAGCTATACATAGATATATATAAGGATAAAAGGAAACCTTTTGATCTCAATAAAAGACCAAAATTACCTCATCAGAAGCTTAAACAAATGAAAACGCCTCTTTTGATTCATAAAATTTCTATAAATGAAAGCCAAATGGTTTATGAAGAAAAATTGGAAAATAAAGACATTCTTTTGAAAGCTACAATGAATGATATAAAGGTAAACATCTTTAATATAAGCTCTATAAAAAAATATCGTGAAGTTCCATTAAAAGTTGACATAAGCGCAAAATTTATGGGTAAAGCAACGTTACATGTGGATATGTTATTACCTCTTGCGGATGATCAAAATACTTTTTTCTTCAGTGGATATTTGGGGCCTTCTAAAATGACCTACTATGATTCTGCAATAATTCCTGCATTGGGCTTAAAAATATTGAGAGGTCAAATCGAAAGTTTGTCATTTCAGGCTTCCGCAAACAATTACAGTTCTAAAGGAACCATGAGGTTTGCATACCACGATCTGGAGGCAGAGGTTTTTAAACAAAAAAATACAGGGAAAAATAACTTTCTTAGCTGGTCAGTCAATAGTTTAATACATAAATCCAATCCTGGTAGCAATGGAGAATTGAGAGAGGCTATTCTGAATTTTGAGCGTGATATTTACAAAGGTTTTGGTAATTTTTTATGGAAGACACTGCAAAGTGGTCTTGTTAATAGTATAGCTCCCTTTGGAATGACGACGGAAAAGGCTGAGGCAAAGAAAAAAAGACACTTAAAGCGAGAACAACGAAGAAAAGATAAAAAAGAATCGTTATAAAAATTTTCTTTCTATCAAGCTTACCAGCCTGTCTTCAAGATCTTCTTTTCCTTTCCAGTTATAATTTGGTTTTACTTTATATTGAAAATAACTTATAGCCTCTTCTTTTGTGACGCATTCATTAAGTTTTGAAAGCGCTTTGTTATAATCCGATTGGCTGAAATTGAATAATTTATTCACAAAAGCTATTCTGTCATTAAGCCCTACCTGAATACTGTTCCCAAGAAGTTTGTCATTCAATGAAAGTTGTCTTGGAGCATCCTTTTTGACCTGAAATAAATTTTCGGTTTCATCTAACGAAACGGTGTCTTTAAATTCTTCTTTCTGACTCATGTCTTCCTTTATGCCATCAAAGGTTGGTTCAAAAAGATCATTTAGACTCAAAGGTTGTTGATCTTCCTCAAGTACTTCAAGGTCTTCTTTTTCATCCAAAACATTTAATTCATTTTCAACAAGATCTTCAATTTTTGTATCCTGAGCTGTTGGTATTTCTTCTTCTTTTAATGTCGCCAAAGTTTCTGTTTTGGTCTCCTCCTTATTTAAATAATGTAGAACCATCAGTTTCTCATATAACTCACGTGATTGAACAAGTCTGGATTCTATTGTAAGTGCCAGGTCCTCTTCCAAAATTTTTTCAGCCAGGATCTTAAGTTCTTTGATCAAATTATTCAACATTACTGTAATTTTTGGTAGGTATTAATCGCTGTTTGAGAAAGATACAAAATTAACATTTTCAAAAGAAAATACTACTAAAGAATTTCATTACTTTTGTTTTGACTTATAGCACTAATATTGTTATTGTCTAAGCATAAAGGTTTAAAATGTTTTTAGAAAATACCGTAAATCATACTGAAAAATTTGGCTGGATCGAAGTGATCTGCGGATCTATGTTTTCTGGAAAGACAGAAGAACTGATTCGTCGTTTAAGACGCGCCCAGTTTGCTAAACAAAGTGTGGAAATCTTCAAGCCTGCAGTTGATACAAGATACTCGGATGAACTTGTTGTTTCACACGATGAGAATGAAATTCGCTGCACACCTGTACCTTCTTCAGCAAACATTAGACTTATGGCGACCAACATTGATGTTGTGGGGATTGATGAAGCCCAATTTTTTGACGATGAAATTGTCAATGTTTGCAATGATCTCGCCAATCGCGGAATTCGCGTAATTGTAGCCGGATTGGATATGGATTTTAAAGGAAATCCTTTTGGTCCGATGCCAGCTCTAATGGCTACAGCCGAATATGTAACCAAAGTCCATGCAGTTTGCACTAAAACAGGTAACCTCGCGCATTTTAGCCACAGAACCATTCCTGACGATCGTTTAGTTGTACTTGGTGAAGTTCACGAGTACGAGCCTCTGAGCAGGGCCGCTTATTTTAACGAAAGACAAAGAGAACAGGAAGAGAAGAAGAAAATATCTAAAGAGTCCAATGAATAACAATCCAACGGTTTTAGAGATCAAGTTGTCTTCAGTAGAACACAATCTTAATTTCTTTCGTTCGAAATTGCAAAATAGCACGAAAATTCTGGCTGTTGTTAAGGCTTCCGGTTATGGGTCGGATGCCGTTGCGGTAGCACACCATTTAGAGCGATTGAAAATTGACTATTTCGCCGTAGCCTATACAGACGAAGGAATTGCATTGAGGGATGCAGGAATAAAGACTCCTATCTTAGTACTTCACCCTCAATTGAGAAATCTGGAGCTAATTATACAATATGACTTAGAGCCTAATTTATACAGTAAAAAAATCTTCCTTGCTTTCCTTGAACTTAGCAATAAATCAGGAATACATGAATATCCTATTCATCTTAAATTCAACACCGGACTCAACCGTTTGGGATTTAAGGCTTTGGATGCGAAATTTCTTTATGATCATTTAAAAGATCAGCGATCAGTTCTATTGAAATCAATCTTTTCGCATTTGGTAGCATCCGAGGATGAAAATGAAAGAGAGTATACCTTGAATCAAATCAAATCGTTCCGCTCTATTGCGACATCCTTCGAACTTGCTTTAGGTTATAAACCCATGATGCATATGAGCAATACTTCCGGGATTCTTAACTACCCTGAAGCTCATTTTGATATGGTAAGATTAGGTCTTGGTTTGTATGGCTTTACGAATGATCCTGAGTTAAATTCAACTTTAAAAAATGTGATTTCTCTTAAAAGTATTATCTCACAGATTCATGAAGTAGCTAAAAATGAAAGTGTAGGATATAACCGGGGGTTCATGACAAAAAAGAAAATGCGCACAGCTACTATTCCTCTCGGACATGCTGATGGCTTTTTCAGGTGTCTGGGCCAAGGCAAAGTGTTTGTTAAGATAAATGGTCAAAAAGCTCCGATCATTGGGAACATCTGTATGGATATGATAATGATAGATGTGTCTGATATTAGTTGTGAAGAAGGAGACACGGTAATCATCTTTGACAGCCAGCAGGAAATTCTTGAACTAGCCTATCAAGCCAAGACAATAAGTTACGAAATTCTCACAGCTTTTGGTAACCGGATTAAACGTTTAACTCAATAATATTTTATACCTTCGTTTCAAACAAATCTTAAATCTATTATCATGCTCAAAGAATTTAAAGAATTTGCCTTAAAAGGAAGCCTTCTCGACATTGCCGTAGGTTTTGTTATGGGAGCCGCTTTCAAAAGCGTAATTACTTCATTTACAGGAGGTATAGTGTCCCCCTTAATTGGATTGCTGTTTGATTCTGACCTTAAAGATCTTAAATGGATCGTCAGAGACGGGATAGCCGATGCCGAAGGTGTAATTGAAGGTACCGTAGCAGTATTGTATGGTGATTTCATTACGAATGTGATTGACTTTATCATTGTTGCTTTTGTTATGTTCCTCGTTGTTAAAGCGGTTAACAAAACGAAAAAACAAGAAGAAGAGGCTCCGGCCCCTCCTGCAGGTCCTAGTCAGGAAGATCTTCTTATTGAGATCAGAGATCTTTTGGCTAAAAAATAGATTCTATCTTTTTTTAGACATAAATACTTCAGCTATAGACGATGAATTAGCAGCTTTTTCAATCAATTGAAATTCATCGCCTGTAGCTGTTTTTCCTGTTTCCAGGATTCGAAAATATACGCCACTCTTAGTAGTGAGCCAAAATTGCTTAATAACACGTTGGTCATTGAACCGTATCCCCAATTTAAAGCAGGGTTGGCGAGGTTTTGTAACCTGAATTACGGCTTCTCCCAATTTGTATATATTTCCAACAAGAATCTCAGATTCCTCTAATTCTGAAACGGTAAGATTTTCACCCATAAAACCATAATCCAGATTCAAAGAAGGATAAAGTGAGCTCCAATAATCATAGTGATTATAACCGTAAGCATATACGGCCTGATCAATTCCTCCATGATGCTTTCTGTCAACGACAACATCGTTTTGAACGTCTTCCTTACCCAAAAATAAAGGCCCCTCAACACTTGATTTAAAAATTCCAGTGGAATAGGTTTTTCCCTTCCATTGCACTTCTTTTCTTTTGGCTGTATTTAGAGATATAATTTTCATGAATTACTCCTTTAGATTAAGCTGATCTACAATTTTTCTGTCATTGGAAAGTCTTGGTATCTTATTTTGTCCTCCTAATTTTCCAACTGAGCGCATATATTGATCAAATCCATTTTTTTGCACTTTACTGATTAGCAATTGCTGTAAAATACTCCCCTCTATCAGGTCAAAATAATAGGTGTTTTGGCGCTGCATTTCCTGATCAATCAATTTGCCAAATGATATCAAGTCTTCAGGTTCCTGTTCGAATTCAATGAACCATTCATGATAAGGAAGTCGTCCTGATTCTGGATTTACCTGAGGGGCGACTGTAAATTCTTTAATCTTCACATGTGTATCCTTAAGTGCATATTGAACAGCCTGTTCTACTTCCTTACCAATAACATGTTCACCGAAAGCTGAAATAAAATGCTTGATTCTGCCTGTTACGATTACTCTGAATGGAGCCAGTGAAGTAAAGGCGATTGTATCTCCTATATTATAAGCCCATAATCCCGCATTGGTTGAAATGATCATCACATAGTTTACCTCGAGCTTAACATCTCTGATCGTTATTCTTTCCGGTGACTCCTTATAAAAATCCTCGGTAACTATAAATTCATAAAAGATCCCGCTATTGAGCAGCAATAACATTCCTTTATCTTTAGACGACTTCTTTTGCTGCAAGTCCTGATAGGCAAAAAACCCTTCGGAAGCAGGAAATAATTCAATTGAGTCAACTTTTCTGCCAATGAGGTGCTCCATGTTCTGTCTGTAAGGTTCATAATTGACTCCTCCATAGACGAAAAGATTAAAATTAGGAAAAATCTCTGACACCTTTTTACCTTGGTCTTCAATGAGTTTTTCAAAGTACATTTGAACCCAAGATGGAATTCCGCTGATCAATCGTAAGTCTTCAACCACAGTTTCTTTAACAATAGCGTCAACTTTGGTTTCCCAGTCATCTATGCAATTGGTTTCCCATGATGGCAACCTGTTTTTTTGAAGATATTTTGGCACGAAATGAGCTACAATTCCAGAAAGTCTTCCAGTTTTAACCTTAGCTGATGAATCGATCTCCGGTGAACCTTGTAAAAAGATCATTTTCCCACTTACGAAATCAGATTTTCCTGTTTCTGCGATATATAAAAGCAAGGCTTCTTTGGCTGCCGATATCTGATAGGGCATTGAATCATTCGTTATAGGAATATATTTGGCACCGGAAGTAGTTCCAGAAGTTTTGGCGAAATACAAAGGCTTACCCTTCCAAAGAATATCAGATTCGCCACGGCGAATAAGCTCAACATATTCCTTTAAACCTTCATAATCACGAACAGGAACATAACGTTTAAAATCCTCATGGGTTTTGATCTTGTTAAATTGATGATCACGCCCAAATTTGGTATTATTAGCTGATTCAATTAGTTCTTTGAAGGTCTTATCCTGAGTTTGATAAGGAACATTGGCCCAAGCATAAACCTGTTTGGCAACAATTCGGGCGTAAATTTTAGCGAGATATGACTTTATCACAAATTAAAAATCTAGTATTATTAGGCCAGAAAACTGGTTTAATCGAAATTTATATAGTTGGTAGGATTCACAGGGAATCCATCATTCCAAAGCTCAAAATGCAGATGAGCTCCTGTAGAAAAATCTCCGGTGGAGCCCGCGCTGGCAATCACTTCTCCTGTTTTCACAAGTTCTCCCTGCTCTTTAAAAATAGAAGCATTGTGTTTATAAATTGATGTAAATCCCTGGCCATGTTCAATTACAATCACATATCCGGTATCAGCAGTAAATCCCTTAAATATAACTGTGCCATCAGCAACAGCTTTTACAGGAGTATCCTGATCAACAGCTATGTCTACGGCAAAATGCTTCTCCTGATCGTCATATTGTTGGGTAATCTGCCCCTTTATCGGGGATGAGAAAACAATATCAGTATTCCTCTCGGCCTGTTGAAAAACACTAAATCTATCCATTTGTTCTACTTCTTCCCTAAAAATTGAATCTACCGGGGAAGGAGCAAAATCGATCTCATCAATTTGAAATTGTCTTAACACTGAGTCTTTATTAAAAGTAACTCTTTTGATCTCTCCCTTCAGAACTTGTTGAATGTTTTCTATATACAGGTCATTTACAGATAGGATCTGATTCAAAGAATCAACTTTATAAACCAAATTAGTTGTTTCCTTTATCATTTCAGAGGAAGAGTATCCCTGTATGTATTCCTTAAGAGGCGTCAAAGCAATAAGTAAAATCGTCAGAATAATCAAAAGAGCGGAAAAAATACCCCCAAATACAAAGGCATTCAAGCGATTCAGCTTAAATGAAAAACGCTCTTCAAAAGTATCCTCGTTCAACACCACGAAGCGATACTTAAAAGTTAATTTTTCTCTAATTTTTTCTTTTCTGCTTTTCTCCATTATCCTGATTTCAGCACAAATATACAATGTTTTTAAGTTCTCAGATAAGCTCTTATTTGCTTTTTAGACTCTTTTAAAATAGCAGTTTCGCTATTTATAAAAATTCATTTCATCGAGATAAGCCCAGGCTTTGTGGGGCATAAGAGTTCTTATATTTCTTCCTTCTTTGATCGCATTTCTTATAAATGTTGAAGAAATTTCAACAATTGGAGCTTCAACGAAATGCACTTTTTCATGGGTTAAAAGTTCAGTGGGATCCTTTTTTTCAGAGACTCTTGGATAAACATAAAGTTCGTGATGCTCTAAAATTTTTTCATAATTCTTCCATTTAGGGAATGACTTCAAATTGTCAAGTCCCATAATCAAATGAAAATGATGTTGGGGGTATTTTTCCTGTAAATGAACTAAGGTATTGATCGTGTAATTGGGCTGGGATAAGCCGAACTCTATGTTGCTTGGCTTAATTTTAGGGTAATCTTCAGTGGCCTGCATTACGAGCTGATATCTATGATGATCTTCAAGCAGGGTCTTTTTCTTCTTAAAAGGGTTGTGAGGCGTTACAACGAACCAAACCTCGTCTAGATCTGAATACTCAGCCATATGATTGGCAATGATCAAATGCCCTATATGAATTGGGTTAAAGCTTCCAAAAAAAAGTCCTATTTTCATTTTGACCCGTTTAAAGCTTTTATGAGATGAATTTTTCAACTATCTCTTCGGCTTCCATTTTTGCCCTTTGCAGATTGTCATTGACAACTATTACATCAAAATCATTTGCATATGACAATTCTATTTCGGCTTTTGCAATTCTTTCACGTATTTTTTCTTCCGAATCAGTATTTCTCAATCTTAATCTATCTTCCATCACCTCCAAAGAGGGCGTTTTTACAAATACCGCCAATGTTTTAGATGGAAATTTTTTCTTGATCCTAAGGCCGCCAACAACGTCAATGTCGAAAATGGCATGCTTTCCTTCAGACCATATACGGTCGACTTCAGATTTTAGA
The DNA here is from genome assembly GCA_964595535.1 of uncultured Flavobacteriaceae bacterium. Taxonomy (GTDB): domain Bacteria; phylum Bacteroidota; class Bacteroidia; order Flavobacteriales; family Flavobacteriaceae; genus Lutimonas. Next base: position 8,215 of record CAZQRD010000048.1, on the reverse strand, counting down.
GTTCCGTAAAAATTATTGCTATAAACCTCTTCCCATTCTACAAAATCATCCTGGCTGATATGTTTTTTAAAATTATCAAGACTTATAAAATGATAATCCTTGCCATCAACTTCCCGACCTCTTTTCTCCCTTGAAGTAGCTGAAATGGAAAAATCTAGATTGAGCGCTTTCTTTTCTAATAAATGATGAACTATAGTCGTTTTACCTGAACCTGACGGGGCCGAAAAAACGATCAGCTTTCCTTTCTCCTTAATCATACTTTACAAAACGTTTAGCAGTTGCTCCTTTATTTTTTCAAGCTCATCCTTCATCTCCACTACGGCTTTTTGCATGGGTGCAAAATTGGCTTTGGATCCGATGGTATTAATTTCCCTTCCAATCTCCTGAGAAATGAATCCCAATTTCTTTCCGTTGGAAATATTAACATCAAGCTCCTGAATAAAATAATTGAGGTGATTTGTTAGTCTTACTTTCTCTTCTGTAATATCAAGTTTTTCCAGATAATATATTAACTCCTGTTCGAAACGATTCTCATCAACGGTTTGTTCAAGTTCCTTAATTGATTTCTTAAGTCTGATCCTCACCTGCTCCAGCCTTTCACCGTCAAGACTAATTACTTCTTTGAGTTTCTCCTTTAAAACCACAATGCGTTGTTCAAAATCTATTCGTAATTCTTTACCCTCCGAAAGTCTGTATTCCTGAAGGTTTTCAATAGCCTCTTGTATTCCTGATTGAATCAACCCCCATTCTTCAGGGTCCAACTCCTCCCTTTCTGTTTTCAAAACATCTGGAAGGCGCATGGCAATTGAGAGTATATCCGACTCTTTGTGAATACCTTCCAATTGCTTAATATAATTCGCAACAATTTCACGGTTGATCTTGGTTGAAGTTTCAACCGAAGTAGATTCAATATAAAAAGACATATCAACCTTTCCTCGTACAAGATTATTAGCTATTAGTCTTCTTACCTCTATTTCTTTTTCTCTGTAAATCCCAGGGAACCTGGTGTTAATGTCAAGGTTTTTACTATTTAATGATTTTATTTCAAGGCTGATCTTCTTTGTTTCAAGCTGAATTATTGTTTTACCGTATCCGGTCATGGACTGTATCATCTTGTTCTTTGAATTTTAACAAAGTTAGTAATAAAATGTCTTTCAACGATCCGTGAACCATTATAATCACGTCAATCATAAGTCTCTTTTGGTCGGCGCGTAACAAGATACACGCCAATGAAAATAAGTACGGTGGCCCCAATTTTTATCGCATTTAACGAATCGCTTCCCACAAATAGAGCATAACTGCTTGCAATAACTGGTTGTAGGTAAATAAATATGCTTAAAGTAGTGGGCTTTAACTCTTTTATGGCAAATAGATTGAACATATAGGTCAAAAAGGAAGTAAATACAATTATAAATCCTATTCTATACATAATGGGTAGAGGCATTGTTTGCCATTCTACTGTACTCAGTTCGGAAAATCCAAAAGGAAGTACCATGATCAAACCCAATAGATACAGCCATTTGGCCAGTGTAATCGCATGGTATTTTTTTGTAAGGTTCTTGATAAGGATCAGATATAAGCCATATGAAGAAGCATTGACAAAAACCAAAAGGTTTCCCAAAGTAGCGTTGGTTGCCATACCAGTATTCTTTCCAAAAACGATCAACATTACGGCTCCAAATAATCCTATAAAAATTCCTAAAAGTTTTTTCTTTGTCGCTTTTTCATTCAATAAAAACGATGAAAATATCATTACCAAAATGGGCGAGGTGACCATGATCACAGAGGCATTGATCGGGGTCGTCATACTCAGGCCTTTGAAGAAAGAAAGTTGATTGAGCGCAATCCCAAATATAGCTGCAAGCAATAATCTGGGATAATCCTTTACTTCGATTTTTTCCCTCTTTAAAAAGATGCCAACCGCCCAAAACAATATAGCTGCCCCAAGAACTCTTAATAAAATAAATCCAAAAGGACGCACATACAAAGGCATTACTTCCTTGGCTACAGTAAAGCTCACGCCGTAAATCAAGGCGGCCAAAAAGGCAAGCAAAAATGCAATATTCCTAGATCTCATGTAAAAAAAACTAATTATTTAATGGATATCACTTAAAGCAGTAGTCCCAAAAAAGATTAACCACGGAAAATCGCTCCGTGGTTAATTTTTAGTTTAAGAAATAATCCTAATTATTTGCCATCAGCATATCTGCGGTTCACTTCTTCCCAATTGATTACATTGAAAAAAGCATTGATATAATCTGGTCGTCTGTTCTGATAGTTTAAATAATAAGCATGCTCCCAAACATCCAATCCTAAAACTGGTGTTCCTGAACAATCCATATCAGGCATTAATGGATTGTCTTGGTTGGCCGTAGAGCAAACCTCAACTTTCCCTCCTTTGTGAACACACAGCCAGGCCCATCCAGAACCAAATCTAGTTGCTGCCGCCTTTGCAAATGCTTCTTTAAAACCGTCAAATGAACCAAAAGCCTCATTGATAGCCGCAGCCACTTCTCCAGTTGCCGCTCCTCCACCATTTGGAGACATTACTTTCCAGAACAAATCATGATTATAAAAACCTCCTCCATTATTCCGAACGGCTCCATTAGCCAAGTCAAGATTATGAAGAATATCCAGAATAGATTTTCCTTCCAGATTGGAACCTTCAACAGCATTATTTAAATTCGTCGTATACCCATTGTGGTGTTTCGAATGGTGAATCTCCATGGTTCGTGCGTCAATATAAGGCTCTAATGCATCATAAGAATATGGTAATTTTGGTAATTGAAATGACATAATATTGTTTTTTGAAGTTATTTAATTTTTTATCAAAGATAAGCAATACTAGGTGTTGAAGTCAAACTTCCAAATAGAAAATATTTATATCTAAATAACATTCTGCTATTTAATGGCCAGTTCTGATCTGATGCAAGTATTCGGCAACAGCGCTATGGGAAACAGTTTTCCTTTTAAACACGTCCACAATCAATTCCTTTTCATGCACATTGGCTTCAAGCTGATTCAAAATATTCATCAGGTGCATTTTCATGTGACCCTGTTGAATACCTGTAGTTGTAAGCGCCTTCAATGCCGCAAAATTCTGAGCCAGACCAGCAACAGCAACAATTTGCATAAGTTCGGATGCTGTAGGGTTCTGAAGAATTTCCATTGATAACTTTGCTAAAGGGTGTAATCTTGTAAGGCCCCCTACAGTTCCCAAAGCCATGGGAATTTCTATCCAAAAATTAAAAGACCCGTCTACTATTGATGCTCCTGTCAGGCTCTTGTACTTTCCTCCTCTTGAAGCATAGGCATGTGCTCCAGCCGCTACGGCCCTAAAATCGTTACCAGTAGCAAGTACAACTGCATCGATCCCGTTCATGATACCTTTATTATGGGTTACTGCTCTAAAGGGTTCTACCTCGGCTATTTGAACAGCCTGAACAAATTTACGAGCATCTCGTTCAGCATTTTCCGGAAATAAATCTTCCACTTTACAGCGCACCTCGGCCCTCACCAAACAATCTGGTACATAGTTCGACAAAATGCTCATCACTATAAAAATTCCTTCCTTTTGAAAAGTGGCCGCAATGGTTTCTAAACAGGAATTGATAAAATTAGCGCCCATACTGTCACCAGTTTGAAAACTCACATGCAACTGGTAATATTCATCAAGATCTTCAGTTCTGTCTCTCAACTCGACATCAACGATGCCCCCACCCCTCTTTCTCATATTTGCGGTGATATGATCAGTTGAACGAATCAAGTCTTTTTTCACTGAAGAAAAATAGTCAAGCAGTTCATCCTTGCTTCCCTTGTATGTAAAATGAACCTGGCCTATTTTTGTCGTAGAGATCACCTCAGTCTTAAACCCTCCTCGGGTACTCCAAAATTTGGCTGTCAAAGAAGCCGCGGCAACAACCGAACTTTCCTCAATCGCCATTGGAATCGCAAACGTTTTCCCATTGATCAAAAAATTAGGAGCTATAGCGTAAGGAATGTAAAAATTACTGATTGTATTTTCAATAAATTCGTCATGAAGCTGTTGAAGCTTAACATCCTCATTATAGTATTGTTTCAGCGTATCAATACCTAAACTTTTATCACGAAAAAAATTTTCAGCCAGCCAGTTTACTTTTTCAGTTTTGCTGAATTTTGAAAACCCTTTGATCATTTTTGACATATCCCTAGTATTAATACCCAGCAAATATAATCAATAGCCTCAGAATACTTGTGTGGAAATTATACAATAGAATTCATAAGGAAATGCACAAAGCTCAACGATCAAATTAAAATTTTGAATAAAGTATTAAAGATGTTCCCAATCCTTATAATAAATACATTTATACGTATAAATGATCAGAGATTTTTGAAGCAAGTTTCTCCTCAATTTAGGAATTGAATTCATATATTTTACGTAAACTTGGCAATGTTTTTTTAAAATCCTACCATGAGAATCCTATTCCTTTTAATCACAATTTTAACAATTCCCGTTTTTTCCCAGCAAAAAGAAATAACTCTGGAAGACATCTGGGTTGAAAATGTTTTTGAAACACAATCGCTTGAAGCCTTTCACTCCATGAAAAATGGCGACTACTATACTATTCTTAATCACAATTCGTATGGTACCTACATGAATAAATACGACTATAGGACCCTCGAAAAAGTAGAAACTTTAGTACTTGGAAAAGACCTTCAAGGAATTAAATACTTTGATGATTATACTTTTAGTCAGGATGAGACCAAACTGATTATTGGGGTCAATCTTGAGCAGATCTACAGGCGTTCAAAAAAAGGCAAGTACTATCTTTATAATATTATAGACAAAAGTCTTGAATTAATCTCTGACCATGACATACAAGAACCAACATTTTCTCCTGATGGAGAGAAGATTGCCTTTGTTCATGAAAACAATGTTTACATTAAAAACTTACTTACCAAAGAAACCCGTCAAATAAGTTCTGATGGTGAAAAAAACAAAATCATTAACGGTATCTCTGACTGGGTTTATGAAGAAGAATTTCATTTTGTAAGGGCCTTCGAATGGAACGCTTCTTCAAACAAACTGGCCTTTATTCGATTTGACGAAACAGAAGTTCCTGAGTTCTCCATGGATATTTACGGCAAAGAACTTTACCCTAAAGCACAAACTTTTAAATATCCCAAAGCAGGAGAGAACAATTCAAAAGTAAGTCTTTACGTATACGATCTTTCGAGCAGTGAAAAATACAATATCGATCTTAGCTCCTTTGGGCAATATTACATTCCTAGAATACAATGGAAAAAAGCAGCTGATCAATTGGTCGTCACTACGCTTAGCAGGCATCAGAATAATTTGAATCTTGTCTCCTTTGATGCTGAGAAGAAACAAGTAAATTTACTTTTAAACGAAAAAGACTTGGCTTATGTGGAAATTAATGACGACTTGACTTTTCTTCATGACAATAGTTTTATCTGGAGCAGTGAAAGAGATGGTTTTAACCACTTGTATCATTATGATGCAAACGGAAAATTACAAAATCAAATCACTATGGGCAATTGGGAAGTTACCAAATACTATGGATTTGATAAAAAATCTAAAAAAGTATTTTATCAGTCAACTGAAGAAGGATCTATCAACAGAAGTATTTATTCCATCGATATCTCTGGAAAGAAAAAGAAAAAGCTCAGTAAATATGTGGGTGAAAATTCTGCTGCATTCAGCAACAGTTTCAATTATTTTGTGAACACCTATTCAAGCGCAACTAATCCGACAGTTTATACCTTGGTAGACGCTAAGACAGGTGAAGAATTAAAAGAAATTAAGAATAACCTCAATTTAGCAGAGAAGCTAGCTGCCTATGATATACCGGCAAAGGAATTCAGCACGATACAAACTGTAAACGGAGAATTCAACATGTGGATGATCAAACCAAAAGATTTTGATCCTGACAAAAAATATCCTTTGCTTATGTTTCAGTATTCCGGACCAGGTTCACAAAAAGTTGCCAATACATGGCACAATGCCTGGAGACATGATTACTGGCATATGATGCTAAGTCAGAAAGATTATATCATTGTGTGTGTTGATGGAAGAGGAACAGGTTTTAAAGGAAGGGACTTTAAAAAAGTAACCTATAAAGAACTGGGTAAATACGAAATCGACGATCAGATCGAATCGGCTAAGGAACTGGGTAAAAGATCTTATATCGATGAAAACAGAATCGGAATTTGGGGATGGAGTTATGGTGGTTTTATGAGTTCTCTGGCCATAACCAAAGGAGCAGATGTTTTTAAAATGGCCATTGCTGTAGCTCCCGTTACTTCATGGAGATATTATGATTCGGTTTACACTGAAAGATATATGCAAACCCCACAGGAAAATGCCTCTGGCTATGATGATAACTCCCCTGTAAATTTTGCAGATATGTTAGAAGGAGATTATTTATTGATCCATGGTACCGGAGATGACAACGTACATGTCCAGAATTCAATGCAAATGATTAATGCCCTTGTGGAGGCGAATAAACAATTCGATTATTTCACCTATCCAGACAGAGCCCACGGAATTCGCAAAGAGAAAAACACCAGACTGCACCTTTTCAAAAAAATGACTACATTTATCGATCGTTCACTAGGGGAGCCCGTTAAAAGTGACCAAAATATCATCGACTAATTTAAACCCAATTATATGACAACATTGACAAAACCGCCAGAACAAAGAGAGTTTTTTGGCCATCCCGTAGGGCTTTATATTTTGTTTTTTACCGAAATGTGGGAGCGTTTTTCTTACTACGGAATGAGAGCGATCCTCGTTTTGTATTTAGTTCAAGCAACCACAGATTCAAATGCTGGTTTGGGATGGACCAATGGGGAGGCGCTTTCCTTATATGGATGGTATACTATGTTGGTTTATGTGGCTTCTATTCCTGGAGGATGGATTGCGGATAAATTTCTTGGTCAGAAAAAGTCAGTGCTATATGGTGGGATACTTTTGGTAGCCGGACACAGTATTTTGGCCATAGAAGAATACTGGGCTTTTTACACAGGATTGGGCCTAATAGTAGCAGGAGTAGGTATGTTAAAACCCAATATTTCTACCATGGTGGGTGGATTATACCCACATGGCGATATCCGGAGAGATAAAGGATTTACTATTTTTTATATCGGGATTAACGTCGGAGCGTTTTTATCAAGTTTGATTGTTGGCTATGTGGGAGAAGTACACGGATGGCATTATGGTTTTGGTTTGGCAGGCATAGGGATGGCTATGGGCTTAGTGCAATATGTTGCTGGTCAAAAATATTTAAAAACCGTTGGGAATTTTCTGGGGAATTCTCAAGATGCTTCTGAAAAAGAAGCCATGAACAAACCCCTGACAAAAATCGAAAAAGACAGAATTATAGTGCTTATGATTTCCTTTTTATTGGTCATTATATTTTGGGGAGCCTTTGAACAGGCAGGCGGCTTAATGAATATTTACGCTAAAGAAAAAACCAACAGATTGTTAATGGGCTGGGAAGTTCCTGCTTCTTGGTTTCAATCTTTTAATGCCATGTTTATTATATTTCTTGGCACTTCTGTTGCTGCCTATTGGGCCAAGAGAAAACTCAAAGGAAAGCTTTCAACCTCTTTGTTTAAAATGATCATAGGTTTGATCATAATGGGTACAGGTTTCTTTTTTATGTCAGCAGCAGCTTCACAATTTGAGGCCAATGGGTCTTCTGCCATGTATTGGTTGGTTTTAGCTTATTTATTACATACCGTTGGTGAATTGTGTATTTCACCGGTTGCGCTTTCATATATTACAAAATTATCGCCTTTAAAATATGGCTCTCTTATGATGGGTATCTATTTTGCCATGACTGGATTTGGCAACAAATTAGCCGGATTGCTGGGAGAATCAGCTGAAGGCTTAGGAGAATTTACAGTATTTACAGGTATTGCTATATTCTGTACAGTTTTTGGTGCCCTGGTACTGCTATTCAGAAATAAGCTGGAATTACTTACTCATGGAGCAGAAGATGATGAGCATGAGGTCACGGAAGAAGAAAAAACAGCAATTACAAACAATTAACTACAAACCCCTTTTAAGAATTCAATTTCTTTAAGGGGTTTTTTACTATTCCAAATATTTAATTTATGAGCACTGATATAGAAAATTTATTTAAAGACAAGGTTTTAGGACATCCAGCAGGGTTGTTTGTTTTATTTTTTACCGAAATGTGGGAACGTT
>CAZQRD010000047.1:0-21745 GCA_964595535.1 uncultured Flavobacteriaceae bacterium | reverse complement strand
TTATCGCCAAACTCAAAAAAATGTTTGTATTGGAAATCATTATAAGTAGGCAGGAAAGGTAGTTTTAGGGCCTGGAAGAGAAATTGCAAATAGGACCTTCTTGCGGAAAGTATAAATGAAGAGTTTTTACCAGTCGGTCCGTTTAAAGTTAAGCCTATATCACTGGAACCCACCATAAAGCTACCTCCTAATTTCTCTCTGTTACCAGTTACTTGTTGAAATTCCATTACAGAACTTAAGGTGTTACCTCTGTTGGCGGGAAAAGCTCCCGAGTAGAAATCTACTTCCCGGATAAAGTTTACATTGATCATACCAACCGGCCCTCCCGAAGACCCTTGTGTAGCAAAGTGGTTGATATTTGGTATTTCAATACCGTCCAGGTAAAATCTGTTTTCATTGGGAGCACCACCTCTTACGATGATGTCATTTCTAAAGGAAACTGTGGTTGCGACACCAGGAAGAATTTGTACCACTTTAGAAATATCCCGATTCGAACCTGGATTTCTAAATATCTCAGTTGCACCAATGGTTTGTTTACTCAAAGGACTTTCTTGTGATTTTTCTATTCTATTGGTTTGAATCACTACTTGATCGAGTAGTGCACTCTCTTCTGTTAAGGCAATATTGATGTCGGTGGTAGCTGCAGAACCCACCGTAATTTCATATAGATATGTAGTTTTAAATCCAACAAAGCTACAGGTGATATTGTATGTGCCGGGTTTGAGGTTGTCGATCTCATAACGTCCTTCTTCATTTGAGGTCGCACCTATTTGTGTACTGTCTAAGACAATGTTGGCAAAGGGAATACTTTCGTTGTTAATATCGTTATAGACCCTTCCTATGATAGAGCCAGTTTGAGCTAGTGTAACATTAATAAAGGTAAGTGTAAGGATGGCTATGGTGAAATTTTTTTTCGTAAACACGGCAAATATTTTTAATTAAAGGTAAAAAAAATGTAATAAAATGCTATTATAATTAAGAAGAAAGGACCGATGATTATAATAACCATCGATCCAATCATCCAAAATAAATCAAACTATCAAGAAAGAATTTTTAATCTATAAAACCGGAATAAGAACTTTGTCTACTACATGGATTACACCATTGCTTCCGTGCACATTTACTTCAATGACATTTGCGCCATCATCAGTAGAATCTTTTAAAACAATTTCTTCGCCTGAAATGCTTAAAACTGTTAAATTTTGTTGATTCAACATACCAATTGTCTGTCCTTCACTAAGAGTCGAGCTGAATACTCTTCCAAGTGCAGCATGATAGGTTAACACTGTACTGATCTGTTCTACAGTTAATCCTGCACCATTGTCTATTTCAGCAAAAGCTGCATCTGTTGGCGCGAATACAGTAATGTTATCTGCATCTATAAGAGCTTGAGTGATATCAGCATAGTCTGGAGATGATAATAAACTTACCAATACTGTAAATTCAGCATTTTCAGTCATTTCAGACATTGCTACTGCGATCTCAACTACATTTGGAGCAGGTGGAACTAGTGTTCTGTTGATCACGTGAATCACACCGTTGCTTTTTTCAATATCTACAGCCGTGATTTCAGTTAAACCATTCACCAATACTCTACCTTGATTTAAATATCCAAGATAAATATTACCTCCATTTAAAGTTGCAGCTATTCCATTTGCAGGTAAGTCAGCAGCTTTAACAACAGCTCCTAAAACATGATACGTAAGTATAGGTGTTAGGTCTTCTTTTTCTAAACCGTCTAAGGAAGTAATTCCAGCGGCTACAAAACCAGCGTTGTCAGGAGCGAAAACTGTTAAAGCAGGAGCAGTAGCAACTGTTTCAAGAAGTTCAGCTTTTCTCAAGGCTGCGGCAAGAATTGTAAAGTCTTTTTCAAAAAGAACAACTTCGGCAACCGTACCTACTGAATAAGCAACATAACTTGGTAATAAAACGGCATCAACAACATGAGCAACTCCATTTACTGCCTTAAGATCTGCAGCAGTTACGTTTGCAGTATTGATTTTAACACCGTCTGTAAGATCAACAGTTACAAATTCAGGATCTGGTCCACCAGGAATTCCCGCAAGTATAGTTGGTACATCTCCATTTGTTAATTGGTCAGATGTTACAGCACCACCTAAAATGTGATATGAAACAATTTCATTCAACAATTCAACTGGGATATCGTCAATGCTTACTTTTCCTAAAGCGGCTAACACAGCTTCAAAAGCAGCATCAGTTGGAGCAAATACAGTAAGATCTGCGGTTGGATCACTAGCAGCAGCCAATAAACCAGCTAATTCTGGTTTTCCTAAAGCACTTAATAAAATTGTGTGATCAGGGCTACCTGCAACAATCTGAGCTAGAGTATTAGGATTAAATTCTTCGGGAATAAGTACTTCGTCAATGACATGAACAACGCCATTTGATGCACAAACGTCAGCTGCTACAACTGTAGCTGAACCGTTTAATGTAACCATTCCTCCTGAAATACCAACTTCAACAGTTTGACCAGACAATAGTGTTTGAACCGGACCAGGTGATAAATCTCCTGAATAGACTTCACCAGAAACTACATGATATTGTAGTAGGGCAGTCAATAAAGAAGGGGTTGCAATGATATTATTCAAGGTAGCCGGATCAAGTTTTGCAAAAGCCGCATTGGTTGGAGCAAAAACTGTATAGGGTCCAGGACCTGATAATACATCTACTAGTTCGGCAGCTACTATGGCGCTAACCAAAGTGCTTAAATCGGGTGTGCCTTGCGCAACTTCCACGATATTTTGTGAGCATGGCTCAACCTTCGGGGGATCATCGTCGTCGCTGCAACTTAACGTAAAGAGCGGAATGGCCATTAACAATACGGCCATCGTCATTTTTTTAAAATACTTCATTTGGATAAAATTTTTCATTGTTTAATAATTTAGTTATAAAAGTTCGACAAAGATATGTAAAAATATATTTAATGTCCAAGAAAAAATCATAAAAAATGAACAAAAAATTTATTTTTGTTGATTTTGCTTGCTTGTTAAGTAATAAAACCTCTATATTTGTCAAACTTCACAACAAAACAATTAAACATGATATCATATTCAGTAGCACAAGTTGAGGCCCTCACTGGGATCAAAGCTCATACCTTAAGGATCTGGGAAAGAAGGTATGATTTTCTGAGCCCTATGCGTACCCCAACGAATATTAGGTATTATTCGGATGAGGAATTAAAGAAGCTTATTAATTTTGGCATACTTGTTAGAAACGGTTACCGTGTATCTAAGTTGAATCAAATGGCCCAGGAACAAGTTTATGAGGAAGTAACCAAAGTTCTCGCCGATCCTGCTTCTGAATCAAGTGATGATATGAAAGGACTTACCCTGAGTATGCTTGAGATGAACGAGGAAGATTTTGATAATATCTTTGAAAGGCAGGTTATAAAAAAAGGATTTTTAAGAGCAATTACCGAGTCAATTTATCCTTTTCTGCAATTTGTTGGTGTGCTATGGACAACAAATAAGGCAATGATCGCGCAGGAACACTATATATCTAATTTAATAAGGCAAAAAATAGTTGGAGCTATAGAGCGTTTGGCTATTCCTTCGAAAGGGGCTATGTCAATTGTTTTATTTCAGTTGGAGGGGGAAGAACATGAAATAGGATTGCTTCTGGCTAGTTTTATGGCTAAGGAAATGGGTTTTAATGTTTATTATTTGGGCTTAGGAGTGCCTGTTGCAAATATTGAAAGAGTTATTGAAATTGCCCAGCCGGATCTTTTAATGACCATATTTGTTAATCCCAAAATAAAAAAGGTTAATGCGTTTGTTAAAGCCATTATTAAAGGGAATGACGTGCCTTTCGTTCTTTCAGGTAGCGCTGAGAATTTGAATGCTGTAGTAGATTCTGAACAACTTCTTAAGGTGTCTGATCCTCTTGAATTTCAATCATATTTGGAGAGAATTCAGAAAGGGAATGTGTCTGATTCCTGAGGCATTATTTGAAACTGTATATTGAGACTAATTTTTTTATTTACATTCTGTATTTATTTTTCTAAATTTGGTAATGGGTTTTCTGTTACTCAAAAAAATTGATTTATTTTTGGGAATTCAAAAGTCAGCTATTGGCTCTCTCATCTTAGTTGCGATTAACAGCGAAGTTAACTATACCATTATGTTCAGCTAAGGTTGGGTAAATTTCACATCCAGTTAAACATTAGAATACTTAGACAATAAAGTTTATATATATTAATAAAAAGTTAGACAAAAATATTGTTTATAGTAAAAAATCAACTAATTTTGCACATAGATGGATAGAAATGTAAGTATTATTGGATCTGGTTTTGCTTCGATTGCCGCAGCTTGCTATTTGGCTAAGGCCGGATATCAGGTAAATATTTATGAAAAAAATGCTCAATTAGGAGGGAGGGCAAGGCAATTTGTCAATCAAGGGTTTAAATTTGACATGGGACCTACCTGGTATTGGATGCCAGATGTCTTTGAGCGATTTTTTGCTGACTTTGATAAAAAGCCTTCTGACTATTATCATTTGGAACGATTAGGTCCGGCATACAGGGTTTACTTCGGAAAAAATGATTTTATGGATATTTCTGATGATTTGAATGAAATCAAACAAGCTTTCGAAGAAGTGGAACCAAATTCAGCAGCGGCATTGACTGGTTTTTTGAAGAAAGCTGAAAAAAATTATGAAGTGGCGATTAAAAAATTAGTTTATAAGCCTGGTCTGAGTCCTTTGGAACTTGTATCAAAAGACACTGTTTTAGAGGTACCTCAATTTATTAGCACTATTCATGATGTTGCCAAGAAAAAATTTAAAAGTTCCAGATTAAGACAGATCATAGAATTTCCGGTATTATTTTTGGGGGCTAAACCTTCAATGACGCCGGCGTTTTATAGTTTTATGAATTTTGCAGACCTTGGTCTGGGTACATGGTATCCAAAAGGAGGTATGAAATCGGTTGTAGACGGAATGATTAAGTTAGCCGAAGAAATGGGTGTTGTTTTCCATATAAATTCATCGGTTACAAAAATTAATACAGGAAAGGACAAAAGCGTTTCAAGTATAATCATCGATGACTCAGAATATCCGGTAGATCTTTTGGTTTCCGGAGCAGATTATGCCCATACTGAAAGTTTACTCCAAAAGGAAGATAGGGTTTACAGTGATTCCTATTGGAACAAGAGAGTGATGGCTCCGTCTTCACTTTTATTCTATGTAGCTTTAGATAAAAAAGTCGATCACCTTTTACATCATACCTTATTTTTTGATGTCTCTTTTGATGACCATGCTAAGGCCATATATGATGATCCCAAATGGCCCGAAAAACCATTGTTCTACGCAAGTTTTCCGAGCATCACAGATAGCAGCGTTGCTCCAGAGGGCAAGGAAGCTGCGATATTTTTAATACCTTTAGCTCCTGACCTTGAGGACTCCAAGGCTTTGAGAGAACAATATTTTGATATCATTATCAACAGACTCGAAGAACTAACCGGGCAGGATATAAGATCGTCAATTTTGTTTAAAGAATCCTATTGTGTTCAGGATTTTAAGGATGATTATAATTCATTTAAGGGCAATGCTTATGGAATGGCCAATACCTTAATGCAAACGGCTTTTTTAAGACCAAAGCTAAAAAGCAAAAAAATTAAAAACTTATATTTCACCGGGCAGCTAACGGTTCCGGGACCTGGTGTTCCACCTGCACTGATCTCTGGGAAATTGGTTTCCGATCTACTAATTAAAGACAATTAACATGAAAGAACTATTTGATAAACTATCGTATAGCTGCTCGCATAAGGTGACCAATATGTACAGTACTTCCTTTTCTCTGGCGGTTAAAATGTTGTCACCTAAAATTCAAAAAGATATTTATGCCATTTATGGATTCGTAAGATTCGCGGATGAGATTGTAGACACTTTTCACGATTATGACAAAGAAGTTTTGCTCGATGAGTTTGAAAAAGATCTTTACAAAGCCATTGACAGAGGGATTAGTTTAAACCCGATTTTAAATTCGTTTCAACAGGTCGTTCACAAGTACCAGATAGATGCTGACATGATTGATCATTTTATGAAAAGTATGCGTGCGGATCTCTATAAACATGAGTATGAAAGTATACAAGAATATGAAGCGTATATTTACGGTTCGGCAGATGTGGTGGGCTTAATGTGCCTGAAAGTATTTGTTCAGGGTGATCAGGATCAATATGAAAAGCTTAAGGAACCCGCAATGAAATTGGGTAGCGCATTTCAAAAGGTGAATTTTCTTCGAGATTTGAAGGACGACACCGAGAATCTTCACAGATCTTACTTTCCTCATATAGAAGGAGGTATTATTGATGGTGTGGCAAAGAGGCAGATCATTGCAGAGATAGACAGAGATTTTGAGGAAGCTTATGTAGGAATTTTACAACTACCTATGGAGGCAAAATTCGGGGTGTATACTGCTTTTATTTATTATAGGAAATTATTGAGAAAGCTCACAGCTACAAAGGCAAGTGAAATTCGTGAAAAAAGAATTCGTATTAGTAATCCAATGAAAATGTTTCTGCTAACGAAATCATTTGTGAATTACAAGTTGAATTTACTTTGATAAAACAAATAATCATAGTAGCTTTATTACTGTTAACCTTAACATGTATGGCACAGGAAAATTCGTCGCTGGGAGTAATCAGATCAAATTTTCAGGAAATCAGTAGTGAGGAGGATATAAAAAAAATACAGAATTTTGCGGTTGACAGCGCTGAGGTATCCGAACAGCAAATTATCAAAGCGTATCAGGCAGCGGGAACCTGTATGCTGGCGAACTATGTTTTTTCGCCCATGTCAAAATTGAAATATTTCAATCAAGGTAAAAAGCAATTAGATGAATTGATCTTTGCCGAAAAAGAAGTGGAAAATATATATTTGAGGTTGTTGTTGCAGTTAAATGTGCCAAAAACACTTAATTATCATGATGATATCGAAAATGATATTTCATATTTAAGTGGAAACTTGACCGAAGCCGACATTGAATCGTCGTATAAAAAGACCATGATCAAGAACCTGGTTAGCATAACCAAGAATAAAGAATTAAAAGACACCTTGCTACAAATTCAAGTAGACTAGGAGAGATGATAAAATATATAGAAAATGATTTTGTTTATTACAATTTTTATAACAGCTGTCCTTATGGAAGGGGTGGCTTGGGGGATGCATAAATACATAATGCACGGTCCGTTTTGGAATTTACACGAAGACCATCATGTTAGGGATAACCATGATTCTTTTTTAGAACGCAACGATTCATTTTTCGTTTTTTTCGCGGTCATATCGATCACGGCTTTTTCCTTATGGTCGATCTTTGGCTGGCAAATTAGTTTAGGTATTGGGATAGGTGTCTTTATTTATGGCCTAATATATTTTGTAATCCATGATCTATTTATCCATCAGCGAATCAAGATCTGGCGAAAAACCAAGAATCCGTATCTTTTGGCTTTAAGAAGAGCGCATAAAATACACCACAAGCATTTGGGAAAATATGAGGGAGAATGTTTTGGAATGTTGTGGGTTCCGATGAAATATTACAAAGGACAATACTAAATGATGTCTCTCTACCTTTGGATAAATGTGCTTTCTATTTCTGTTCCTTTTTTGGTTTCTTTTCATCCCAGGATCAGGTTATATAAGCAATGGAAGTCTCTATTTTTAGCCTTGACGATTACCTTGATCCCTTTTATTATTTGGGATGTTTATTTTACAGTTCAGGGGTATTGGGGTTTTAATGAAGCGTATCTTTCAGGTATTTATCTTTTGCATTTACCAATAGAGGAGTGGTTGTTTTTTATCAGCATTCCTTATGCCTGTATATTTACCCATTTATCTATTTTAGAGATTAATCCTAAATTGTCATTGAGTGAAAAGGTGACCAACAGGATTTCAATGGTCTTGTTCGCTGTGTTTGCATTGGTTTTGATATTCAATTATAATAAGGCATACACCGCTGTTGATATGATCTTTGCAATTATTATGCTCGGCCTGGTCAAAAGCTTCTCTCCAAAACTATTAAGAACATTTTACATTACGTTTCTATTTATGCTGATTCCTTTTTTTATTGTGAATGGCGTGCTAACCGGTACAGGAATAGAAGAGCAGGTGGTATGGTACAATGATAATGAGAATCTTGGTATCAGATTGGGAACAATTCCGGTTGAAGACACGGCCTATGCCTTTTCATTGATTCTATTGAATTTATTCCTGTTTCTCAAGTTTAGCTCCAATGAGAGGCTTAAGGAACGTATAGATTAATTTATAGCTTCGTTTTAGCATCACAACTTGAGCGTCATAAACCTGTGCTTGACACCAACCTCTTCAAATTCATCACCGATAATCTGAAACCCTAAAGGTTCGTAAAAGGAAGTTACCTCGGTGCGTGAATGAATCTCTACCTCTTTCAATCCATTTGTTAGGGCAAAAGTCAAGAGTGATTTTACGAGAAGCTTGCCTATCCCTTTTCCCTGCCATGAATCTTTCACTGCCATTTGAATTAATTGACCTTTGGTTTTTTTGTCGTCAAGAGGAAGGAGGAGCACACAACCTATGACCTTATTTTTGTCTAAGGCAACAAAATGCCAGGATTTTGAATCATTCATTTCCCAGCCAAAATCAGGTATGCCAATGGGGCTCAAAAGCACCTTGTTTCTGAGTTCACGTTCCTTTTGATACAATGGATTCTCCATATTTATTTGAATGACCCGTGGCATATTTATTTTGTAAATTAGTTTAAAGGTAACTTAACGAATCCCTTGAGGACCCCTATGTTTTCCTTTAAGGCTTTTTCCTGTGATTTGCTGGTATACATCAGATCGAGCCTGTCCTGATAGGTTTCGGTTATTTTATGCCGAACCATTTTTAAGGTAGAATTAATCATTTGATTCTCTTCAGAAAATTCATCTGCTACGATCTGAAAGTTAGAAGGAATCCATTTACCCGGAAATTTACCTTCGAATTCCTTTTCTTTTGAAAATAATAACAGATCATCCTTAAGACGTTTGTTCAAAGCCTCAAAAGTTTTTACCTCTTCTTTTTCAACCATTTCTTCCACTGCTTTTTTATTCAGGGTGATAAGGGCAGTAGTGTATTTTTGATGGTCATTATAGATCATGATTTGATCGATACCTTTAGCGCTGTTGACAATAGCCTCCTCTATTTCTTCAGGGGAATATTTTTCGCCGTCCTCAGAAATAAGCAGGGCTTTTTCTCTTCCCACAACCACCAAAAAATCATCTTCATCGATATATCCCAGATCTCCGGTATGTAGCCAACCTTGTTTAATGGTTTCTGAAGTAGCCAAATCATTTTTATAATAGCCTTTCATTACATTGTCTCCCTTAATCACGATTTCACCCTTTTGACCCTGAGGTAATTCCCTGCCATTTTCATCACAAATTCTACAGCTGATCCCTTCAAGTACTTTTCCTGATGTACCCATTTTGTGATCAAAAGGGGTATTTGTTGAAATGATTGGGGTGGCTTCAGTTAAACCATAGCCCTGGTATATCGGAATACCTATGGCCTTGTAGAATTGTTGCTGCTTGATGTCAAGTAAGGCTCCTCCACCTACAAAAAATTCAATTTTCGGCCCAAAAACTAACCGAAGCTTGCGGAAGATCAGCTTCTCGGCTAACAGCATATTAAAATAGGTGCTTAGTTGGAAGCCCAAACCTGGTTTTAAAACCCCATCCCCGTTTCTTTTGATGGCGGCTTCAATTCCTCGATTGAATATCCCTTCAATAAACGGCCCCTTTGCCTTGATTCCATCCTTAAACTTTTGCATGAAATTACTGGTTAAGGCCGGTACGGTTAGCAGAAAGTTAGGTGCTGCTTCAACCAGATTTGCAGGGATGTTTTTCAATGCGTTTATGCTCCCTCCACGGGCATCCACAAAATGAAGAGAAAGCCCTTTTACTAAAGCAGTATATATCCCTACCGTATGGGCAAAGGAGTGATCGGTTGGCAGGATTAATAAGGTAGAAATTTTTTCTTTGATCCGAAAGGTAGAAACCGCAGCATGGCTGTTCGAATAATAATTTAAATGTGTAAGCATGATACCCTTCGGATTACCCGTAGTTCCGGAAGTATAGGAGATCGTTACTACCTGATCTTCTTTGGTATCCTGTTCGATTTGGGAAAGACTTTGCTCATTGTCATTCATTTTCTCTTTCCCAATCTTATAAAGGTCATCTATAAAAATAAGGTCATCTTCCTTAAATCCGTATTGAGCACATTGCTTGCTAATCTTTTCAGAAGGCTTGTCGAGTAGTATCAGGCGGAGCGAGCTATTTTTGTATTTATCCCATTGGCTGATTACTTTTTCCAGCGTGTTTTCAGAAATGATAAACAGACTGCTATCAGAATGATTTACCCTGAAAGGAACCTCTTCGGGAAGCAATTTAATAGAAAGGGGAACTGAGATTTGACCCGTATAGAGGGCTGCGAATTCTGCTATGATCCAGTTTGTCTTTGCTTCCGAAAGAATGGCGACTTTGCTGTTTTTAGCAAGGCCCAATTCCAAAAAAGCAGATGCGAGTTGCCTAGCTCTTAATTTTGCATCACCAAAGGAGGTCCTTTCCCATCCATGGTCGCTTTTTGAACTTAAATAAGGGTCATGTGCATAGGTTGAAACTGCCTTGTTTAGCATCGAAAAAACGGTTCTTTGGCTCATATGTTCTATCAGATTGAATTACAAAAATACCTTTTTTTGTCAAATTGCTTTTCTTTGTAAAATGATTAACTTTGAAGCTCAGGAAGATTTACCATAAAGATGCATATTCGACCGAACGAGGCAAAAAAAAATAGTCAATGACAATACCAAAGTTTTTATTAGGAGACAATACCGATCATCCGGAGGATATCTTTATCATACATACTGAATACCCGCAGTTTATCATCAATTTGTTAAATGATGACATCGAATGGCTTGATGAATTGAGAGGAGATGAGACGGAAATTGCAATTGAAATAGCCACGCTTATCGAAGAGGCGAGCCTTTTCTACGATAGGGAAATGGAAAGATACGTGGAAGAATAGCGCTGCTTATTTTTTTGCTTTTTTTACAAGTTCCAGTTGGCCCAGGTTCGTTTTCGCTGTGAACACACCATAATTAATAGTGGCTGTATTTTTTTCTATTTTCTCAACTGTACCTTTGGCATTACCATCTTTTAACCGTACCGTATCGTTGATCTGAAATTGATAGTCTTTTATAAAGATGGCTTTTTCTCTTTCCACCTTTTCTTTTTTGACCCTTATTTTTTTTACTTCCGGCAGAATTTCCTGTTCCGTCTTTTTTAATTCTGCCTCCTTGAGCCGCTGTCTTTGTTTCAACTCCTTGTTGATCATTGTTCTTTCTCTTTTTGAAAGAGGTTTCTCCTTCAGATCATTCTTTTTGTTTAACTCAGCCTTAATCTTTTCGTTTTTTGCGAGTTCATTCTTTGTTTGCTCTATCAAACACCATTTGGTAAATTCCTCTCTAAGTTCTTTTTTATTTTTCGTTTGAAAGAATTTGTTTAACAAGTCATTTGTTTTCCGACCATATGAAAGCATTTTTTGGTTGTTGTCGTAAAGCTCCTGAAAACTTTCAATTTTATCCTGTATCTTTTCTTGCTGTTGCATAAGTTTTTTCGAACCTGTTCTGGCTGAATCCTGCTCTTTAACGAGATTGTCAGCTTTTTTTTGCAGCTCATTCCTTTCATTTTGTAATTTGGCAATGGTCTTGTCAAGGCGTATCTTTTCTTTCTCCACCTTTTTTTTGGCCCTGTTAATCAGGCTAAAAGGGATGCCATTTTTTTGAGCTACCTCAAAGGTGAAAGAACTGCCAGCCTGTCCGGTGTGAAGCTTAAACAAAGGTTCCAAAGATTTTTGGTCAAATTGCATATTGGCATTGGTCACATGTTCTAATTCGCTTGCCAGAACTTTTAAATTAGAATAATGGGTCGTAATGATTCCAAAGGCTCCTTTCTCATAAAATTCTTCGAGAAATACCTCGGCCAATGCACCCCCGAGTTCAGGGTCACTTCCGGTGCCAAATTCATCGATGAGGAATAAGGTGTTATCATTACATCTCTTAAGAAAATTTCTCATGTTCTTAAGTCTGTAACTATAGGTGCTCAGTTGATTTTCTATCGATTGATTGTCTCCTATATCTGTGAGAATTTTATCAAAAATGCTTACCTCACTTCTTTCATGTACCGGTATTAGTATAGCACTTTGCAGCATGACCTGAAGTAATCCGATCGTTTTTAAGGTGATACTTTTACCCCCGGCATTAGGACCCGAAATCACTATGATCTGCTTTGTTTTATTAAGCTCTAAGGTTTGGGGGACAGTGACCAGTTCTTTATGATTGTTTTCAAGCCATAAAATGGGATGATAGGCATCTTTAAAATAGATTTTTTTGTCTTGTACGATTGTTGGTAAACAAGCCTTGATGTTTATCGCATATTTTGCTCTGGCGCCAATACTATCTAATTGAGCGAGGTAGTCTTGGTATTTTTTAAGAAGAGGGGCATAGGGTCTGATGCTATTGGTAAGATTTTTCAGGATCTTTACAATTTCCTCCTGCTCCTCGTATTTAATATTTTGAAGCTCCCTTGAGAGTTGCAGGGTAACCTCCGGCGCAATATATACGATACTTCCGGTTTTTGAATTTCCCATGATTGCTCCATTCACTTTCTTTCGGTACATTGCCTGCACGGCTAAAACCCTTTGATTGTCAACAACAGACTCCCTTATGTCGTCAAGATAACCGAGGGCAGCATAATGGGCCTGGGCTTTGTTAAAACTACCGCCTAATTGCCCTCTTATCTTGTTCATTTCTTTTCTGATATGTTGTAGGGCAGGGGAGGCATTGTCTAAGACTTCCCCAAAAGGGGAGATGAGTGATTTGATCTGTGTTCCAAGAAATTTATTGAATTCAATATCTTCCGACTCTGCAAAAAGGCTAGTGTAATATTCTTTGAATTTTTTAAAGAATAGCAACAAATTATTGATGTTTTCAGACATGGTAGCAATCTTGATAAACGAAGTTCCTTCGAGAAAACTATCTTCAATGCCCAAAAGAGAAATTTCCTTACTGATTTCCTCAAAGTAATGGCTTGGTATCCGATTTTCATTTTCAAAAGAAGACAGGTATTCATTTACCTGATGCAATTCTGATTTTAACTCAAGGACACGGCTGATGGGTCTTATTTGTTTTACCTTGTTTCTTCCAAGATCCGAAATACAATATTCCTCAATCGTATCCAGAATCGTTGAAAATTCGAGATCAATTAATGTTTTATCTGTTATTTTGTGTGTCAATACCTTAAATTTGTCTCGACAAAAATAACCAAATTTATACTATGATTGTAAATATCTCCGATAGTTGGAAAACGGTTCTTTCAGGGGAATTCGAAAAAGAATACTTTCAGCATTTGGTAAGTTTTGTTCGGTCAGAATACCTTCGACAAACCTGTTATCCAAAAGGCAATGAAATCTTTGCTGCATTCGACCACTGTAGTTTTGAAAAGGTCAAAGTGGTGATATTGGGCCAAGATCCCTATCACGGGGAAGGGCAGGCAAATGGGCTGTGCTTTTCAGTTCATGCAGGAATCAGGCATCCGCCATCTCTAATCAATATTTTTAAAGAACTTGAGGTTGATACAGGTAAGGGGTATCCCGTCAACGGAGACCTCGGTTATTTAGCAAATCAAGGTGTTTTATTGTTAAATGCCACGCTTACAGTTCGCTCTTCTCAGGCAGGATCACACCAGAAAAAGGGTTGGGAATTATTTACAGATGCTGTTATTCAGCAATTGTCGGAAAGAAAGGAAGGTCTTGTTTTTTTGTTATGGGGAGGGTATGCCAAGAAAAAAGGAAGTAAGATAGATCAGAAAAAGCATTTTGTGTTGAACAGTGGTCATCCTTCACCTCTTAGCGCCAATAGAGGTTATTGGTTTGGAAATAAGCATTTTAGTAAGACAAATGCTTATTTAATAAAAACGGGAAAGCCGGAAATTATTTGGTAATCAGCTCGGCAATATCTTTGTTTAACTATTTTATATTCAGCATTCTTAGCTGCACCTAAAGAATTACAAAAAACAAGAACCCGACCTTTTGACCTCCGTATCCATGGGGATCATCCTATTATTTAGAAAGATTGTTTATTGATTTTTTACAGGAATATTTTTTAAAATTTCCTGTAAAAAATTCCAAAACCGTACAGAAGACGAAATACTTGCCCTTTCATCAGGTGAATGGGCCCCTTTTATCGTTGGTCCGAAAGAGATCATATCCATAGTAGGGTAGTGCGTTCCTAATATTCCACATTCCAACCCGGCATGACAAGCCACAACGGCAGGTTGACTGTGAAACATATTCTCATAAAGTTCTGTTAGTACTTTTAAAATTGCAGAATCTCTATTAGGGCTCCAACCGGGATATGACCCTGAAAATTCAGCGCTAAAACCTTCATGTTCAAAAGCTTCTTTTAAAGAATTTGCAAGCTCCATTTTGGTTTCCTCCACCGAAGACCTGGTAAGACATAAGACCTTGATATTTCCGTTTTCCGCCAGTACCCGGGCTATATTGTTGGAGGTTTCTACAAGGTCAGCTATTTCCTCACTCATTTTATAAACCCCGTTAATTGCTTTTTCCAAGGCCCTTAAAAGCCCTGTTTGTGACTGAGCACTCATTACTTTTGAAGGGGCGGAAGTTTCGTTCAGGGTACAAATAAGACCGGGTTCAACAGCTTCGAACTCACTAACGATTAGCTTTTGTATTTTGTCAAATTCATGTTTAAATCGAGCGGCATCAGCCTGTTTGCAGCTGATAATCGCAAAACTTTCCCTCGGGATAGCATTTCTCAGGCCGCCGCCGTTGATTTGAGCTATTTTAATAGTTGTATCTACGCCGATAAGTAAACGGTTCATGATCTTATTTGCGTTCCCCAAACCTTTATGGATGTCCATTCCCGAATGGCCTCCTTGTAAACCCTTAAGCTCAATTTTAAACCCTACATAGTCTTGTTCCAAATCTACTTCCTCGTATTTGCGTGACAGGGTAATATCAATTCCACCAGCACAGCCTATATCAATCTCATCATCTTCTTCAGTATCCAGGTTGAGTAAAATTTCTCCGGTGAGATATCCGGCCTGTAAACCTTGGGCTCCTGTCATTCCGGTTTCCTCATCAATTGTAAACAGTGCCTCCAGGGGTGGGTGGATAACATTCTCTGCAGATAATAAACTCATAATCGCTGCTACACCCAGACCATTATCAGCACCCAGGGTAGTACCTTCGGCTTTAACCCAGTCACCGTCAACATGCATTTTGATACCTTCTGTGTCAAAGTCAAATTGAACATCAGTATTTTTCTGATGTACCATATCCAGATGTGACTGAACAACCACCGTTTTTCTATTTTCCATACCAGCCGAAGCAGGCTTGCGTATGATGACATTGCCAATAGGGTCAACGATTGTCTCCAGACCAAGATTTTTTCCAAATGACACCATAAATTCAACAATGCGATCTTCCTTTTTTGAAGCTCTGGGTATGGCGTTAATATCTGCGAAATGATTCCATAAAATTTGAGGTTCCTGAATTCTTACAGCTTTGTTTTGCATGGTTTTTTATTTTTTGTTGGGGTACGTATAGTAGCAATTAAATTTTTAATCTAGTTCAATAATTACCTGATCCAGGGGTTTTCTTACTTTTTTCATGGAACTCATCATATCGTCCTTCGCGCGATACCCTATAGGAAGCAGCAGAACAGATCTCAAGTTCATTTTACCAAGCTCCAGAACATCGTCAAATTTTACAGGGTCAAAGCCTTCCATCGGGCAGGAATCTATTTGTTGATCAGCGCATACGGTCATAAGGGTTCCAATCGAAATATAGGCTTGGTAAATTGCCGATCTATCAATTTGCTCCCGATCTTTGTTTTTATAGATTGTTTTCAACTGGTTTCTGAATTTAGCTACGATTTCCTCTGAAGTACCTCTAATATTTTTTTCCAGATCGAAATAAGCATCTATGGAATTTTCATCAAAGCTGGTATCGATACAGATGACTAACAAATGGGAGCAGCTTGTTATCTGAGGCTGAAAATAAGCATGAGGAAGTAATTTTTCTTTTAAAGCGTCATTTTTTATGATCAGCATTTTTAAAGGTTGAAGCCCAAAAGAGGTTGCCGTAAGATTAAATGCCTTTGATATCACATCAATTTGATCGCTATCTAATTTTCTGTTTTCATCGAATTTCTTACAGGCGTATCGCCATTGAAGGTTTTTGATGATATTTTTTTCTGAGTTCATATATTCATGCTAATGATAAGGTGAAGAAAGTGACAATTAAACATCACGAATTCAATGATTGCATCTCGACCAGATTGAAATAGACCCCTTTCTTTTTTAACAATTCTTCATTTTTTCCCTGTTCTACGATCTTTCCTTTTTGCATGACTACAATCAAATCGGCATTTTGAATGGTCGATAATCTATGAGCAATAACGATAGAAGTCTTGTTTTCCATCATTTTTTCTATGGCGTCTTGAACCAACCTTTCAGATTCAGTATCGAGGGCCGAGGTCGCTTCGTCTAATATCATGATGGGAGGGTTTTTAAGAACAGCTCGGGCAATACTCAAACGCTGTTTTTGTCCTCCGGATAATTTATTACCACCATCTCCTATATTCGTGTCATAACCTTTAGGCAAATCTTTTATAAACTCATGCGCATTTGCAATGGTTGCAGCTGATAAAATTTCTTCATCTGATTTGTCGGTAACCCCTAAAAGTATATTGTTCTTAATCGTATCATTGAATAAAATTGAATCTTGTGACACAAGGCCTTGCAGACCTCTTAAAGATTTTTTACTAATGTTCCGAATATCTTCTCCATCAATTTTTATACTCCCTTCATTTACATCATAAAACCGAGTAATTAAATTTGCAATGGTTGATTTACCACTACCAGATTGGCCTACAAAAGCAACAGTTTTACCCTTTGGAATCTCTAAAGAAAAATCTTTTAGCACATAGTCATCTTCATATTTAAAGGAAATGTTCTGTATCGAAATACTTGAATTGAAACCATCTTTTACGATAGCATTTTCTTTATCTTTTAAAGGAGATACTGTATTTAAAATTTCTAAGACACGTTCTGCAGCGGCATCACCTTTTTTTACACCATAAACTGCCTTAGAGATAGCTTTTGCAGGAGTGAGTATATTATAGGCTAAACCCATGTAAACAATAAATGCATCAGGAGCTAATGTCTTTTCAACAAGTACCAGTGAACCTCCGTACCAAAGCAAAATAGCGATAACCCCGATACCTAAAAACTCACTCATTGGAGAAGCGAGGTTTTGTCTGTTGAGCAACGTATTCGAAAAATCATAAAATCTTGAGGTAGAGGCACGAAATTTTGAGTTAAAATATCCTTCTGCATTGAATCCTTTAATGACTCTCAGTCCGCCAAGTGTTTCTTCCAGTATTGATAAAAAGTACCCTTGTTCTTTTTGAACGAAGTCTGATTTTTTTTTCAGAGATTTCCCAACCAAAGAAATGACATATCCGGATACGGGGATAAAAATAAATACAAATAATGTGAGCTGCGGACTTAAAGCCAGCATGGCTATTATCGTAAAAATAATCGTTAGAGGTTCTCTAACGATCAATTCTAATATTGATAAAAATGAATGCTGTATTTCCAATACATCAGTGGAGATCCTGGCAATTAAATCACCTTTTCTCTTTTCGGAAAAATACGATAAAGGCAAGTCTACCGTTTTTTCATATAAATCATTTCTCAAGTCTTTTAGAACCCCATTTCGCAAAAATGTAATAAAATACATGGCTAAATATCCAAAGATGTTTTTTAACAAAAATGTAACTATGATAATGATAATCATAAACAATAATGCTTTTAATTCACCTTCGTTATTTATTTTTTGAGTAATAAAATAGTTGATGTAATTATCTATATAATCACCAAGTTGTGAAATCCCCTCATAAACAGGAGCGGTGTTTAATGGCTGAGAACTTTTAAACAAAACCTTTAACATCGGCATCAACGAGACAAATGCCAATGTTCCGAATAAAGCATAAAAAATGTTACTGATGATATTTAAAAAACCAAACCCTTTATAGGGTTTGGCATACATCAAAATTTGTTTGAAATATTTCATCAATTATAGTTGGTAGTTCAGCGGTTTAATTCAGCTTAAATTCTTTAATGATACTCTGAATCTTTTGATCCAAATCAGCTTCTACCTTTTTAGCGTCTTTTGTGTCTTTCAAATCTGTATGAACACTGAAATAAAATTTAATCTTAGGTTCTGTACCACTTGGTCTGGCCGCCATTCTGGTTCCTTCTGCTGTTTGGTAGATAAGAACGTTGGATTTAGGAAGATCAATCACAGTCTTTTCACCTGTGATCAGATTCTTACAAACTGAGCTCTCATAGTCAAACAGGAAATTAACTTTTTCTCCATGCATCTCAGTAACAGGAGAGTTTCTCATGTCAACCATCATTTGCTGGATTTCCTGAGCGCCTTCCACTCCTTTTTTCACCACTGAGATAAGGTGTTCTTTATAAAATCCGTGTTTCTTGTATAATTCCAGCAGATCTGCATAAACCGAACTGCCATTGTTTTTTGCCTGAGCTGCAATTTCGCAGGCAAGGAGGGTACTTGAAACCGCATCCTTGTCTCTTACAAAATCACCTACCATAAAGCCAAAACTTTCTTCGCCACCACCTATGAATTCTTCTTTTCCTTCAGCTTCTCTGATCATTTTGGCGATCCATTTGAAGCCGGTGAGCCCAACCTTGGTGTTCACCCCATAGCTACTTGCAAGCGTGTTTATCATCGGCGTGGAAACAATGGTAGAGCCAACGAATTGATTACCGTCAATTCTGCCTTCTTTTTGCCATTTTCTAAGCAAGGCATCAACGAGAACAGCAAAGGTTTGATTCCCGTTAAGCAAGACAAGTTTGTTGTCTAAATCTCTTACAGCTATACCCAATCGATCACAATCAGGATCGGTTCCGATAACGATATCTGCTCCTATTTTATCGGCGAGATCAGTTGCCATTTTCAAAGCTGCCGGCTCTTCCGGGTTAGGAGAGGCGACTGTTGGAAAATCACCGTTTGGTTCTCTTTGCTCCTCAACAATATGTACATCTGTAAATCCTGCCAACTCAAGTGCTCTGGGAACCATGGTAATGGAGGTTCCGTGCAGAGAAGTAAATACAATTTTTAATTGATCTCGATTCGCTGTGTCTATAGAGGTCGAATTTGCAACTGCCTCTTTGGCAAATTTTTCATCGATTTCTTCACCAATACTATGAATAAGGGAAGAATTCGCCTCGAATTTAATATCCTCAAAGTTTACATTATTGATTTCGTCTATGATATCCCCATCTTGTGGTGGAATAATCTGTCCGCCATCGTCAAAATAAACTTTATAACCATTGTATTCTGGTGGATTATGGGAGGCTGTCAATACGATACCTGCATCACAGTCAAGTTCTCTTACTGCATAGGAAAGTTCGGGGGTTGCCCTTAGATCCTCGAATAAATAAACCTGGATGTTATTGGCAGAGAACACATCAGCGACAGACTGTCCGAAAAATTTACTATTATGACGACAGTCATAAGCAATGGCTACTTTGGGCTGTTTGCCAGGAAAGGTTTTTAAAAGGTAATTGGAAAGGCCCTGGGTATTTTTCCCCAAGGTGTATTTGTTAATACGGTTTGTTCCGGCTCCCATCACACCTCTCATTCCTCCTGTTCCAAATTCGAGGTCCTTATAGAATCTGTCGGTAAGGTCTTCTGAATCACTAGTCAGAAGTTCCTGAATTTCATTTTGTGTTTCTGTATCAAAAGGCGCTTTGATCCATAATTTGGCTTTGCTGATAATTTCGTTTGTATTCATGGTTTATTGAAATTTAAGGAAACAAATATAAACTTTTTAGGCCGATTTTAAAGGGTGTAAGCGCCTTCTCTTTTAGAGCCTTCTTATATTTTTCTTGAGTTTTTAACAGTTCAACTGACAAAGCTGAACTAGCTATCAGGTCTAGATGTTTATTTTATCACTTATTGAATATCGCTTTGGTTTTCTTTTGGATCTCAATATGAGTTCCCCCAGAAAGCCAGCTAAAAAAAGCTGTGAACCGATTATCATAGAGGCGAGGGCAATATAGAACCAGGGATTATCTGTGATCAATATGGCTGGCTCGTTTTGGTAGAGTTTCACAAGCTTTGAAATACCAATAAGGGCAGAAGAAAGGAAACCAAATATAAAAACAATTGTACCGAGTAAGCCAAAAAGATGCATGGGTCTTTTTCCGAATTTGGTCAAAAAATTAATGGTGATCAGGTCAAGGAAGCCATTGATAAAGCGATCTATTCCGAACTTGGTAGTTCCATATTTTCTCGCCTGATGAATCACCACCTTTTCACCTATTTTGTCATAACCTGCATTTTTAGCCAGTACCGGGATATATCGATGCATTTCTCCATAAACATTCACATTCTTGATCACTTCATTTTTATAGGCTTTTAGTCCGCAATTAAAGTCGTGAAGCTCCAGCCCAGAAGTTTTTCTGGCGGCGGCATTAAACAGTTTCGAAGGCAGGTTTTTTCTGATTTTTGAGTCGAAACGCTTTTTTTTCCAGCCGGAGATCAGGTCATATCCTTCAGCCTTTATCATTTCATACAATTCGGGGATTTCATCAGGACTGTCTTGAAGATCTGCATCCATGGTGATCACAACGTCTCCGGAGGCTTTTTTGAAAGCAGCATTCAAGGCCTGTGATTTTCCATAGTTACGTTGAAATCGCAATCCTTTAACGGCTTTATTTGATTTTGATAATGACTCAATAATATTCCATGATTGGTCATCACTGCCGTCGTCAATAAAAAGCAATTCATATGAAAAACGATTGGATTGCATAACTTTTGCAATCCAATCGTGTAATTCCTGTAATGATTCTTCCTCATTCAGCAGAGGAACAACTATGGATATATCCATGTATAAATATCTTGTTAAAAATTAGTCGTCTTCAGTCTTTTTTATAACTAATCCGGTAATTAAACCAGTGATTAGTCCAATAAATAAATTGAAAATGACGATAAACCCAAATGTAAATGCAAAGAAGTATTCCTTTGTCATCTTATCTGCTGTCTCCAAAGCCTCATCGGGTAAATTGGGGTTTCCTTCAATCATTTTAACTCTTTGAACTTCTGCTACATTATCGATAAAACTTGGTTCGATGAATTTTGCAAAGACATACACGTAAACCATGCCAATTAAAGCGGCAATTATGGCAATTCCCAGTCCTAATTTAATCGACTCTCCCACTGAGAGTAGGCCATTGTTTCCATCTTTGTATTTTTTGATCCCTAGCACTATAATAGCAATCATAACAACAGAGCTAATGACATTAACAGACCAATGTGGTTCATATATATCTCCAAATGCATAATTTAAAACTCCGATAACAATTGTTGATACAGCTGTTAACACACCATAAGTAATCATTGTTGATTTACTTGAAATTTTTGTAGGTTCTTCCATGAAAGTTTGATTTAAGATTTAACAAATATAATTAATAAAATGTATTGTGACATATTGGTATACTTACAAAGTAAAAAGTTACAAAAAAAAGCTTGTTTAATTGTAAAAGGGTAGTATTTTTGCAGCGGCAAGTCCTGCACAACCAGCTCCCTTTGAATC
>CAZQRD010000046.1:7356-21775 GCA_964595535.1 uncultured Flavobacteriaceae bacterium | reverse complement strand
AGTAAATTGAACTGAATCTTTAAACCTTTCTAGTCTTAGGCGGTCTTTTATTACTGCCATTGCTAAGGAGTCTTTAAGTTGATTCCATTGCTCTTTTACTTCGTTTAACTGATCTTGGGCCTCTACTATTTGGTTCGATTCGATGGCTATTTCTCTATCGGTTTTTATATTGTACCCACATGACAACATTGTTACTGCTATTAGTATTAGTATTGATTTTTTCATAATTCTAGTTCATTTGATTTCCAATCTTTTAATTCTAATTAATTTGCAAATATAAATATATTGTAAAGGTTTTTACTCAATTTTTAAGTTGTCTTATCAACAGTGATGTGAACAACTAGTTGTTATCTATGATAGTTCAACTATTACTGGTTGGTGATATCAAAAAGAGACTAGCTAATTGTGGCCTAAGCATAGGATAAATATGCAGAATTTACACCATACTTATCCACCCAGAGTGGCTTGGATACCAGAATTTTGAAAAGTGGCTACAATATTGGCAATTTCATCATCAGATGGGGTTTCAAACTCAGTGAAATTACCCACCTCACCTAATTTTAAATGTTTATTCTCTGCTATATTATGGTAGGGTAATAAATTAAGTCTTGTTCTGTTTCCTTCTAAAGCGTTTATAAACAAAGCGGTTTTCTGAATGTTTTCCCTTGAAGTATTCACGCCTTTAATTAAGGGCATTCTAAAAATGAGATCACAATCGGTTTTGGACAGGGCCTTAATATTTGACAAAATCTTTTCATTGCTAACACCCGTAAATTCTTTGTGTTTTTTAGGATCCATAACTTTTAAATCAATTAAGAAAAGTTCTGTATGCTCAGCAATTTCCATCAAAATGTCTTGTTTTGCAAAGGCAGTCGTGTCTACCACTCTGTGATAATATCGTTTGCCGCATTCTTTTAAAGCCGCTAATAAATACGCAGAATGCATCAGGGGTTCACCACCTGAAAAAGTAACTCCTCCTCCAGATTGATCAAAAAATATGGCTTCTTTGTCAATTGTCCTCATTAATTCAGTTATTGAAATGGAGGAACCTAACATTTCAAATGCTTTGGTTGGACAAACTGCTGCACATTTTCCACATAAATTACAAAGATCATAATTGGTAACAATGCCTTCAGGAGTCAATTCTAAAGCTTCATTTGGGCAATGTTCCACACATTGGGAGGCCCCAATGCATTTTGAAGCACTATACATTTTTTGAACTTTTGGCGACATACTTTCAGGATTATGACACCATTTACAAGACAAATTACAGCCTTTAAAAAAAACGGTTAACCGGATTCCCGGGCCATCGTTTATGGCATATTTTTTTATATCAAAAATTAATCCGGTACTCATTTAAAAGGATTCGTTTTCTGTTCTTTCAATCACTTCTTGCTGTAAATCAGCATTCATATCATTGAAATAATCACTGTAACCTGCCATTCTTACCAGGAGGTCCTTATAATCTTCGGGGTTTTCCTGCGCCGCATATAAGGTTGCCGTATCAACAATGTTAAATTGAATGTGATGACCACCCAAAGCAAAATAACTTCGCACGAGGCTTCCAAGTTTCATAATATCTTCATCACGTTTTAACAAACTGGGTAAGAAGCGTTGATTTAACAAGGTTCCGCCTGATTTAACCTGATCAATTTTTGTGAGTGATTTGATAACAGCAGAAGGCCCATTTGTATCACAACCGTGCGAAGGAGAAGTTCCGTCTGAAATTGACTTATGGGCCAAGCGTCCGTTAGGCGTAGCACCCATTACTTTACCAAAATATACATGACATGTGGTTGACAACATATTCAAATGAAACGATTCTCCTTTGGTATTGGGTTTCCCGTCAATGGCCTCGAATAGATCGTTGTATACGCGCAAGGCGATATCATCTGCTGCATCATCGTCATTTCCATAGAAGGGCGTATTATTGAGGATGGTTTGTCTGAGAATTTCCTCACCTTTAAAATTCTTTGAAACTGCTTTTATCAGAGCGTCCATTGAAATACTTTTGTCTTCAAAAACGTGTTTTTTTAAAGCTGATAAGCTATCGGTCACGGTTCCCAAACCTGTGCATTGAATATAGTTGGTATTATACCTTGGACCAGCATTATAATAATCTTTTCCCTTAGTGATGCAATCGTCAATGACGACAGATAAAAAAGTAGCAGGACTATATTTTGCAAACATTCGGTCAATATAATTACTCACCAAAACTTTTTGATTAACGATATAATTGAGTTGTTTCAAAAAGGCATCATACAATTCCTCATAACTCTTAAAGTCACGTGGATCACCAGTTTCGATACTTGCTCTTTTTCCAGTCAAAGGATCAATACCATTATTTAACGTTATTTCAATGATTTTAGGAACATTAAGATACCCAGTGAGGATATAGGCTTCCTTACCAAAGGCGCCTACCTCAATGCAGCCACTGCAGCCACCTTCACGTGCATCTTCCAAAGATTTTCCCTGGCGCAACATTTCAGGGATATATATATCAGGGTTAAAAATAGAAGGATATCCATGGCCTTGGCGAATTACCTTGCATGCTTCTGTTAAAAACCGATCAGGCGTTCTGGAACTTATATGAACAGAGTTTCCAGGTTGAAGTACATGCAGTTCTTCCACAATTTCCAGCATGATATAAGAAACGTCGCTTACGCCATCAGAACCATCAAATTTAACACCTCCAATATTAATATTTGTAAAATCATTATAAGTTCCGCTTTCTTTAGCGGTAATTCCTACTTTTGGCGGAGCGGGTTGATTATTCACTTTAATCCAAAAACAACTTAGCAATTCTTTGGCTTCCTCTCTGCTTAAAGCTCCACTGGCTATTTCCCGATCGTAATAGGTTGTCAAATGCTGGTCAAAATGTCCTGGATTCATGGCATCCCATCCATTTAATTCGGTAATTGTTCCGAGGTGTACAAACCAATACATTTGAATTGCCTCATGGAAATTCCTTGGCGCCTTGGCGGGCACCCATCTGCAAACTTCTGCTATTTTAAGGAGTTCTTTAACGCGATAGGGATCTTTTTCAATTGCGGCCTTCTCTTCAGCCAGATCAGCATGGCGTTCGGCAAAAACAATGACGGCATCACAGGATATTTTCATTCCCTCTAATTGCTCTTTTCTATCCGTAGCCTCAGGGTCATTTAAAAAATCTAATAAATTGATCTGCTCCTGAATTTCTTTTTTAAAGTCGAGCATTCCTTTTTCGTAAATCTTTCCATCCAAAGTAGTATGGCCAGGAGCACGTTGTTCCATAAATTCTGTGAACAACCCGGCTTCATAGGCTCGGCTCCATTCGTGTGGAACATGGCTAAAAATTCTTTCACGCATGGATTTACCGCTCCAAAAAGGAATTACTTCACGCGCATAAGTTTCAATATCTTGTTCGCTGATGGTATACCGCTGCATATCGCGTGTATTCAAGACATTAAAATCTTCAACACTGTGACAAGTTAATTCAGGAAATGTAGGAACAGATTTTGGGCTTGGGCCTCGTTCTCCAACAATTAATTCTCCTTCGCCCAGATATATCGTTTTTTGCTTGCATATTTCTAAAAAATTCAAGGCCCTAAGTACGGGAATTGAAAATTTTCCGAAATTATTTTTGTAAAATGTAGTTTGAATGATCGCTCTTTCAATGGATAAGCTCGGCTGAGTTTCAAAACTTATTTTTCTCAATTTTTGAACCCGCTCATTCATTCCGGGGCCAATATTACTTTTTAAAGGTGTATAGAAATTACCCTCCGCAGAGGCCGGTCTTTCCGCTTTTAATTTGTTGTGTATAGTTTTCATGATACTTAAATGTTACGATAACTCAGGTATAGCACCTGAAAATAGAATAAATAACGCAGGGTGTCAATAATTAAGCATTTAAAGAAAAAAACATCAAACATTCAAACAACTGCCTGTATGTTTTAGTCAATGTGCTAATAGTCTTATTTAGAGACATTTCATGAAGAATTAAGAAATTCAAAGTTACAAAAATATTGCTTGTTTTAAGCTTATTTTAATTAAAATAGGCATCAATAATTTCAAGAAATTTTTTATTTTATTCAATTTTAACTATCAATTTCCAGTTTAAACAATGCCCTTTAATCGTTTATTTAAAAAAAACGTTTGACGAAAATCACCTTTTAACTTTGAAGACGACGAGTCGAGTAGATGAATTTCATAGACTAAGTACAAATCAAATAATAATACTCCTTTTGAATCATATTGCTATGTAAATACCACCATAGTGGATAACGAAGTTTTAAACCAGCCCTGTAAAACCTAAAAAAGCAAGTGATAATAGACCGGCTACCAACAAATTGATAGGGACACCTTTCATACCTTCAGGGATATCTGCCAATTCCAGTTGCTCGCGAATACTGGCAAAAACAATGAGTGCCAAGGCAAAACCAATGGCATTTGATATGGCAAAAAACACTGCCTTTATAAGGCTTCCGCTTTCTAAACCCAAGGCCAAAATGGCAACTCCCAATACGGCACAATTTGTTGTAATCAAAGGTAAAAATACTCCAAGTGCCTGATAGAGAGGTGGGCTTACTTTTTTTAGAATAATCTCAACCATTTGCACCAAAGAGGCAATGACCAAAATAAAAGTGATGGTGCGTAAATAATCTAATCCCATTGGCACCAAAACGAATTGATACAGTAAATAAGTGACAAGTGTGGCGATGGTCATGACAAAAAGAACAGCTCCAGACATCCCAACAGAAGTAGAAACTTTGTTGGAGACACCTAAAAATGGGCATACCCCTAGAAATTGAGAAAGCACTATGTTGTTGACAAAAACAGCCGCTATAAGTATTAAAATATATTCCATGTTCTAGTGAATTTTGCTTGATATTTTATTAAACATAACACTTAGATAAGCCAAAGCAATAAAAGCTCCCGGAGGCAGAATAAATAGAATTAATGTGCTGGCATCTTCAGATACAAATTTGACATCAAACAAGCTTCCATTTCCAAGTATTTCTCTTGATGCCCCTAGGACTACTAAAGCGATAGTAAAACCGATTCCCATTCCTAAAGCATCAATTATGGAAGACATTAGATTATTTTTTGAAGCATATGCCTCTGCCCTTCCCAGGATTAAACAGTTTACCACAATTAATGGAATGAAAATTCCTAACTGTTCATATAAAAATGGAATAAATGCTTCCAAAACCATTTCTACGATGCTTACAAACGACGCAATTATGATAATAAAGGCAGGAATTCTGACTTTACTTGGTATTTGTGATTTAACAAGTGATATAACTATGTTCGACATCAGGAGCACAAAGAGTGTCGCAATTCCCATACCTAATCCATTCAATGCTGATGAGGTTACACCCAAGGTTGGACACATTCCTAGGAGCATCACAAAAACGGGATTATCCTTGATAATTCCTTTTAAAAAGTTTTGTTTTTGACTGAGTTGTTCTGCCATGGTCCTTATTTTTTAGCTTGATTTTGCGTTGCTGCAAATACATCATATGCCATTTGTGTGGCTTCAGCAAAAGCTCGTGTTGTTATCGTTGCTCCGGTTAAAGCATCAACATCACCTTGGTCCTTTTTTGCTTTCAACACATAGGTTGAAGGATGTTTCCCTCTAAACTGTTTGATAAACTTTTCATCTTTTATTTTGGTTCCTAAACCAGGGGTTTCTTTTTGTTCTAAAACAACTATGTTTTTGATGTTGCCGTCGGGCGTAAAACCAACCATGATTTTTACCAGACCACTAAACCCTTTGTCAGAAAACGCAATCACAGCAGTTCCTGTTTGAATACTATCTAAAAAGGCAGCATAGATTTCTATACTGTCTTTAGATAGATTAGACTTTATCAGTTGAACATATTCAACAGGATTGTTGTTGAATTCTGGTAAAACAATTTTTAAGGCATTTGTTTTACGTGCTAATTTGGCTTCGGCCTTAGGACCTTCGGTAATATCATTGATAAACCCAAGAGAAACACCTGCAATTACAGTAATAACAAAAAGTGTAATTGTCATGTTTAAAAATGTAGATTCGTTCTTACTCATAATTACACAATTTTTACTTTAATATTACTGCCAAAACGCCTTGGTTTAAAATAAGTATTGATCAGGGGAACAAAGGCATTCATGATCAATATGGCAAATGAAATACCTTCAGGATAGGCGCCATATAGTCTTATCACAACGGTTATAAGAGCAATACCAATGGCGAATACGATCATTCCTTTTTTGGTCATCGGACTAGTCACTAAATCTGTTGCCATATAGAAAGCTCCCAAGATGGCGCCACCAGAAAGAATATGGATCAAAGGATTCGCATACATTTCTGGATTGATCATCCAGAAAATTCCGGTAAATAGGGCCATGGTTGCAAGAATGGTAACAGGTATGTGCCAGGTAATTACTTTTCTAAACAATAGGTAAAGACCGCCAATAATGAGTGCTAAAGCAGACATTTCACCCGCAGAGCCACTTGTGTTACCCAGCAGTAACTCAAGTAGTGTTGGGAGTTTATCTGAAAGTGTTGACATGGTCTCTCCATACATCAGTCCTTCCTTGATTATACCTAGGGTCGTTTCTCCGGTAACGGCATCAAACATCGTAGTATTGTTTTCAACAGGGATTGGCCATGAGGTCATTTGTACAGGAAATGAAACCAATAAAAAAACACGAGCTACTAAAGCAGGATTGAAAATGTTGTATCCCAATCCGCCAAAAGACATTTTGGCAATACCTATGGCAACCAAACTCCCGATAATAACCATCCAAAGAGGAAGCGAAGAAGG
Organism: uncultured Flavobacteriaceae bacterium; assembly: GCA_964595535.1. Taxonomy (GTDB): domain Bacteria; phylum Bacteroidota; class Bacteroidia; order Flavobacteriales; family Flavobacteriaceae; genus Lutimonas. Next base: position 14,987 of record CAZQRD010000046.1, on the reverse strand, counting down.
TAAATTAAAGGCTAATAAAACTCCTGTTATTAAAGCCGAGCCATCTCCTACTGTAATGGCAGTTTTTAATACATATTTCTGAATCAGATATTCAAAACCAATACATGATATCACAGCCACAGAAGTCATGATCAATGCACTTATTCCAAATACATACAGCGACACCAAAAAAGCCGGAATTAAGGCAATAAGTACATCATACATCAGCTTTTTTGATGTTCTATCTGAATGTACATGCGGAGAGGCCGATATAATTATTCTTTCGTCTGCCATGCTAATTTTTTGCGATTTGTAATTTTTTAACAATGCTTTTCCCAAATCTGATATAGTCTAATAAAGGTCTGTGTGAAGGGCAAACATAACTACAAGAACCACATTCGATACAAGTCATAATATCTTCATTAGCAGCACGTTCATACAAGCCTTTTTCAGATAATTTCATGAGTAAATGAGGTTCTAAACCCATAGGACAAACAAAAACACAATTGCTGCAACGGATACAGTTTTTGGATTCTTGTCTGCTGGCCTCATCATTAGAAATGATCAATATTCCCGAAGTTCCTTTGGTTACAGGAAGGTCTGTGTTTTTGATGGCTTTTCCCATCATAGGTCCACCATTCACTATTTTACGGGTACCTTCAGGCAGACCACCAACTTCTTCCACGAGATCCTTGATGGGCGTCCCAATTTTAACCCAAAAATTAGCGGCATTTTCTACTGCTTTACCAGTAATCGTTACAACCCGTTCAATGAGTGGTTGGTTGTATTGAACACCTTGGTAAATCGCAAAAATGGTACCTACGTTATGCACGATAACGCCTATATCCATAGGTAAACCACCTTTTGGAACTTCGCGTTTTAAAATAGACTTGATCAACTGTTTTTCACTTCCCTGGGGGTATTTTACTTTTAAAGCCGCTACTTTAATACGATGATCTGTTGCACATGCCTTTTTCAAAACCTTTATCGCATCTTTTTTATTGTTTTCTATACCAATAATTGCTTGTTGAATGTGTAACGCATGCAATAAAATTTGAATGCCAACAATGATCTCATTTGCCTTTTCAAGCATTAATCTATGGTCAGCCGTTAAATAAGGCTCACACTCCACACCATTGATGATAAGACAATCTACATGTTTGTCGTTTTTTAGATCCAGTTTAACGTGAGATGGAAAAGTTGCGCCACCTAAACCGACAATTCCAGAATCTGTGATGTGCTGTAGAATATCCTTTTGATCCATGGTTATTTCCTTATTTAATGGAAAATTCGGTGCTTCAAAATTGGATTCATTTTTTTGATCAGTTCTGATCACAATACACTGTTTTTTATAACCGCTGGTATCAACGATCATATCAAGTTTGGTTACAGTTCCTGCTACAGGAGCGTGAATATTAGATGACACAAAACCCCCAGATTTTGCAATGACCTGCCCCATATCTACCTTATCCTTTCTTTCTACTACAATTTCAGATGGAATACCAATATGCTGTGCAATTGGAACATAGACAAACTTGGGTACAGGCATCCTTTTTATTGCCTTATCCGTGGTGATCTTGTTTTCATCCGGATGAATACCTCCTTTTGGAAATGTTTTAAGCATTTGTACTTGGTTTTCAGGTTACACTTTATCTTTTGCTTTAACTAAAGGTTTTTCAACTGCTTTTACTAAAGGAGTCGTTTTAGGATTTACTTGTTTAGGTTTTTTTACTTTTTTTGGTGGAAAATTGGTTTCTATAATAGAATGTGTAGGACAGACTTCCACACATTTTCTACATAAGGTACATAAGGCAGGATCTATATAAGCCAATGTATCTGTCATAACAATAGCGTCTTTTGGACAAACATCTTCACATTTTGAACAACCTATACAAGCTACATTACAAGCTTTTTTGGCAATACCAGCTTTGTCTTCATTTAAACACCCAACAAATATTTTAAGATCTCTTTTGTTTCTGGGTCGCATTTCAATAATGTCTCTTGGGCAAGCTTTTACACAAGCACCACAAGAAGTACACTTATCTGTAATAATGACTGGTAAGCCAGTTTCTTCATTCATGTACATGGCATCAAAATCACAGACATCAACACAATCTCCATCACCCAGACATCCATATTGACAATCTGTTTCTCCACCATAGACCAAGGATGAAATGGCACAAGAATGCGGTCCTTGATAGACAGTAGTTTTTGGTCTTACCTCACAAGTACCCTGGCAAAGTAATACTGCTACTGTGGGATCTTTTTCCGCTACTTCTTTTCCCAATATGCCAGCTACCTGCTTCATGACCTCATTTCCTCCAACAGGACAGAACAATGATGTAATATCATCGGTATTTACTAATTTTTCTGCGAATGCTTTACATCCCGGAGAACCACATCCACCACAATTGGCAGCTGGAAGTATTTCATCTATTTCTGCAATTAAGGGATTTTCATACACATAAAATATTTTGGATACAAAGTATAATATTACAGCAGCTACTACACCAATGGAGGCAAGTAGTAAGGCGCTATATAAAACTGATAATACCACTTTAAATCATTTTTAAAATTGAAACTTTAAATTTCTTTTTGAAAAAGGAATTTAAATAATGTAATGAGACGTAGTATGGGCCAAGCACTGCTAATGCTAGTAAGCCCGCTTGCCATTCGGTAAAAAATACTGATGCGATAAGTAATACACTTATCAATAATATAAATGGAAACACATAGGCCCAAAACACTGCTTTCAAGCCTAGTTCTTCCTGCATGATCACATCTACTTGCTCATTTATTTGAAAAGGCTCCGCACTGTCAGTATCAATCATATGCGGATTTTCAATTTCAATTTCTTTGGAATTTGATTCTGAAATTCCACAGGCAGCTTTTGCTTTACATCCTTCACAATTGACATTTCCTTCTAAAGAAACGGTAATGGTCGATGTGGTAATTTTTGAAATGGCTCCCGAATGTCTCATATAATCCTCTTGTTGATATTATAGATACATTAACAATAAGTGAAATAAACTAGTTTAAGTAAAATTACAACTAGACTTAGATATAGACTATGACCATTGTCAGAATTTAAGCCTATTTTTCACTATGAAGTTTTTCTCACACAGCTTTTAACTTTTTTATTCTCAAAACGGAGTGCATTCAGGATCATGGGAGTAATCCTTTAAGGTTTAAGTGAGAAGGGAGAAGGGAGATGTGAGAAGTGTAAAGAACAACCCTCCTCCTTCATTTTAAAGCTTGGTATATTTCTTGCAATCTAAGTATCTGTTCCACAATAAGAACGGCTATAAAAATGAAACCCCTTGCATTCTTACTATTTCTGCTTGTTATATTGACATTTTCTCTACATGCTCAAAAAAAAGGCTATTTCAAAGGCTATGTGATCAATATTGAAGGTGACACTTTGCACGTTCTGATAAAAGACAAATCATCAGGCCCCTTTACAGAGCTCTATTCTAATATTAGATTCAAATCTAAAAAGCCCAGGATTAAAAGAAAAGAGCTCAATAATGCTTCCGAAGTATTCAAATTCTATAGTGATATGTGCAATGGCCCAATATTATTGACAAATAATTGATGGTATCCATTAGCTGCTAATAGGTATATCATTGCCATAAAGAGGCAGCGATAAGTCCTAAGGTGTACTTTTGCATTTCTTTAGTCAAATAAAAAACCGGTTATAGCAAACTGCAACCGGTTTTTTAGAGGGGAAAAGCATCTTATTCTAATCAAAAATACATTTGATTCTTTATATTAAAAATGATCTTGGTCAATGAAATTTATGATTGTCGTCAATTCGATCTATTTTTAGTATGCATCAAAACCTATCTTCTTATAAAAATGACTTTAATGAATTCATTTTCTTACTCCTTCCAAAAGGGAATATCATCTGTATGCCTAAAGACCAGTGTGTCATTACCTTGTCGAGTTTCGGGAAAGAGTACTTCTATTTTCAAGCTGTGTTCTCCCCTAGTCAAAAAACTAACATCCAAGATAGTGGTCAGTCCAACATTCTTGCGTTGAAGATGATCAAAAAATTTATATTTCAGATTTTTCATCAGGGTGTCATTCACAAAAATCTGAAATCTTTGGCTATGACAATCCAAAGCTTCAGCTGCGTTCATAGTGCGGCGTACATCATCTGCGCTTCTCAATAAAAAAACTCCCTTTCTTACAGCTGGTAGATCAGGACACAAACGTTCGATCACTTCGTCATCTGAACCACCATTATAGGGTAAAAAAAGTTCTATAAAACCATTGGATACATATTTTGAATTTATACTTGCAGAACTAAAAAGCTTATCCCCGCCCCATGCATCATCATAATAGTCATTACCTAAGGTTTGAACATTGCGCTGCGCAGGAAGGTAAGAATGTGTCTCGAATCTCATTGAGGATATCATTGTGAAAATAAGTAAATAAGGAATTAAAAACAGCACTACCTTACGTCCGTATCTGTTGTCTATCAAGTTATAGTACAAAGGCCTGTAAACAAATGACATGGTGATCACGCTAAAAAATCTGTAAATGGGATAATACAATTTTGCAAGGCTCTTTTCCCTTTTGATCCATCCCAATGACATAAAATCAATAAAATAGATCATACCTCCAAAAACATATAATATCAACAAAGGTATCATCAAAGCAAGCCAGCCTTTATGTAAATATTGACTTATAAAATTTATAGCTAGGGCCAAAAGAATAATGCCAATGACAAAAAGTCCCATAGAAATGAGAATGAAAATGATCAGAAAAGTAAAACCGAAAACAATACTGCAGAGTTGTTCGAGCCGCTGGATATACAGATCAAAACTAACAATCTTTTTTTTGAGAAAACGATCGAATTTAGGGCTGAATTTTAAGAGTTCAAAATCAATTTCACCTGAAACGTATCGTATTCCTATGGTACTTATCCATAAACCTCTTAACAAAACGTGTAAAATCAAATTGATCATGAGTACGTACCATGCACCCAATATGATCTGAAATGGAAGAATCAGGGTTTGGAAATAAAGGCTCCCAGTGGTCAATAGATGTATCTGATATTCGAAACTGTCTAATTGATCATAGGCACTTGCCAACAAGAAAATAGCGAAACCGGAAATCAGCAATTCAAGTTGCCAACTTTCTTGCTGGAGAATCTCCAGCCATTTTACAAAAGACTTATTTTTGTTCTTATCCATATGCTAGGTTAGAATCAATTCTCTAAGTTACACATTTTGGAATATTTAATGGCTTCAGTAATTAATCTCATATATGAATTTGTTATAATAAATTGATTTATAAATTTTTAATCCATGTAATTCGTACATTTAGAATGAACCAACCAAATCAAATCATGAAACATTTCATAAGTGCCTTCATTCTTCTGTTATTGTATAGCAATACAGTTCTGAGTCAAAATACAGACAGTATCGAGCTCCTTACATCAAAGTATACAAAAGAAGAAACTGCAATTGCAATGAGAGACGGGATAAAGCTTTTTACCTCCATATATTCCCCAAATGAAAAAACCGAAAAGCACCCTATTTTATTAGTGCGAACTCCTTATAATATAGAACCTGAAGGAGAGGAAAAATATTCAGAAAGACTCAGCAGTCTAAATCATTTAACAAACGAAAACTACATCATTGTTTTTCAGGATGTTAGAGGCAGGTATATGAGTGAAGGAAAGTTTGTTGACGTACGTCCGTATAAACCAAATAAAAAGAGAAAAGAAATTGATGAAAACAGTGATACCTATGACACCATCGACTGGTTGGTAAAAAACGTACCGAACAACAATGGGAATGTTGGTATTTTTGGTATTTCCTATCCGGGATTTTATTCAACCATGGCCTTGCCCAATGCTCACCCTGCCTTAAAAGCTGCTTCACCGCAGGCGCCAGTTACCAATTGGTTTATAGGAGATGATTGGCATCACAATGGTGCATTTTTTCTCATGGACGCTTTTTCTTTCTATTCTGATGTCGGCCAACTAAGAAAGGAACCCACCAGAGAGGAACCCTATCCCTTTGACTACAAGAACAAGGATAATTATGATTTCTATAGAGATATCGGCCCCTTAAAAAATGTGGCAAAAAAGTATTTTGGTGATTCTATACAATTCTGGTCCGACCTCATGACCCATCCTAATTACGATAGTTTTTGGAAAGAAAGAGACATCACTCAGCATCTTTCTGATGTTAAACCCGCTGTATTCGTTGTTGGCGGATGGTTTGATGCAGAAGATTTATATGGCCCTCTACAAACTTATGAGGCCATTGAGAGCTTGAACAAATTGAATGAAAATAGATTGATCATGGGCCCATGGTTTCACGGGCAATGGTCGAGCAAAAATGCATCAAATCTGGGTAACATACATTTTGACAGCAATACAGCCGCGTATTTTAAACAAAAGGAACTAGCTTTTTTTGATTATTACTTAAAGGGAAAAGGCATTATGGATTTGGCGGAGGCTACAATTTTTGTTACTGGAGCTAACGAATGGAAAGAGTTTAACAGCTGGCCTCCTGCCGAAGCAGAAACTATGAGTTTGTATCTCGATTGCGAGGAAACCATTTCTTTTAAAGAGTCAACTCAAGATAATTGCTATGAGGAATACATAGCTGACCCTAGCAAACCTGTTCCCTATACCGAAGATGTTCACCTTAACCGAACGAGAGAGTATTTAACTGACGATCAACGCTTTGCTAGCAGAAGACCAGATGTGATGGTCTATCAAACCGATATGTTAGAAGAAGACATAACCATCGTGGGACCAATTGATGTAAGTTTTTATGTGAGCACAAGCGGAACCGATGCTGATTATGTGGTTAAGATTATCGATGTATTTCCTGACGAATTGGCTGACTATCCTGTAAATGACAAGAAAGTGCCAATGGCTGGCTATCAAATGCTGGTCAGAGGTGAAGTGTTAAGGGGCAGATTCAGAAATAGTTTTGAAAAACCAGAACCATTTATCCCAAATGAAATTACGAAAGTTTCTTATGAAATTCCAGATACGGCACATCAATTTAAAAAGGGGCATCGAATTATGATTCAGGTTCAAAATTCATGGTTTCCATTGATAGATATTAATCCTCAAACCTTTGTCAATATTTATAAAGCCGAAGAAAAGGATTTTATTAAAGCTACTCATCGTATATATCACGATACCGAAAGGCCCTCTAAAATATCTTTTGGCGTTTTAAAAAACTGATGAATGAAATATTTTAACTACCCTTTTCTCGTCTCGAAACAACGAGCCAATAATATATAACAATGGTATAAAAAATACCTCCAAAGCCCATAATTAAAGCCATTGCTGGAGAAAACAATAAGACGAGTACAGCGGTAAAATAGTAGAGTCCGACCCCCTGAATACATTTTTTGATTCTGCCTCTTTCCTCTTCATCATTTGGCCATAAACGGCTGCCCTTAAAGAAATTCTTATAGGCAGGGTGAATAAATTTTTCTATGATAATAGCCATCCACAGGATCAAGGTAATGATCACCAAAATGGTACTTCCAACATCCATTAATAGTAGTAAATTCATAACATATACAACACGAAAAAAGGCCGTGCCTGCATATAAAACTATTAATATCAGTATTTAGTATAGATTCAATAAAATCATTATATCATTGCATCA
>CAZQRD010000046.1:0-7256 GCA_964595535.1 uncultured Flavobacteriaceae bacterium | reverse complement strand
ATTATATCATTGCATCAATAAATCATTAAATCATTGCATCATTAACTCTTACAGTTCATACTTCGACTCAATACCCTCCGAATCACCGATTCCGGCATTGAGTTTTTTGGTTTCCATTTCACTGGCAAATTCTGGAGGAAGCTCTATCCAGCCCTTTTCCTGATACACCCTGAGCATGTTGCTTCTAAAATGATATACGTTGATATTATCATTATAAAGATCAATAAAGAAGTCGTAAGCATTACTGGGGCAATCATGCTGTTTGCATCCACTCATGTGCACAATATTATTGACAATACTAACAGGTGTTTCTGTACTGTAGTTTATAAGCAATGCCTCATAATTGAACCTCTTAAGTTCTTTCAAACGATTGGCCAGTAATTCATTTTCAAATAATTTCTCCTGAGTTGCATATTTCCCCTCATACGTGACTAAAAAACCTAGAGGTACATCCGGAATTACTATGGCAGGCTCCTCCTCTATTACGGGTTCTTGTATCTCCTCCTGTTGCAACTCTTGAGTTTCTGCAGGCAATACAGTTTTAGTTTTAGTCTTGTCACAACTTAGTATTAGAACTATTAAAACAAGGGAAAAGATTATTTTTTTCATTAAGTATCGTTTTGGTTAATGGATGAATTAAATGTGGATTTGAATCTATTCGCTGTTTCAAAATTGTAGCTCTAATTAGAAAACAATGCAACCGCTAAAAAGGTGTCTGACCTGTTTTATTTATTTCAATCACTGTTCAATTCCTTTTTGTATTCTTCAAGGTGTAATTTGATGTCTTCATCCAGATCAGGTTCCTGAATGTCTTTATAGGTTTTAAGGGTATCTAACAGAATTTTAGCCACAATATAACGTGCTGATGCTTTGTCATCAGCAGGAATCGTAAACCAGGGAGCATATGGTTTTGAGGTATTGTTTAGGGCTTCCTCATAACAATGCTGGTATTGATCCCAAAGCTTTCGCTCTTTAAGATCACCCGGAGAGAATTTCCAATGCTTCTCCTCCTTATTCAGCCTTCTCAACAAACGGTTCTTTTGTTCATCTTTTGATAAATGCAGGAAGAATTTAAAAATAATGGTACCATTATTAGCGATATGCTTTTCAAAATTGTTGATATGCTCAAAGCGCTGCTGCCAGAAATCTTCTGTGATGTCTTTGACCGATTCAATTCCCGGAATATTTTCACCCATGATATAACCCGGATGCACCCTTGTCACCAATACATTCTCGTAATGCGTACGGTTAAAGATCCCAAACTTGCCTTTTGCAGGCAAAGCAATATAATGACGCCATAAATAATCATGTGCCAACTCAAGCGGTGTAGGTACTTTAAAACTATGAACTACTACCCCACGAGTATTGAAGTCTTTGAACACTTCCCTGATCATACTGTCTTTACCTGCCGTATCCATCCCCTGGATACAAATGAGCACTGCATATTTTCCATGGGCATAGAGGGTGTCTTGAAGTTCACCCAATTTTCTTCTGACTTTTTTCAGCTCTTTTTCAATAGATTTTTCGTCCTCCCCAAGATCAATAAACGTACTTCTGTTAGTAAGCTGGATCGGAGTTGTTACTTTAAATTGGTCTGTCTTGATTGATTTCATTGTATACGTTTATATTATTCGGCCGCTATCAAACCCAATTGCATCATAAAAACATAATTATCCATAAAGTCCTGTTCCTGAGCAATTTTACCATCTTTCATTTTAACAAGAGTAACTCCATCGATATTGACATCCTTCCCTGTTGCCGGAATACCAAAGAATTCTCCAGAATGAGTGCCTTTAAAATTCCAGTGCTTGACAATTTTATCCCCTTGGCCAAAAACATCGACAATCGTGAATTCCACATTTGAAAAACCCGTAAGGTAGTTTTGGTAATACGCTTTAAACCCTTCGATTCCTACCACATTATCGGGACTTGTTATCAGGGTAATATTTTGATCAAAGTTGGCTTCATTGATCTGATCGATCTCTCCCTTGTTGATAATCAGGTTCCAGGTTTTTTCATACATTTCGAGATTAGCTACCAATTGATTTTGTGTAGATTCTAATTGTAAATGTGCTTCTGATGGCCCGACTGGTTGATTCTTACAGCTGCTTACCATTGTCGTTAGAAATAGGCAAGTAGAAAGAAAGCTTAACGTTTTAAGTAGTTTCATGGGTTTAGTTTGAATTATTTAGTGACGGATAAGGCAGATGTAATTCTTTATGATTTTCGTAAAGATAAACATTTTGAATTCTTTTTAGCGAAGTAAAATATGGGTGTATTAGGTATGATGATGGAATGATTTATTGATGCAATGATACAGTGTAGCGTATAATTATCTGGAAATGTGGGTGATTTCAAAACAAAATATTTTAAACTCATGGTTCGATCCTTATGCTTCGAGGGGTCAAGACTAAAGGCCGAACCAATCGTTTAAAATTTGTTATAAAAACGAGTCATTCATTGATTTATTGTTAGTTGACTGGTTTGATACCAGAACACCTCTTTATCTCATTTCGTAACAGATATTTTTTGGTTGTATCTTTATGCACCAGAAATTAAATTAATGAATCATCCAGAAGTAGATATTTTGATCATTGGGGCCGGACTTACCGGTTTGGCTCTATCCTATTGCCTAAGAGAGCAAAATATCAATATAAAGATACTTGAAGGCAGGTCGCGCCTTGGCGGAAGAATACTCACTACTTTTAACAATGAAACCCCAGTAGAAATGGGTGCAACCTGGCTAAGTTCTCAACATACGGAACTTAGGCAATTATTGAACGAACTGGGTCTGGAGATCTTTGAACAGGTACTTGGAAACACTGCCATTTATGAGCCAATTTCAACAAATCCACATCAGTTGGTAACTTTACCCGCCAATCAGGAATCCAGTTATCGCATCAAGGGAGGCAGCTTTTCATTGATTAAGGCTTTGGAAAATTCTATTCAGACTGATCAAATTAAACTTGGCCATAGGGTAACCAAAATTATTGAGGAACCTGATTTTTTGAGGGTGATAACGAATAAAGAAAGTTTTAAAGCAAAAATTGTGATCTCTACCCTACCTCCTTTCTTATTTACTTCAAGTGTTAAGGTTCAGCCGTCTCTAGATCAGGAATATATAGAAATTTTAACTAACACTCACACTTGGATGGGAGAGTCTATCAAAATTGCTCTAACTTACGAGAAGCCCTTCTGGAAGGAAGGGGAGTCAAGCGGCACGATTTTTAGTAATCCAGGCCCCATCCCCGAAATGTATGACCATAGCAATTTCGAAAATTCCAAGTTCGCATTAAAGGGGTTTTTGAATGGAGCCTATTTTTCCGTAACAAAAGAGCAAAGACTTGAAATGATACTGAAGCAGCTCGAAAAATATTATGGCTCGAAGGTAAGAGACCTTCTCGATTACCAGGAAATGATCTGGCAAAACGAAACTTTTACCTATGCCCAGTATAAGAATCATATCTTTCCTCACCAAAACAATGGACATAAAGTGTTTCGACGGTCTTATTTAAATAACAGGCTTTTTATCGCTGGCACCGAAACAGCAGAGCATTTTCCAGGATATATGGAGGGAGCTGTAAGGAGTGCACAGTGGGTTTTTAAAGAACTAAAAGGATTTGTTGTCGATTGATATACCATATCGGAAAATCCGTGAATGGAAGAATAACTTAATATTTCATTATATCAATACCGGTTTGTGCATAATTAGTTGCGGATTGGGTTTACGAAGCGAATCAGTCACCCTTTTTCGGCATCATAGCCCAGTAAACCGCGCAAACAGTTTCCTTACTTTCTTTATTTTGATTGGTGGACGTTGTTACTTTTCTCAAGGATCTAGCAATTAATTATACACGCCTTAAGTTTGTTTAATCCTATTTTTAAATAGGCTCTGATACTAATGTAATGTATTCAAGATTGAAAGCTATATACCCCTTAATCTTATTAGAACGGGGTAATGGTTCTTCATAACTCCAAGCAAAATAGTTTTTGGTAAAATCACTCTCAACATTCCAATACGTTGCATCCCCTTTAATAGGACAATGGCTTTGACGTTTTGGTTCTAATTCTAATTTGATACGTATATCTTCTTTTGGTAAATAGAAAACTGGATCGTAAACGCCTTTCCCAACTTCTTTTAAAATTAAAGCATTAGTTGTTTCTGCTATTACACTATTCTTATATTTAATTGTCAATTTTCTGTTGTAGTTTTCAATAACACTGTAATGTCTTTTTTCTTCCATTTCTACAGGCTTTTAAATTTTATGTTCTCTTTTTTTATTATCAACTCATTATATCACTACATCATTATTCCATCCTCAATGGCTTCAATTCTTCAAAAAAGAAATCATCGTTGGGTATATCAAAATCAAAACCGAGAACCTCCTGTTTGTCATTGCTGTTGAATTTGATGGTACCGAAGCTGAACAAGGCTTGATCTTCGTCCCAATTGATCAAATAGGTGTCATAGTTCCAGTGGGTTAAAGTGGCCGATAATAAGGGGTGATGCTCAAAAATAATTTTAAGTTTGTTGTCTATCTTAAGAATGCTGATCTGACCCACAAAGTCAGATTGATAGTCACCTAAGATCTTCATTTCAGAAAGGCTTGGTTTGGTATTTAATTCCCTTGCAGCCTTTCTGTCTGAAATTCGCGTATCATTTTCCATATACGTGTTTGTGCGTTCTAATAAATTGGAGGACCAATCTGTAGTTTCGACGCCTAAATACTGATCCAAAGCGTAATAAGTAGCTGCCATAATCGGGCTTTTAGTACCGCTGGTAAGTACGACGACTCCTAGATTTTCCTCAGGGATCATCGTCACAGCGGTGATCATGCCTTCATAACCTCCGGTATGCCCAACGCGCATTTTTCCATGGTAATCGCTTAGCCCCCACCCAAGTCCATAGCCCCTGAAATGCCTGTCCAAAGGATTTGGCTTTGTATGATCTACGACAAAATTATTATGAGGGGTCCACATCATATTTCGTGTCGCTGCCGTTAGCAGGGTATCTTTGCCTTGAATACCGTGATTCATATTAAAAATCATCCATTTGGAAACATCAGCTACACTTGAGATAAGCCCTCCGATAGCGGCAACTTCTTCCCAATCGATCCAGGCAATCGCCACATTTTTATCCTCCTCACGCATATGAGGCATGGCATAGTTCGCTTTTTTTTCCAGATCATCAAGTGAATATATACTGCGATTCATTCCAAGTGGTTTCAAAATTCTTTCATCAACATTTTCACCCCAGGTTTTACCTGTAACGGTTCTAATAATCTCTCCAGCCGCAATGTACATCAGGTTAGAATATCCATACCCTGCTCTAAATTCATAGGCTTGGGGCACGTATTTGATGTTTTTGATCATTTCCTCGGCAGTCTGATCTGATTTATACCAGATATTATCACCACTAAAGGTTCCGAGCCCTACCCTGTGACTTAGCAGATCTCTAATAGTAGTATGTTCACTCACCCAATCATCATAAACGGCAAAATAAGGCAGATACTTCTGTACCTTGTCATTCCAATCCAGTTTACCCTCCTGAACCAGCATGCCAATAATTGCCGACGTAAATGCTTTTGAATTCGAGGCAATGGCATAAAGTGTAAATTGGTCAGGGCCACCCTCCTTGCCTACTTCTTTAAGTCCGTAATTTCCAATAAAAACCAACTCACCGTCTTTTACAATTCCAATGGATGCTGAAGGCAAGTCCCAGTCTTTGACCATTTTAGCATAATAGGCATCAAGGGCCTCAAGATCTACATCTGTTTTAGTTTGTGCAAAAGAAGTGCTTGATACAAGCAGTAAAAGGGCTACAAGGAATTTGAATGTTTTCATAGGAACTTAATTATTGGTCGTTTTGATTTGTAGCAATTTAGGAAAAATGTAAGCTTTATAAAAATATACTTTTTATCCTTTTGCCGTGATGACAAACGCAGCTTTAGCGATTTCTAGAATTCCAAAATTTTTCATTATATAATCAAAACGGCTGAATCACAACTTCAAAATTATCTACCTCAGAACATATTCTAAACAAGCCTGCTCCCAATGCTTTCTCACCTGTATATGGATAAGCAGTAATAGGCTCAATACACACCATGTTCGGAACTTCTGTCCATAGCATAAAGTTGTTAAATCCTTTTGTAGATATTTTGATATTATAACCTTCTTTTTTGATCAAGGATATTTCATGCGTATCCAATGCGGGAAAAGCAATCGATCCTACATCCAAAATATCCTGAAGGCTCATTTGTTTTTTTCCTGCTATAAATATTTCAGTATTCTTTCCGGATAGCTTAAAAGCGGGATGGTAACCCAGCATAAAGGGCATACCTGGTTCTCCTTTAATTTCAAACTGAATGATTAAGGCATCATCAATAAGTCTAAATTTCTTTTTAAAGTCAAAACTATAGGGCCAGGAAATTTTCTCTTTTGTCGATTTTTCTGGATATTTTGAATTTGTAACCGAAGTGTTTTCCTCGTAGGTTTTTAAGTAGTCTATAGTACTATCCGTTTGGTTTGACACCTCATACCTTAATTCTCTCAACAAACCATGTTGATCCTGAATGGCCTCTCCACGTTTGGTATTTACGATAAAGTCATTTGCGTCGGTGGGCCCAATTATTGGAAACATTTCAGTATCGGCATTTCTCCATCCCCTATCTCCTTTTTGATGGATCAATTCTTCCCCGTCTTTACTGTAACTGATGAGTTCGCCTTGATCTATAACTACGGTTGATTCTTTATCAGAACTGGTGATGACTTGCTGTGAAGACATGGAGAATGTTTTTATAATGAATACAAATATACTGTAGTGAATTCTTCTTTTTTAATTTTACACGTTCTAAATATTGAAGTGTAAACCATATTAGCTTGGTTAATTAATATTAACAGCATTTAGATACTATTTTTTTGATTAAATCGGCTTGTTTTAGGGATTAGAGGGACGTGAAATAATCTTTCTTTGTCCTTTTGTCTTAATGACAAATGAAGCTTCAGCGAATTCACGAATTCCAAAGCAGCAATAAGAAAGCATGAGTAAAAGATCGAATCCGTTAGCTGACGGACAAATTCTCTGTAGCTTTACCTCCTTATTTTCTCCACCGCAGCCCTAGTTTCACTTCCGCCAGTAGTCGGACAAGTCTCCGCTACTGCTACTTTCCGCGCTAAAATAAGTCAGAAGCTAAGACGAGAATTTAAAGAGGTCGTTAGGACCTCAAGAAACAATGTCAATAGGATCAAAGTTTCTA
>CAZQRD010000045.1:0-22254 GCA_964595535.1 uncultured Flavobacteriaceae bacterium | reverse complement strand
CATTATAAATTAAAAGAGGATCTAATGGATTATTTTTTAAGATGGTTATAAGCAAAAAAAAGACTCCTTTAAAGGGGTCTTTTTTTTGCTTATTCTTTAGATAAATTGATTAGAAATCTTCTCTGCTTTTTTTGAAGTTGAATAGTCATAAAAGCCTTCTCCCGATTTAACGCCTAATTTACCCGCGGCTACCATATTGATAAGCAACGGACAAGGAGCGTATTTTGGATTTCCAAATCCGTCAAAAAGAACCCTTAAAATGGAAAGGCAAACATCAAGGCCGATAAAATCGGCTAGTTGTAATGGCCCCATGGGATGTGCCATCCCAAGTTTCATTACCGTATCAATTTCATATACACCTGCCACGCTTTCATAGAGTGAATATATTGCCTCATTGATCATTGGCATCAATATTCTGTTAGCCACAAAACCTGGATAATCATTTACTTCAACAGGCACTTTTCCCAAGGTTTTTGACAGTGTCATAACTTTCTTGGTGACTTCATCTGAAGTGGAATATCCTCTGATCACTTCGATGAGTTTCATAATTGGTACCGGGTTCATAAAATGCATACCGATAACCATGTCAGGTCTATTCGTTACAGAAGCAATTTGCGTAATTGAAATGGATGAGGTATTGGTAGCCAAAATGGCATTTTTTGGCGCCAATTCATCGATTTGAATAAATATTTTTTTCTTAAGCTCAAGATTTTCACTGGCTGCCTCTACGACGAGATCAGCTTTAACTACTCCTTTTTTTATCTCAGTAAATGTGCTAATATGACTTAAAGTAGATTGCTTTGTTTCCTGGCTTATCTTTTCTTTGATCAACATCCGTTCTAAATTCCGTTCGATACTAGTTAAAGCTTTTTGTAAAGCGTCTTCAGATATATCTACCAGGCTTACTTGAAAGCC
The DNA here is from genome assembly GCA_964595535.1 of uncultured Flavobacteriaceae bacterium. Lineage (GTDB taxonomy): Bacteria > Bacteroidota > Bacteroidia > Flavobacteriales > Flavobacteriaceae > Lutimonas. The sequence continues at coordinate 21,339 of CAZQRD010000045.1, read as the reverse complement.
ATTCTGAGCAAATACATGAGCGATGCCGTTACCCATGGTGCCGGCACCAATTACTGTGATATTTTTCATTCGTAGGATTTTTTTGGGGGCATGGTGCCAAACACCCTGTCCCAGATAGTATTAGAAACTCCAAAAGCCTTATCCGGGTATTTGTAATGATGAAGGCTGTGATGTCTCCATAAATATTTGAACCTTTTGGGTGGCTTTAGAACGTGCGTAGCCCGATGTAAAAATGAATACAACAGGTATCCAAGGAAAAATCCGGGGAAAAAGGCCCAGGTATAAATTGCCATATCGAGTAAGCTGAAGATAATATAAAAGATTAAGAAAAGGAAACTTGCCATAATCAGACCGGGAACTGGCGGCATAAGTAATCGTTCTGTATCCCTTGGAAATAAATGATGAGAACCATGCATAACAAAATGAAATCTTTGCACCAGTTTGTTCTCAGAAATCCAGTGAAATACATATCTGTGCAATATGTATTCTGCAAAGGTCCAGAAGAATAGTGCAAAAATAAAAAAAGAGAGAAAAGTAATTTCTGGTATATCTTTGATAAAGACAGCGTTATACATTAGAATTGAAACAACAAGACCGTACACAAATATATTCTGTTTTAGAGTGGTCTTGGTAAGGCTTTCAAGAAAAGAGTTTTTGAAAATGGTTGCGCTACCTCGATGATGTTCTGTTGAAACTGTAGGTTCCATAATTAAAAATTATTAATAATTTGTTGTGCCACCTGTAACGCTCTTGTACCTTGACTTAAGGAAACTATAGGCGTTGTACCATTATTGATAGCATCGGCAAAAGATTCTAATTCATCCAGGATCGCGTTATTTTGGACAATCTTAGGGTTCTCAAAATAAATTTGTTTTTTATTGCCTTCTGCATTTTGAAGAATCATGGCAAAATCATCCGGATTTTCGGGAGCATCCTTCATTTTGACAACTTCACTTTTTTTCTCCAGAAAATCAACAGAGATATAGGCATCTTTTTGAAAGAATCGCGATTTCCTCATGTTCTTCATCGAAATTCTGCTTGCAGTAAGATTGGCTACACATCCATTTTCAAATTCAATTCTCGCATTGGCAATATCAGGTGTGTCACTTATAACAGACACCCCGCTGGCGTGTATGTCCTTTACTTCAGAATTAACAACACTTAAAATAATGTCTATATCGTGGATCATCAAGTCAAGAACAACAGGCACATCTGTGCCTCTTGGATTGAATTCCGCCAAGCGATGACACTCAATAAACATAGGATTCAAAATCATACCATTGACGGCAGTGAACGCAGGGTTAAATCGTTCAACATGCCCCACCTGTCCACGAACTTTATTTTTATGAACTAGGTCTCTAAGTATTTCTGCTTCCTTTACCGTCTTGGTAATAGGCTTTTCTATAAAAATATGCTTACCCTTTTCAATGGCACTTTTCGCACATTCAAAATGGTTCAATGTGGGTGTTACAATATCAATAACATCTACTGCATCGATTAATTCATCAATACTTTCAAAGAAAACATAGCCAAATTCTTTGGAAACCTGTCTGGCATAATCCTCAATAGGGTCATAAAAACCCATCAATTCATATTTTGAAGATTGTTGTAGTAGCTTTAAATGAATTTTTCCAAGATGACCAGCACCTAAAACGCCTGCTTTTAGCATAAATAAATATTTCGTCAAAAATACAAAATCAGGAGCTAATTAAAAAAGAGCAGAGGCAAGAAAAAACAAAAAAATTACCATCTATGGAGACTATTCTACAACGACTACTGCCAGCTTTGAACCGTCAGGGCTGATCACTAGTCGGCTAATGCCTTCAAAAGGAAATTCAGATTCAATAAGGATGGGTTGCCAGCTCTCATCTGAGCCGGGATGAAATTTATAGATCTTAGTATCTTTTCCCATAAGCATACTGCCTTTTGCTGTCCATGTAATGTCTTGAGAATTGCTTAAGGCGTCGGTGAGGTAAATGATTTCGCTGTTGAGCGGATTAATGGAATAGATTTCAGGAACCTCATGGCTCAGACTTATAAAACTAACTAAACCTTCTCCCAATCCGGCAGATCTAGGAATCTTATGCAATGATCTGCCAATATTGCTCTGAATTGGGTATCTGATATCATATTTGAAATTGGTTACTTCTAAGGTTTCAACATCATCGATTACGAAACTAATGAGCGTTTTATCATTGAACCACAAATAATATCCAACTTTCAAATCTGGGATAAGTAATTCAGGTAGTTTCTTTTTATAGGCGTACTTATAAAGAAATTGGGTATCATCTTCGTTATGTCTGACACAAGAAAAATATTTTTTCTTCCCTGGTACAGGCATAGGTGAAAATTCGCTTTCTTCAGTATTGGTTAACCAAACCCTGAAATTTTCGTCAATAAAGTATTTGGATATATCCGATTGTCCATCTCTGAATGAAGCGAATAAAATTGCCAATCCATCTTCAGTAAAACTGGGTTGGTTATCATATCCGTCATTATTGGAAATGTTAACAGGATTAGATATGGTTATCGTATTTTCCTGTTCTTTGAGATCGAATAAGTATATTTCTGTCGATTCCTGGGCTGTGATAACAGCACAAAGAAATGACATCAAAATCGAGGGGATTATTCTGATATTCATTTAAAATGGATTAAGCTATTTCAATGTCAAATATAGCATTAATATAAATGTAATTGTCAATTAACCTAAGTTGATTTTAATGAGATAGCATTAAGACATCCTATTATATGGTTAAAAACAATACTTATTTTCTTCAATAAGAATGGCGGCTATCTCTTTTCTTAATTCGATCACATTAGGCATATTTGTATATTTGGTAAATCGTTTAAGTCCCATAAGCATCATACGTTGTTCATCTCCTTCTGTTAAATAGGCGATGGCTTCTTTACCTTTTTCATTAATGATACCCACAGCATTGCTTAAATTCAATTTCGCCATAGCGATTTGACCTTTTGCAGCCTCTTCAGAGCTTAGCTCTACAACTTTTTCTGACTTTAAAAGAGCACTTTCTGCCATATATATTTCAATTAACACCTCAGCTGCAGCCAAAATAAGCTGCTGATGTTGCTCCAATTCCATTCCAAAAGTCTCAACAGCTTTTCCTGAGATCATCAGAAATGCTTTTTTGAGTTTCGCAATCATTTCTTTTTCTTCCGAAAACAACGCACTGTAATCAGGTGTGTCAAACGAAGGTATTTCCATAAGGCTTTTACCTACGGCCATAGCCGGAGTCAACAAGTCAAGATCTCCTTTAAAAGCTTTTTTCAAGAGCATTCCAACGGTTAAAAGTCGGTTAATCTCATTGGTGCCTTCATAGATCCTTGTAATTCTGGCATCTCTCCATGCGGCTTCCATAGGTGTGTCTTTTGAAAAGCCCATACCGCCAAATATCTGAATCCCTTCATCTGTTACAAATTGTGAAGTTTCTGAGCCATAAACCTTTAAAACGGCTGCTTCGATGGCATATTCACTAAACGCCTCAAGTTCGGCTTCCTGATGTGTCTTCCCTGATTTCAACAAGGCATCAATATAATTCTGAATATCTTTTGCCGCCCTGTAGGCGCCTGCATCGGTGGTAAAGGCCCTTGTTCCCATCTCCGCTAGTTTGGCCTGAATCGCACCAAAACTGGAAATTGGTTTTTTGAACTGAATTCTTTCATTAGCATATTTGATTGATTCTGTCAAGGTCCTTCTACTGGCGTCCAGACAAGCTGCAGCCAGTTTGATACGCCCTACATTAAGAGAATTAAGAGCGATTTTAAACCCTTTCCCTCTTTCAGACAACATATTTTCTACAGGTATCATTGTATCATTAAAAAACATTTGTCGGGTGGAGGAGGAGGTAATTCCAAGCTTCTTTTCTTCTTCACCAAAACTTACCCCATTGGGTTGTTCCTTGTCATATTCTAATAAAAAACCGGTTATATTTTTGTCGTCTTCAATACGCGCAAACACGATGAATATTTCTGCAAAACCAGCATTTGAAATCCACATTTTCTGACCATTAATGAGATAGTTTTTCCCATCCTCAGATAAGGTGGCTGTAGTTTTTCCCGAATTCGCATCACTTCCCGCACCTGGTTCGGTTAGACAGTAAGCTCCAAATTTCTCACCAGCAGTTAGTATAGGCAGGTATTTTTGTTTCTGTTTTTCTGTACCATAAAGGAAGATAGGCATTGTTCCTATCCCAGTGTGCGCGCCATAAGCAGTTCCCAGGGAGCCTGATGCTGCAGAAATATAATCTGTGACCAGCATGGTTGAGACGAATCCCATTCCGATCCCACCATATTTTTCAGGAATAGATACACCCAGAAATCCCATTTCACCAGCCTTTTTCATTAATTCTTCTGTGAGGGCATAATCCTTTTCCTCAAAACGCTCTTTGATTGGCCATACCTCTCGATCTATAAATTCAACAACTGCATCCTTCATCATTTGTTGCTCTTCGCTAAATTGTTCTGTGATAAAGATATCTTCCTTCTTCACTTCTCTGATGAGAAATTCTCCTCCTTTTATAGTTTTCATAATCGCATTTTTTTTATCAATTGGATTCAATCTTTTATTTCAATAATTCGTAAACACCAGCAGCTCCTTGACCAGTTCCAACACACATGGTTACAACCCCGTATTTTTGATTTCTTCTTCGCATTTCATTAAAGAGCTGTACCGATAGTTTTGCTCCTGTACAACCCAATGGATGACCCAAAGCAATCGCCCCTCCATTGACATTAACAAGATCCTTATTGAGGCCTAATTCACGAATTACTGCCAAAGACTGGGAAGCAAAGGCTTCATTTAATTCGAATAATTCAATATCCTTCAGTTGAAGACCTGCCTGTTCTAAAGCTTTAGGGACGGCTGCTACAGGACCAATTCCCATTATTCTGGGTTCCACACCAACTGCAGCATAACTCACCATTCTTGCTATAGGTTCAAGATTTAGCTCTTTTACCATTTTCTCACTCATCACAAGAACGAAAGCCGCTCCATCACTCATTTGTGATGAATTTCCAGCTGTAACACTTCCTTTATTTGCAAATACAGGTCTTAATTTCGACAAGGCATTCACTGAAGTACCTCTCCTGGGGCCTTCGTCTGTTTTAGCCGTATAATTTCTAATTGTTCGTTTGCCGCTCTTATCCAAAAAGATTTGCTCCACATTGATTGGGGCTATATCCTCGTCAAAAATATTATTGTCAATGGCATGAAGAGCTTTCGTATGAGATTGATAAGAAAAAGCATCCTGATCTTCTCGACTGATCTTGTACTGTTCAGCAACGGCTTCTGCCGTAAGCCCCATACCCCAGTAATAATCTTCATGACCTTCCTTCGCTGATTTGTAATTAGGAACAGGTCTGTAGCCACCCATCGGAATGTAGCTCATACTTTCAACACCTCCGGCAATGATACAATCTGCCATTCCAGCTTGTATCTTGGCTGTTGCCATACTAATGGTTTCAAGCCCTGAGGCACAATATCGATTTACCGTAACTCCAGCCACATCGTTTGATTTCGTTCCCATCAGAGATATCAACCTTGCCACGTTAAGCCCTTGTTCTGCTTCGGGCATGGCGTTACCTACAATAACATCATCAATTCTTTTTACATCTAGTTCGGGTACCTGTTTCAATAAGTATTCAATGGTTTCGGAGGCGAGCTCATCAGGTCTTTTAAACCTGAAAGTACCTCTGGGAGCTTTTCCTACTGCTGTGCGGTATCCTTTTATAATATATGCTGTTCTCATGGTTTAATTTCTTAATGGTTTTCCTGTTTTTAAGGTGTGTTCTATTCGTTCCAGCGTCTTGCGTTCAGTTAATAGTGACATTATGGCTTCTCTTTCAAGATCAAGCAAGTACTGTTCTGATACCATTGTTGGTTCAGACAGATCTCCACCTGCCATTACATATCCAAGTTTGTTAGCAATCTTTTTATCGTGTTCAGAGGCGTAATGGCCTTTTTCAAGACTGTCTGTTCCAACAAGGAACATTCCCAATGCCTGCTGGCCCAATACTTTCACTTTTTGAGGAACGGGTTTGGTATAGCCATCTTCCAGCATTTCTATGGCGCATCTTTTTGCTGTTGCAATCTGCCTGTCGGCATTAATTACTATGAGGTCTTTACCTTTCTGAAAATAACCGAGATCAAAAGCTTCCTCAGCAGAGGTTGCTACCTTAGCCATGGCTATATTGATAAAAGCGTCTCTTAGCCTGTTTAGTTTGACATCATCATTCTTCCACAAATCGGAAACTCTTTTAGTCATTTCTTTTGTACCTGCTCCCGCGGGAATTATACCAACTCCGAATTCAACCAGACCCGTATAGGTTTCTGCGGCAGCGACAACCTTATCGGCGTGAAGACTCATTTCACAAGCTCCTCCAAAGGTCATACCTCTAGGTGTGATTAAGGTGGGAACCGAACTATATCTCAATCGCATTACCGTGTCTTGGAACATTCTGGTAGCCATTGCTAATTCATCATATTCTTGTTCTATCGCCAACATGAATGCCATCGCAAGATTTGCACCTACCGAAAAATTGGCAGCTTGATTCCCAAGGATTACGGCTTCATATTCTTCTTCTGCAAGATCGATTCCTTTGTTGATAGCTTGTAAAACACCACTTCCAATAGTGTTCATTTTAGACTGAAATTCAATGTTTAAGACTCCATCACCTAAATGTTGAATTGAAGCTTCTTTGTTCTGCCATATCGTTTTTGATTCTCTGATATTCTCCAAAATGATAAAAGCATCTTGTCCAGGAATCTTGGTGTGTGCACCTGATTCCAAATCAAAGTAGCATTTAGATCCATGATCTATTGTGTAAAAAGAATCACTTCCCTTTGAAAGCATTTCCTTTACCCAGACATTTGGTTTATAGCCTTCCTTTTCCATCATTTCGATGCCATTTGTAACACCTATGGCATCCCAGATCTGAAACGGACCATGTTGCCAACCAAAGCCGGCTTTCATCGCATCGTCAATTCTGTATAGTTCATCTGAAATCTCGGGAATCCGGTTTGAAGCATAGGCAAATATTGCTGAAAGAGTCTTTCTGTAAAATTCTCCGGCCTTATCGGTTCCTTTTACGAGAATTTTAAACCTATCAATGACCTTTTCAACGGTTTTTGTCTTCGCAAGTGTAGAAAATGAAACCTTGTTGGCTTTTCGATACTCCATGCTTTCAAGATCCAGGACAAGTATTTCTTTTTTGCCATTCGCTATCGTTTTTTTATAGAAACCCTGTTGTGTCTTGCTCCCCAACCATTTATTTTCTATCATGGTATTCACGAAGTCGGGAATTGCAAAACTATCGTGCATTTCATCCTTTGGTGCGTTTTGAGCCACTCCATTTGCCGTATGTACCAAAGTATCAAGACCTACAACATCAATGGTTCTGAAGGTTGCAGATTTAGGGCGACCAATAAGTGGTCCTGATAATTTATCAACTTCTTCCACACTTAGCCCCATTTCCTTTACGATATGAAAAAGACTCATAATTCCAAAGATTCCAATTCGATTACCAATAAAGGCAGGGGTGTCTTTGGCAAGAACTGATGTTTTACCCAAATATTTTTCGCCATACATCATTAAAAAATCAGTTACTTCGGGTAAACAAGAGGGGCCGGGAACTACTTCAAAAAGCTTCAAATACCTCGGGGGATTGAAGAAATGTGTAACTGCAAAGTGCTTTTGAAAATCTTCACTTCGGCCTTCATTCATGAATTTTATAGGAATTCCGGATGTATTCGAGGTAATCAGACTACCTTTTTTTCTAAATTTTTCAATCTTCTCAAACACCTGTTTTTTAATGTCTAATCTTTCAATAACGACCTCAATCACCCAGTCGACATCATGTATATCCTTCAGGTTATCTTCCAGATTCCCAGTTGTAATCCGTGAGGCAAATGATTGGTCATAAATGGGAGATGGTTTTGATTTAAGGGCGGCCTTCAGGCTCTCATTAACCAGTCTGTTTCTGACTTGTTCATCTTGCATTGTAAGCTTTTTTGCTTCTTCGGCTTTACTAAGTTCCCGCGGAACAATGTCCAGTAGTATTACTTCAACACCTATATTTGCAAAATGACAGGCGATACCAGAACCCATGATTCCAGAGCCTATCACAGCGACCTTATTGATATGTCTATTTTTCATTAGATGATTTTTTGCGCTTAATTAGTTAGTCGTTAAATATTGCTTTTTCACATATAAGTTTGTTAATCAGGTCGGTAACCTCGAAAAAATGATTCATTTTTACAGGATCTACTTGATCTCTTATGGTTTGATTAAATTTAAAAACTGAAGCTTTTGATATTTCTCTTTTTTCAATGCCTACTTCTGTTAGTTTTATAAATACACCACGACCGTCTTCTGGGTTTTTTTCTCTGAAAATTAATCCTCTTTCTTCCATACTATTTAAAGTACGTGACAGACTGGTTGCTTCCATACCCATCGATGGTCCGAGAGCAGTTGAAGGCGTTCCATGTTCTACGTCAATGTATAGAAGAGCCATTGCCATGGCCATTGTGCTTTCATGTTTAGCAGCCTGTTCATTGTAGGTTTTGGCTACTGCTTGCCAGGTGGCCCTTAAGGCATGATCTATGGTTTTTTCTTTTTGCATACGTCAAATATAGCAAAAAATACTATGCACGCATAGTATCTGGAAAAAAATTTACTATTTCAAATAAATATTTGTAAATTGAAAAATCAATGAGTGAATAACCAAACAAATGATGTTTTTATGGAAATACGCGAATTATTAGGAAAAATAACGCTTCAGGAAAATGTAAGTCCAATTGAAAGAAATAAACTTAGTGGGACCTTTGTAATTCATATTCCTAATCCCTTAGCGTCGTACTACAGTCGTTTCACTGAAGTCAATAGGCCGAACTCCATTATTTTTTTTACTAAGAAACCGGTATCCTTTGAGCGTATACTCCGAGCGACGAAAATCATCAATGAAAAGCATAACCTTAAATTAAATGGAGCTAAATCTGAGGCTACTATTGGAAGCCAGAAATACAGTGGCATCCGGGTGACTGGAATTGAAAGGTATACCAACATTGATATGGTTCAAGCCGCCTACCAGGAAAACGGTTTTGAGTTTCGTAAGAACGTGAGACTAGGCAAAGGAACTGATGCTCTGATCAGGGTAAATAAATTCTTTGATATGGTAGATGTGGAAGATAAAATTTTCCACTCACCCAATAATAAAGACAGATTCTATTTTGAAATTCCCAGATATATAAATTGGGACGATTTCAGAAAAATAACTTTTGAGATTAAAAACAATATTTCAGTGAGCAATTTTGATATTGCTAAAGGAATTATTTATGAAAAGGACGGTATAACTGACATTCTCCGAGTTATCAAGCCCAATATTACCCTCGACATGGTTCGCCAGATTCGTGATAAATATGTGGATAAACTGAGCTGAATAATTTAATCCATTTTTAGACGTTCATTTTACTATATTTGAATTCTTAAAATTCTTCTATGGATCAAATTTTAGTGGCCGAAAATATCGTAAAGAATTTCGGTTCCTTTAAGGCTTTGAATAATGTTTCATTGCAGGTGCCAAAAGGCAGTATTTTTGGTTTATTAGGTCCAAACGGGGCTGGGAAAACGACCTTTATCAGGATTATCAATCAAATAACCATGCCTGATGAGGGCCAGATTCAATTTGATGGAAAACCTCTTGCACCTGATGATGTGCATTATATGGGTTATCTGCCCGAAGAACGGGGCTTGTATAAACGGATGAAGATTGGGGAGCAGACTCTTTATCTTGCTCAGCTTAAGGGTTTATCTAAATCTGATGCCAAAAAAAAATTGAAATACTGGTTTGAAAAATTTGAAATTGGTCAATGGTGGAATAAAAGAGTAGAGGAACTTTCAAAGGGGATGGCGCAAAAATTGCAATTCATCATTACCGTGCTTCATGAACCCAAATTATTGATTTTTGATGAACCTTTTAGTGGGTTCGACCCGATTAATGCGAATTTGATCAAGGATGAAATCCTAAACCTTAATAAACAAGGAGCCTCAATCATATTCTCAACTCACAGAATGGAATCAGTTGAAGAGTTATGCGAATATATTGCACTTATTCATAAATCGAATAAAGTACTTGACGGAAAATTAGTGGATATTAAAAAACAATATAAGACCAATACTTTTGAAGTGGGATTATCTTCGGTTAATAATTCATTGCTCCAAATGGAGTTAAAAGAAAAATTTGAACTGAGTCCTGCAAGTTTTAAATCACTTGAAGATGATTTAAAATTGAATATCAAACTTTCCAATGGCAACACTTCCTCTGATCTGATACGTTATTTGAACAGTAGGGCGTCGATTACACATTACAAAGAAGTAATACCCAGTGCCAGTGATATTTTTATTCAAACTGTTAACAAAAACTCCTAGTAAATCCGATAGTCATATCTAAATGAATAAGTTAAAGTTAATCATACAAAGAGAGTTTCTGGCCAAGGTAAGGAATAGAACCTTTATCGTAATGACCTTTTTGAGTCCGATCTTAATGATCGGTATGATCGCTCTGGTTGCATTACTTACTAAAAACAGCATTGAAAAAAAGAGTACGGTAGCATTTGTTGATGATTCTGGCTTGTTTAGCCATGACGACTTTAGCAAAGAGAAATCAATATTATTTGAGAATCTATCCGAAATTGGCCTTGAAAAGGCGAAAATTCTGGTTCGAGAATCCTCTCAGGAAGGTCTGTTATACATCCCTGGGAAAAAAAGTATTGATGAAATCTCCGAAGGTGTTCAATTCTTTTCGGAGGAGTCGCCAAGTATGATTACTATTTCTACTTTGGAATCAATTCTAGATAATAAGCTCGAAAAGGAAAAGATGAAGCAACTGGGCATCGATCTTGTCAAACTTGAAAAGTCAAAGGTGAATCTAGATATTAGATTGTCGAATTTCAGTGGAGTTAAATCTTCCAAACTGATCAACGGTATTAAAATAGGTATCGGAATGGGAGCAGGATATTTGATTATGATGTTCATAATTATTTATGGCGCCATGGTGATGAGAAGCGTGATCGAAGAAAAAACCAGCCGAATTATTGAAGTAATTATTTCGTCTGTAAAACCTTTCCAACTGATGATGGGGAAGATTCTCGGTACGGCAGCTGCCGGTTTGACACAATTCATCATCTGGGGACTTTTAATGATGCTTATATTTATTGGAAGTTCTTACTTTTTTGGAGTTGAATTACACAATAATGGAGTAGGTGCGCAACAAATGGGGATGGAACATATGGATCAGCTTGCTCAGAATGATACGCAGCTAATATTTGACGAATTAATGGGTTTACCTTTAATCAGTACTTTTGTCTATTTCATTTTGTATTTTTTACTGGGTTATTTGTTGTATAGTTCGCTTTATGCTGCGATTGGTGCTGCTGTTGATAATGAGACAGACACACAACAATTTATGTTACCCATTATGCTCCCTTTGATGCTTGGAGTTTATATTGGGTTTGCAACCGTTATCAATGATCCGCATGGAACTGTTGCCACAGTATTCTCTTTAATTCCGTTTACGTCTCCAATCGTAATGCTGATGAGGATTCCATTCGGGGTTCCATGGTGGGAGATTTTGATCTCTCTTCTTTTGCTTATGCTTAGTTTTCTTGGTGTCGTTTGGATTGCAGCAAAGGTGTATAGGGTAGGAATACTGATGTATGGAAAAAAAATAAATTATAAAGAATTAATCAAATGGGTAAGGTATTGATGCCCATTGCTCTTTAATAAACTAAAAATGCAGAAAATTTTAATTATCGAAGATGAGGATGCGATCAGAAGGGTACTGGTTAAGATCATAAAGAATGAAAATAATGGTTATGAAGTGGAGGAAGCGGCCAATGGTATACAAGGATTGGAACTCATAGAAGCAGCTGATTATGATCTTGTTCTTTGCGATATAAAAATGCCGAAGATGGATGGGGTAGAAGTGCTTGAGAAGGCTCAGGCCATTAAACCTGAAATTCCCTTTATTATGATCTCCGGACACGGTGATTTGGAAACGGCTGTCCAAACCATGAGGTTGGGAGCATTTGACTATATTTCTAAACCACCTGACTTGAATCGCTTGCTGAACGCCATAAGAAATGCCCTGGACAGAAAGAAGCTATTGGTTGAGAATAAAATGTTAAAGAAAAAGGTCGACAAGAGCTATGAGATGATCGGTGAGAGTGAGGAAGCTCTTCGAATAAAGGAAATTATTGAAAAAGTGGCCCCTACAGAGGCCCGAGTATTGATCACAGGAGCAAATGGAACGGGGAAAGAACTTGTAGCGCACTGGTTGCATCAAAAAAGCAATCGTTCTAAAAACCCAATGATAGAAGTGAATTGCGCCGCGATTCCTTCAGAACTCATAGAGAGTGAATTATTCGGTCATGTCAAAGGATCATTTACCGGTGCGAATAAAGACAGAGCCGGAAAATTTGAAGCAGCTAATAGTGGAACCATTTTTCTGGATGAGATTGGTGATATGAGCCTATCTGCTCAGGCCAAGGTATTAAGAGCCCTACAGGAAAATAAGATTTGCAGGGTTGGAAGCGATAAAGATATTAAAGTTGACGTACGTGTTATTGCTGCTACAAATAAAAATTTGCAGAAGGAAATATCAAAGGGAAGGTTCAGAGAAGATTTGTACCATCGATTGGCTGTGATTTTGATTAATGTTCCTGCACTTAATGAAAGGAAGGGTGATATTCCTATGCTAATTGAACATTTTTCAGCGTCGATAGCGGTTCAACAAGGCAATGTCTCGAGACAGTTTAGTGAAGGGGCCATTGAATTACTTAAGGCGTATAACTGGACAGGTAATATCAGGGAACTTCGAAATGTCGTGGAAAGACTGATGATCCTTGGAGCCGATGTGATCAGCGAGGATGATGTGCGCTTGTTTGCCAATAAATAGGGCGGTTCTTAGTGCTTTCCATTAATTATTATTAGGCCTTCTTTTTCTGTATTCAGATAATAGTTTTTTGTTGAAATTCATTTCTGCAACATATAATTTCATGAGCTTCACCGGGGAAAGAATATTGGAAAGCTCCTTATACATTTTTTCTCTTATCTCAGCCGCTTCCTGTTCAGAAGATAACATATCATAGAGGGCTTTCGAAGCCTCCTCGTCACTCAATTTGTCAGGGCCTCCTAATTCTTTGATTCGATGCCTTTCTTTCCTGACCTTTTCGACTTTTATACGAAACAGTTTTTTCTGGTATTCATTATAGACGGGCCAAAATTTCTCTGCCTCGTTAGAACTCAGGTCTAGTTCCTGCGTAATATAAGCTGTTTTATAAGCTCTCATGCGCTCTCTGCCTCCTTCCTGAGCAATAGCACTTTTACAAAAAAATAGGACCAATAATGCAATGATTAATGTCTTGTTCATTCTGTCAATTTTCTATAATTAAATTCTCAATATCTATATAATTCAAATAGTTATATACCTCTTCATCTGTATACAAGGGGTCTTCCAGTTCAACATCGCTAAAAGCCTCAGCGATCTCAATGGAATTGAAACTAACGAGATCGGCTTCTATCCAATTCGCAATTTCTTCGTCTTGCAATACGAGCTTACCACTGTCGCTTTGAACATTATTCATGTATTGAATTCCAAAAAACACCAAAATTGAAGCCGCAATTGACAAATAAAATACTCTTAGGTTTCGACCATCTAAAGAGATCACTTTAGGGTTTTTATCTACAGTAAGTTTCGACTCGACTTGATCAAAATATCCTTTCGGAACAGTGAAACCGTGATTCCTTTCGATTTGATCGAGAGAAGGGGAATCATTCAGCTTTTGAACTTTCACTTTATTGTCCAAGTCTTTTGTTTCTGAATTTTCCAAATCCTGAAAAGTTTTACCGATACGATCCTCCAGCAATTCAAAATAGCCTTTAGGTGAGGTAAAACCTGTGCCCGATATTTTTATTTTATTCAATATGTTCTTTTTCTCCCGATCCATTTTCCTTATCGTTCTTATTCTTGATTGATTAGAATTGACTCAATCTTTTTTCTCGCATGGTGATAAGAAGCTTTTAAAGCACCTACCGAAGTATCTAATATTTCAGAAATTTCGTCATATTTCATTTCATCAAAATACCTCATATTAAATACCAATTGTTGTTTTTGAGGTAAGCTTACAATGGCTTTTTGTAGCTTCAATTGTATTTCATCACCGTCAAAATAAACATCTGCCTTTAGGTTTTGCACCCTTTGTTCCTGTAAATCATTAAGGTCAGTCTTCATCTGTTTCGCCTCTTTGTTTAAAAAACTGATTGACTCATTGGTAGCGATTCTGTACATCCATGAGTAGAGCTTACTCTCACCCTTAAAACCATCAATATGCTTAAACACTTTTATAAATGTATTTTGCAAAATGTCATCTGCATCTTCATGGTTCAAAACAATCTTTCTTATATGCCAGTACAGTCGCTCCTTATGGGTTGAAATAAGCGTACGATAAGAAGCTTCCCTCGTCAGGGGATCCTTCAGTTGAACTATAAGAACTTCCTCGTCAAGCACTAATTTTTATTTATTTAGACTCTTTAAACACTGAAAGGTTTAAAGTTCCTCAAAAAAAATGAAAACTGCTTACGTTTTAAGTTAAAATCTCATGGAAATCTTCAAGTTGAGAACTCTGCCGCTTAGATAATTAGGAATAGCAACATAGCGGTTAGAAGACACATCTTTTACCCAAGTATTGGTAATAGTATTTTGGTTATCGAACATATTGAACAATTCAAGTCCGACCGATAACTGCTTGAATTTTTTCTGCCATTTGGATTTGGCAGGATTATTTGGATCAACAAAAACATATGAAACTCCTATGTCTGACCTAAAATATGCCTTTAGCCGGTTTTGGTATAAATAAGGATCGGCATAGGAGGGAGAGCCTCCTGGCACACCTGTATTATAAACCAGATTCAAATACATTTTAAGACTCGGAACCGAGGGTACATAATCCTGGAAAAGAAGCGCAAATTTCAATCGTTGATCAGTAGGACGTGAAATATAGCCTCTGTCATCTATGTTCTCCTCTGTTTGCAGGTATCCAATGCTGAACCAGGATTCTGTTCCGGGTACGAATTCTCCATTGAGTCTTAGGTCAACTCCAGCAGCATAGGCAATAGCATTATTTCTTGCCCGGTACCTGATTTTAACATTGTCAATAGTGAAAGGATTCACTTCTGTAAGATGCTTGTAGTAGATTTCACTGATAAGTTTAAAGGATCTTCCCCACATCCCAAAACTATAATCATGGCCCAATACTATCTGTATTGATTTTTGAGCTTTTACTTCAGGATGAACCACACCCAAGGAGTCGCGTAATTCCCGATAGAAGGGAGGTTGATAATACAAACCACCTGAAACTCTGAACAACATATCTTTGTCCCAGTTTGGTTTAATCGCGAATTGGCCCCGAGGACTAACAACAGTATGGGCATCAGATTCGAGCCCTTCCCCGCTAATTTGCCAGTGCTGGGCTCTAAGTCCTAAATTATACCATACAGTATGGTTACTAAGGTGCGATTTTTTGCTCCACTGAGCAAAACCTGAAACACGTTGGATGGTTACATTATTAATTGCGTTTATGGTAATAAAAGGAACAATAGGGCTTGTAAATGGAGTGTATGGTTCGTCATTCCTGGGTAAGAGATATGGTGGTCTTAAAGAGAACCCGGAAGAGTCCACTACCTGGTATTCGTTAATCCTGTCTTTAATATTTTCATGCTGGTATTTTGCTCCGAATTCAAAAAGGTTAGAATTCTTTCTCCAGTTGGCCGTAACTTTTACATTACTGATTTGTGCTTTTAAATTATTTCTGGCATGGTCTAATTGTGAACCTATGGATCGAACGAAGCTATTGTTACCAAAGTCGTCTGATCCAAAATTTGCATCAACTTCTCCTAATCCATAGAATGAAAGGATATCATAATATTCCTGTTCTTTTGTATTGTATGTTGATGCTGTCAAGGAAACCGATACAGCGTCAGAAAACTTGTAATTCCCCTTTAATGCCCCAAAAAGAGTCTCATACCGGTCTTCCTCTTTTCCTTCGTAATTGACTACCAAAGATAAGGGATTCGTTAGGGTGCCAAAATTAGTTTGTCTTGATCTTGGCGTAAAATCATAGTTGTTGAGTGAATAACTACCCAGGAAATCTAAAGAAAACTTTTCACTAAAATCATAGCTAAGATACATCTGGACATCTGTAAAGTTTGGATTGAAATTAGCATCCACGTCATTGCTGTTTAGAAACAGACTGTTATTTCTGTATCTGGCACCCACAAGAGCTTTGAATTTTTCGTTTTTCGACAATCCTTCTATAGTTACTGAGGCACCGATGAAACTGGCTTCAACACTTGCTCCAAAGCGTGAGGGCTTGCGATAGGTGATGTCTAGAACTGAAGATAATTTATCACCGTATTTTGCCTGAAAACCTCCTGCCGAAAAATCTACGTTTTGCGTTAATTCGGGATTTACAAAACTCAAACCTTCCTGCTGACCGGACCTTATCAAAAAAGGGCGGTAAATCTCAATTCCATTTACATAGACAAGATTTTCTTCAAAACTACCGCCTCTCACGTTGTATTGAGTACTTAATTCGTTGTTGAAATTCACACCGGGAAGCAATTTTAAAACACTCTCTATACCTTGATTAGCACTTGGTAATTTCTGAACGATTCGACTGTCAATACCAATAAGTCCTTGACTATTGGCCCTTTCATCGATGATGATAATCTCATCGATCGACTCAGTTTTATAAAATAAACGGGGAGAGAAATAAAGTGTTTTACCTTTTTGAACCCTAAAGGTTTTGGAGAAACTGTTAAAAGAAACATGGCCATATCGAACTGTTACGCTCCTTCCTGCCGGAATTAGGATTTCATAGGCCCCATCCTGATCGGTAACTGTTCCAAGACCTCCAATACTTACAGTGGCATTTTCTATGGGCTTATTAATACTGTCTAATACCTTACCCTTGATCGTGGCGGTTTGTCCTGATAGTATTTGAACAGAAAGACTAAAAAGAAAAATGATTAGAAACTTTGCTTTCAAGAGGCTTTCAAGGTTTAATTCTTCTTGTTAAACGTAGTTGTAAATGTAGTGGAATTATTTACATTATCTGTCACAACCACTTTTAAATTGTGTAACGTTCCTTCCAGAGTTTTATCGCTAAAATCATAGGTCAGTATACCATTTTTTGGATTAAAGGACATGCGAATCCATTCTCCGTCAATTTCAGCACGATATGATTTTATACCCGACCCTTTATCATGAATTTTCACTTTTAACGAGCTGAATTTTGTAAGCCATTGCTCATTTTTAAAACCATAATTTTTTATACTAGGCTTTTGATTGTCAGACATTAATGTAAATTCACCTAATCCTTTACTCATAGTATAAAATGTATTGTCTTTTCTCTTAGTACTAACGTAAAATAATTTACCATATCGATTTTTTTTCGCAATATGTAAGGTTTTAAGTTCATCTTCGCTGAATTTTGAGACATCAAAAGAAAGGCGAAAACTTTTATGAACAGGAACACTGCTATTGTGCAGTTTCACGATTCCATTTTCACGGGAATAGTCAAAATAGAAATCTTCATAAAAAATATTCTTTGGAAAATGGGCCGTAATCATAGAATCTTTAATGGTATTGGCCTGATCAGCCTTAAAAAAACGAGCTGTTTTCTCTACTTTTTTGGGAATAATGATGGAGTCTTTTTTTCCGTTAATTGGAATGATGAGCCTTGTTTGATTTCCTTCAAAGTCTTTGGCTATAATTGAAACGGTGTATTCCATACTGTCTTTTACATTGATATAACCATTCTTTACGAGCTTTTTATAAAGGCTAAGATTATTGATTTTATGATCAACGAAACATTTCTGCACTCTTTGCTTCAGTTTAATGAGTCTTTCATAATCGATATACGAATTGATCAATCTGGATTCATCAAAAGAGAATTTGTTGACAGTAAATTGAAACACTTTTTCGCCATTGACAATCATTTCAAGTGAATACAGGCCGTTTCTGTTTATCGCTCCATCGAGGCGGTCATAAGCATTGATCCCAAATCCAATTTCACCATACGCATTGATGGGATTTGCAAGAAGATCTCCGTCGTACTGTCGGTTAAATACCAATTGAACAATTTTAGATGATTGATTTACTTGAGAAGCACCATTTTTCGAATAGGCAAAAACATTTTGAATCGTCGGGTTCTTATGATCCGGAACACTAGTACCAAAAAGCATGGGATTAAGGATGTTTGATTTCACATCTCTAATCTCATAATGGAGGTGAGGGCCCCCAGAGCTTCCTGAATTGCCACTAAGTGCAATCACATCACCTTTGTTCACCTTTAAATCAGATGACTTGGGATAAAGCCTAATTGTAAAACTTTCCTTTTCATATTGCTTTTTACGAACATAGGCATCTATCTCAGGCGAAAACTTTTGGAGATGACCATAAACGGTAGTATAACCATTGGGATGTGTTATGTAAATAGCATTTCCATAACCCCATAGTGAAACGTTGATCCGTGAGACATATCCATCAGCAGATGCTAAAACTTTGTGTCCTACAACTTTCTGCGTTTTTATGTCAAGACCCGCATGAAAATGATTGGTTCTTAATTCGCCAAAAGTACCCGACAACACAAGAGGAATCTCTAATGGATTGATGAAGTAATTTTTTGGAAGTTCGTCTTGAGGGAAAACAAAATTTGTCATTCCCAGAAAAAAAATAATAAAAATATTTCGATGCATATCGGCGCTAAAATAATAATAAGCGATGATACAAAAAAATGAATATTTTAAGTGATTATTATTCAATATATTGTCTAAGTTTTTATGTATTTTCGTGAAAATAGTTGTTTTATATGAATAGGTATCTTAAATTTGTTGTAATTGTTTGATTCTTTGAGTTGATGAATAAATTATTTGAAATAGTAGAAAATCTGGAAGCCAAGCTTTCAAAAATTTTGAGCAAATACGCTATTTTGCAGCAGGAAAATTTAAAATTGATGCAGCATAATAATAATCTTCAACAACAGTTGAATAAGCAGCAGGATGTGATCGGCGAACTGGAAAAAAAATATGAGTCACTGAGGGTTGCTAACACAATTGTAGGCAGCAAAGAAGATAAGCATGCAACGAAGCTTAAAATAAATACTTTGATTCGTGAAATCGATAAATGTATCGTTCAATTAAGTGACTAGAAAATAAAATGATTAATAACCTGAAGATTAAAGTTACCATAGGAGATAGAGTGTATCCGCTTACTATAAAAGATGAGGGTGAGGAAGAAGGAATAAGAAAAGCGGTGAAAAAGATTAATGAAATGGTAAAACAATTTGAGCAGAACTATGAAGTGAGAGATAAACAGGATGTTTTGGCTATGTGTGCCTTGCAATTTGCATCTCAGAAAGAGGTTAAGAATGTCCATGAAAATCAGGATTCAAAACAATTAGAAAGCAAGTTATTGGAATTAAATGAATTGTTAAATTCACATCTTGCATAAGTTCTTTTAAAGAAAACAACTACTGCCTACATTAGTTATTTGTTTAATAAACTCAACACTATCAATTTAAAAAGGATGAGTTTTTAAAGCGAAAGCGTGCCTAACTAAGCGATTTTATCGCTTTAAAATTGGATACTTGACCTTTAAGTTAGTCCTAAACTTGTTAATTGGAGTTTACAAAACCGTAACCGATGTAGGCTTTTTTTATATATAAATTATGATAGCAACAACAATTAGCATAGCAATTGTAGCCTTGATTCTGGGATATTTTATTGCCAAAGTTTTAGAAAAGAAAAAGGCGTCTTCCACCCTTATAAATGTCAGCAAACAGTCAGCAGCAATGTTGAAGGAGGCTAGAATTGAGGCTGACGGAATTAAAAAAGATAAAATTTTACAGGCGAAAGAAAAATTTATAGAGCTTAAATCTGAGCATGAAAAAGTAATCATATCCAGAGATAAAAAGATCAATGAATCTGAAAAACGAATCAGAGATAAAGAATCTAAAGTTTCCCAGGAATTAGATAAAAATAAAAAGTTCAACACCAATTTAGAAGAGAAGAATAAGCAACTTCAAAACAGACTTGATATCATCGAGAAGAAAAAGTCTGAAGTTGAGAAAGTGCATAAGCGTCAGGTCGAACAGCTTGAAGCGCTTTCCGGTATGTCTGCGACTGAAGCAAAAAAAGAGTTGGTAGAAACCCTTAAAGAAGAGGCTAAAAGCGATGCAATGGCTTTTATGCAAAGCACGCTTGAAGAAGCTAAAATGGGTGCTCAACAGGAGGCTAAAAAAGTTATATTAAATACCATTCAGCGTATAGGCGTTGAACAAACCATTGACAATTGTGTATCTGTATTTAATCTCGAAAACGATGATGTAAAGGGTAGAATTATTGGAAGAGAAGGTAGAAATATACGCGCTATAGAATCGACTACCGGGGTCGAAATCATCGTGGATGACACACCAGAAGCTATAATTTTGTCATGTTTTGATCCTGTTCGAAGAGAAGTAGCCAGATTGGCTCTGCATAAATTGGTTACCGACGGGAGAATCCACCCGGCTAGAATAGAAGAGATCGTAGCTAAAACAACAAAGGAAATTAACGAAGAGATTATTGAAGTTGGTAAACGGACCGTTATTGACTTAGGGATTCACGGATTGCATCCAGAATTAATCAAAACAGTGGGAAGGATGAAGTACCGATCTTCTTATGGTCAGAACCTCCTTCAACACTCAAGAGAAGTAGCAAATTTATGTTCAGTTATGGCTTCTGAATTGGGTTTGAACCCTAAAATTGCCAAAAGAGCCGGCTTGCTTCATGATATAGGAAAAGTACCCGATACAGATACTGAATTACCTCATGCAATTTTAGGAATGCAATGGGCTGAAAAATACAATGAGAAAGCTGATGTATGTAATGCAATAGGGTCTCACCATGATGAAGTAGAAATGAAATCTCTTTATGCACCTATCGTTCAGGTTTGTGATGCCATATCAGGTGCACGGCCAGGAGCCAGAAGGCAGGTTGTCGACTCTTATATTCAGAGGTTGAAGGAACTTGAAGATGTGGCCTTTGGTTTTAATGGTGTTCAAAAGGCTTATGCTATTCAGGCAGGTAGAGAATTGCGTGTAATTGTTGAGAGTGAAAAAGTTGACGATACCAAGGCAGCTGAATTATCATTCAATATTATGCAAAAAATTCAAAATGACATGACCTATCCCGGACAAGTAAAGGTAACCGTTATAAGGGAGACAAG